>DATJYW010000024.1:0-5927 GCA_035499435.1 Candidatus Acidiferrales bacterium | reverse complement strand
ATCAGCTTTGCGCTGGCGGCGGGCCTCGCGATCGGCCGGCTGGTTCGTGTGCCGGCGACGCCGTCGTTCCTGATTTCTTCGGGCACGGCAATTTGCGGGGGGAGCGCGATTGCTGCAGTGGCGCCGATCATGCAGGCCAGCGCGGAAGAGATGTCGGTGGCGCTGGGCACGGTGTTCATCTTGAATTCGATCGCGCTGTTCATTTTTCCACCGATCGGCGCGGCGCTGCATCTGACGGAATCGCAGTTTGGTTTGTGGGCTGCGCTGGCAATCCACGATACGAGCTCGGTGGTGGGCGCGGCGACGCGCTACGGAGCGATTGCGCTGGTAGTCGCCACGACAGTGAAGCTGGCTCGCGCACTCTGGATTCTGCCGCTCTCGCTGGGCACGGCGGCGGTGCGGCGGACGAGGTCGAAGGTGACCATACCGTGGTTCATTTTTCTGTTCTGCCTGGCGGCGGTGGTGAATTCCTATGTGCCGGGAATTGGAGAGGCAACGCATCTCGCGAGCCAGGGAGGGAAGCTGGGCCTGACGGCGACACTGTTCCTGATCGGGACGGGGATTTCGCGCGCGGCGCTCCAAAAGGTCGGCTGGCGTCCGCTGCTGCAGGGCGTGCTGCTGTGGGTGCTGGTGGGAGCGGGCTCGCTCGCGCTAATCCGCGCGGGCATCATCAAATTGGGAACCTAGAAAACACGGCCACAAGGGCTGCTAAATATTGCTCAAATCCAAGCGCGGGAAGATCAGCAGGTGGAAAGGTGGGCCCTAGCTCACGATCTTAGAACCCTTCCGCCGGGTCAGATCGCGGCAGGGATTCCGCAAATTGGAGAGCTTTCGCTGCTCTGATTCATGCGAAGAGCATCAGCGCCGGTTGGACTGCGCGAATCCACTCAGAGCGGATTTTTCAGACGCGACTCACAGGTCATCCACGAACGACAAATCGTGATGCTTCACATATTTGTCGTAGCAGCTCTCGCACAACCAGTGGTCATCCTCGTCTCGATATCCAAAGTCGCCGTTGTTAATGTGTTCCCGGCAAAGCTGGCAATGCTCGTGATCCCATCCACCCGGCACGAGTTGGGCTGGCCTACCCGAAACTAACGTGTCGTCCAGCGTCGGTGCGTACCGCTTTGTGGATTTACATTTGTCGGCACGCGACAATTTCGTCCAGGTCTTCACTTCCCGCCCATCAACGATCGATATGTCGGTTGCTTCGAACGCTTCGGCGACCGCATCGACAGCCTGAAAAAGAACGCGTTTCCATCCCCACTGCTCATCGAGGACCATCCAGATGTGACGGGCGTCCCACGCTGGGCTCAGGTAGTAGAGCGTCTTACCGACTATTTCGGGCATTTCCTTTTCGTCAGCAGTGACCGTTGCCACATTTCCTGGTCCAACAGATTTCCACTGCGCGCAAACCGCCGCGCGATCACCGATCAAAAGCCAGAACCAAGTGATTTGTCCCTGTGGTTGAACAAGGCGATCGAATTCACCATTCAGTTCGAATCTTGTGAAGCCTTGCGAATCGGTGCCTACCCGGGTCAGTTGAGACACGCTGAATTTAGGGAAATCTTCCAGCGTTTTTCGCAGTTTTGCGTCCATTTGGTGGCGTCGACATCGTACCGACGTAGCTCCTTTGGAGTAAAGCCCGAATATCCCGCCGACGGTCATAAGGACCTAGCCCTCCAGGACGGTCCAGTCCAGCAGAACACTGAAACACAGGTAGTGTTCTGGTCGAAAGATGCCCTTCGCGTTCAGCGTTGCTCCGGCAAGGGTGAACAAAGGAAGATTCACAGTGTTCACCCCTAACTATAGGCGTTGCGTTCACCGACCCTTTGCGACAACGCCCCGCTGAAGAACGGACTGCGGAAATTCGCTCTATAAAAAGCCGCGGAGGAAAACCCCGATTTGGGCGGAAGCGACCCGGGTGTTTGTGGGCTCTGTCGCTCGAACTGTAAACGGAGGAAGAGAACTCGCCTAGAGCCTTGCTTTAGCAAATGCGCGGCCCGATCCAGACTTCAGATACTTCTCAGACGCGCGCGCGCGATCCTCATCGGTGAACGCGACATACGTCTTGATGCGCCACGGTCGATTCTTGGACGTGTGTGCGACCTCGCCTAAATTGTGCTTCGACAGCCTAGCGTCCAAATCGTCCGTGATGCCGGTGTAGAAATGCCCCGCGTCTTGCTCGCTCTGCAAAATGTAGACGTATTTCACGGGGAGGTCCGCCTCCGCAAACAAGCTTCGGCGCGACAGCCTTCGCTTGTTGATTTCCTTGGCCTGCCGAGCCGTAGCTCGCCGATACTGAAGGTCAACCCGGTGCTACGTCAACTTGGCGAGCGAAGGCTGGTGGGCCTGGGATGACTCGAACATCCGACCTCGCCCTTATCAGGGGCGCGCTCTAACCACCTGAGCTACAGGCCCACATGGAAAATGCACAACTGCGAGTGTATTCAAGAATATCGGGTGTGGGGTGCCGGGTCAAGGAAAGCGGCTGGGAACGGCCGCAAACCGCAGAGGCTATTGCACGGTCACGGCGAGAGCCACGCTGTGACTCACGGCAGCGGCACCGGCGCCGCCGGTGGCGGTGACCGTTACAGTGATTGCGCCTGGAGCGGGCGGCGGCGGGTTGACCACGGTGGCCGTTGAGTTTCCACCGCAGGCGATCATCGCAGCCAATGAGCCGAGCAGCGCAGTGAGAACGAGATGCGGCGCGTAGCGGCGGGACGGCGGCCACGCGATCAGCAGCGCGAACGAGATGCCCAGTGCCGCAAGCGGCGCGGCCAGCAGCAATCCTGCGCGATGCGCGGCGGCGCCGACATTCTTCGAGAACGTGACCGTAGTGCTGGCCGAGGGCGCGCCATTGAGCATCACGACGGCGGGCTGGAAGCCGCAGGAGACCGAGGCGGGAAGGCCGGAACACGAGAACGAAATGGGTTGCAAGAAAGTGAGCCCGGGGGCCTGGCTGACGATCAACCGGGCGGAGGCGGGCGCGCCGTTCGATACGGTCACCAGACCAGGATTGGCGGCGATCTGGAAATCGGGATTGGCCACGATCAGGGTTGCGGCTGCGGAGATGGACGGCAGAAAGTTCGTGTCTCCGGAGTAGCTGGCGGTGATGGTGTTCGTGCCGTTGGGCAACTGAGACGTCGTGAGTACGGCGACGAGATTTTTTACCGGCACAGGACCGCCGAGGGCCGCCCCGCCATCGAGAAACTGCACGGTGCCGGTGGGGTCAGCCGCTCCGTTCTGAGCGAAAACGATGGCCTCGAGCGTCACGCTGCTGCCCGGGAGCGCGCCTGAAGGAAGCAAGGCAAACGTGATCGTGGGGCCCTTGGAAATCACAACAGTGATCGATGGCGCGTTGGCGGCCAGGAAACTGGCGTCGCCCGAATAGGCGGCGGACACGATGTGGGTCCCAACAGCGAGCGAGGTGAACGGAACCAGAGCGACGCCCTGGACGTTGAGCGGCACGGCGACCAACGTGGAAGTGACTCCATTGAACGTGTCGGAAAACGTGACGGTGCCTGTGGCGTTTCCCTGGCCCGACACGCCAAGGACGGTGGCCTGAAAATCGAGGAAGGCGCTGTACGTGGCGGAGACGGTGGGGGGATTGCCGCTCTGCGTTCCACCCAGAACGGAAAAGATCAGAGTGCTCGCCTCCGGCTGAACCGTGACCGGCACGGAGTTTGAAGTGCTGGGGCTGAAGGTGCCGTCGCCGCCGTACGCGGCGGTGACCGAATACGAGCCACCGGGAAGGGTGATTGCGGAGGAAGAAACGGAGCCGTTCGCGAGCGGGCCGAGATTCAATGCGGTTCCGGTGCTGGTGAGGAGCGCCACTTCGCCCGTGGGCGTTCCCCCGCCGGCCGCGGGGGCGACGGTGGCCGACGCGGTGACCGGCTGGCCATGAGTGATGCTGGCGGGTTGAAGCTGCAAGGTGGTGCTTGAGGAGCGCAGCGTCGAGGTGGTCCAGTTGTTGACCAGGTTTGCAGCGTTGATTGAGCCCCAGCCGGTGACGAGGTCGTATCCCTGCGCGGCGGCGGCGCCCGACTGCCCCGGAACGCTGTTATTCCCCTGCGTGATGTCGTTAAAGATGCATTGGGCCTGCGGGCCGCCCATGCCGGTGGAATTGCAAGACGCGGGGCTCTGGCCGGCGGCGAGGGGATAAATCACGAAGTTGGCCTGGCCCTGGCGCGAATTCGTCTTTTGGACGACGAGCGCCATGATGGCGGCAAACGCGGGCGTGGCGGCGGAGGTGCCACCGACGATATTTCCGTTGATGAGCTGGCCGGTGCTGTCGGTTACGCAGGTTCCGTCCTGGCAGAAGAGGTAGCCGTCGTGGCCGGCGGCGGCGGCGAGAGAGACGTCGGGAAGATCGCGCTGGCCGTCTGCGGGCACGCCGGGGCCGGCCTGCCAGGGAGGTTTTGCATAGAGAATGCTGGCACCGCCGCTCGAGGCGAAAAGGGATGTGAACGTGCACGCACCGCCGACGAGACAACTTTCGTTCCACACGGTTTCCGGAATGTAGCCGAGCACGGAGGATTGATCGGGACCGTTGGTAGGCGACCAGAAGGCACTGTCCGCGCCGTTCTCGTCGAACTCGGTGCCGCCGACGGCAATGTTAAAGGGAGTGGAGGCGAGGCCGTTGACCGCAGGCCCTTGCGTCGCGGCGATTCCGGCTGCGGGACTGTCGCAGCCGGCGGCGCCATTATCGCCGGTGGCGACGACCACGGTGATGCCCTGCGCGGCGGCCTGCTCCCACAGATTGTTGAGGAACGTGTTCTCGGCCGGGCCGAGAGCGGCTTCGCACTCGTTGAAGCTCGCGCTCATGACCGGGGCGAGATTGTTGTCCACGATGTACTGGGCGGAGAGGTCGACGCCATCTGTGGAGTTGGTGCTGGCGGAGACGACCATCTTGATGGTGGCATTGGGAGCGATGGCGCCGGACCATTCGACGTCCAGGTCGGCCTCGGATTCCTCGCCGCCGAAAAGGTTGCCGGGGTTTGGGCCATCGAGAATGATTTGCGGGTCGTTGGGCGGCAGGCCGAAGGCGATGCGGAAAATCTGGACGTCGGAGAGGTTGATGTTGGAGCGCGCCACGATGGCGATGCTCTGACCGGCTCCGTCGATGCCGGAGGAGTAGAGGCCCGCGGTCGAGTAGATTTTCGAGAAATCGCCGGGAGCCAGGAAATGTTCGGGGCCGGACGGGCTGTTGAAGGTGAACTCCGGCTGCCAGGTGCTGGTGTTGCCGATGCGCGAGGCGCTGCCGAGCACGATTGCCGCAGGCTGCTTTTCAAAATTGTGCAGCGTGCTGACTCCGGCGACGATGGCCGCGAGCGCGGCGGGAATCTGAGGATCGGCCGAGTTGGCATAGTGCGTCCTGCCGTTCGCGGCGTAGATGTGGATGGGAGTATGGAAGGCTTCGTTGACCTGGGCGGCGGTGCCGCTGAATTCGATGACCATTCCACTGCGAGCCACGCGGCCGACGCGGAAGCCGTGAGAGGCGAGCCATCCGGTGATCATCTGGAGATCGGATTGGGAGGGGCCGAATAGCTGGCCGAGCTGCGCGGGTGTGAGCCAGTTGTGAAAGTTGGGGGAGGAGCGGTCCTGCTGCTGGAGGACGAGGCGGTCGAGCGCGGATTGAGCGGCCGCGTCGCGGTTCAAGACCAGCAGCATGCGGTCCATGGGGAGATCGGGAGCAGCGACGCCGCGATCGTTGGCAGCAGTGGCCAGCGGGTGGCGATTGCCGCGAAGCACAACGCGCGCGGATTCGTCGATGGGGCCGACGCGGGCCGCAGCAGCGGGAGCGTTCTGAGCCCGCAGGATGGCGGGGCGGAGGAACGAACTGACCGCGAGAAGGCACAGAGAAAAGTGCAGAACCTTAGGATGAAACATCACGTCTCCTGCGTCGTCCCGGAGACCGAACGAGG
>DATJYW010000023.1:0-17344 GCA_035499435.1 Candidatus Acidiferrales bacterium | reverse complement strand
TTTCGACGAGCGCGGTTTTCAGCCCGTACTGTCCGGCGCGAATAGCAGCGGAGTAGCCGCCGGGACCACTTCCGATGACAACAAGATCGTAGGGCACTTTTTCCATTCTACCGGACGAGTGTGGGCCGGACGGTCGTTGTTCGCCCTCTCGACCGCAGCGCCATCGGTGGGACCCCGGAAACATCATCCCCGCACTCTGTTATATTTGCTCAAAGCATGCCCGACCCCAAGAGTCCGCTCGACCGCCTCGATCGCCAGGAGCTGCTCTGGCTCGCCGGCATCCTTAAAGACGCCTGCCGCGAGCGCCTCGAAAAAAACCTGGTCAATCAGGCATTCGAAGAAAAGCTCTACCGCCGGGGCCCCGTCGCCGGCCGCCTCGACCCCAGGCCCTTCCTCCGCATCTGGGAGCCGCGCTACCGCAAATTGCTCGAAATCGCCGCCGAGCTGCACGCCCGGCTCGAAGGCGAAGAAGCCCGCGAAGCCGCCGAGTCACTGCGCGCGCACTTCGAGCCCCTGCCCCTGGTCGCGCGCCACGGCCCGCGTACCGCGCACGCTATCATTGAGGAGAATGCCGCGAATCCTCGACGGAAATCGCGTTCGCGATGAAATTAAGGCAGAACTGAAACCGCGCATCGCCGCCCTCATCGACAGGTCCCGCGCGCCCGGATTGGCGGTCGTGCTGGTAGGCAATAACCCCGCCTCCGAGATCTACGTCCGCAACAAAGTTAAGACCTGCCACGACCTCGGCATCCTCTCCGAAACCATCACCCCACCCGGAGTAATCACCACGCAGGAGCTCCTGGCCCTGGTCTGTGGCCTCAACGCGCGCCCGGAGATCGACGCTATCCTGGTGCAGTTGCCCCTGCCCCCTCAGGTCGACGCCAAGCGCATCTTGCTCGGCGTTTCTCCCGAAAAAGACGTCGATGGCTTTCACCCCTGCAATGTTGGCAATCTCGTGGCCGGCCTTCCGGGACCCCGCGCCTGTACGCCCGCCGGCATCATCCAGCTCCTCAAGCGCAACCAGGTCCCCATCGCCGGCAGGCGCGCCGTGGTCGTCGGCCGCAGCGACATCGTCGGCAAACCCGTCGCCATGCTGCTCCTCCACGAGCACGCCACCGTCACCATCTGCCATTCCAAGACCCCCGACCTGCCCGCCGTCTGCCGCGAGGCCGATATCCTGGTAGCCGCCATCGGCCGCCCCGCCATGATCACCGCGGATTATATTCGCCCCGGCGCGGTCGTAGTGGACGTGGGCACGAACTACCTCACCGGCCGCGACCAGGTGGCCCGGATCTTCCGCGATTCCGCCGATAAGCTCGCCGCCTTCGACCGCAAAGGCAGCGTCTTGGTGGGCGACGTGGACCCCGTCGCCGTCATCGAGCGCGCCGAAGCTTATACGCCCGTGCCGGGTGGCGTCGGGCCGTTGACCATCGCCATGCTCATGGCGAATACGGTGGCCTCCGCCGAGCGCCGCCTCAGCGTATGCTGAGAGTGGGTCTGACGGGGGGCCTGGCGTGCGGCAAGTCGTTCGTCGGCGAGGCCCTCGCCGGCATGGGGTGCCTTCTGGTACAAGCCGACGAGCTGGGACACGAGGTTCTGGCGCCCGGCGGCGAAGCCTACGAGGGAGTCGTGACGGAATTCGGACAGGGGATTTTGGCGGGCGATGGCGCCATCGATCGGCGCGCCCTCGCCGCCTGTGTCTTCGGCCAGCCCGACCGCCTCGAACGCCTCAACTCGCTCGTCCACCCGGCCGTGATTCGCCGTGAAGAAGACCGCATCGCCGCCTTTGCCGCCCGCCATCCTGACGGGATCGCCGTGGTCGAAGCCGCCATTCTCATCGAAACCGGCAGCTACAAACGGTTCGACAAGCTCATCCTGGTCACCTGTTCCGAAGACCAGCAGCTCGAACGGGCCCTGCGCCGGCCCGGCGCCGTCGCGGCCGACGTCCGCGCGCGCCTCAGCCGCCAGATGCCGGTGGCCGAAAAACGAAAATTCGCCGATTTCGTCATCGATACTTCCGGCGAGAAAGAAGACACGCTTCGCCAGACCCGCGCCGTCTACCAGGCGCTACGGAGCATTCAATCATGAAATCACTGCGACCATTCCTCTGGGCCGTTCTGATGGTGGCCGGCTTCCTCTACATCACCAGCGGCACGCGCTTCGATATGACGCGTCCCGTGCGCCAGGTCGGGCGCCTGTGGAGCGAGCCCGAGCCCGCCGGTGCGGCCGGCTTCTCCGCCGACGAGCAGAACAACATCGACGTCTACAAGAATTCGCGCGACGCCACCGTGTTCATCACCTCCACCGTCTACACCCGCAGCTTCTTCGGCATCTACCCCGAAAAGGGCACCGGCAGCGGGTTCGTCATCAGCCCCGATGGAGAGATCCTCACCAATCACCACGTCGTCAGCGGCAGCTCCAACCTCGCGGTCACGCTCTCCGACAAAAAGGTGTACATGGCCCGAATGCTCGGCTACGATCCCGCCAACGATCTGGCTTTGATCAAAATCGATGCTGGAAAAAAGCTGCCCACGCTCCGCCTCGGCGATTCCGACCACCTCGTGGTGGGCCAGAAGGTGCTCGCCATCGGCAATCCCTTCCAGTTCGAAGGCACCCTGACCACCGGCATCGTGAGCTCATTGGGCCGCACCATTCAAACCGAAGAGAGCAGCCTCGAGGGAATGATCCAGACCGACGCCGCCATCAATCCCGGCAACAGCGGTGGGCCGCTGCTCGACGGCCACGGCAACGTCATCGGTATCAACACCGCCATTCTCGGAGCGCAGGGCAGCATCGGCATCGGATTCGCCATGCCCATCGCGCGCGCCAAAGCCATGCTCGAACAATACCAAGCCAGCGGGAAGATCTCGCGTCCCTACCTCGGCGTGCAGACCATCTACGTCGCCGGCGATCTCGCGGACATGCTCCGCCTCCCCATGTCGGGCGGCCTCTTGATTCAAAGCATCGAGCGGGGCTCCGCCGCCGAAACTGCGGGCCTCCGTGGGCCCAACCAGGTCGTGATCGTGGGCAATTACCGGCTTGGTGTCGGCGGAGATCTAATCGTCGCCGCTGATGGCCAGACCATCGACGACAAAGAAACCCTCACCCGCCTGCTCACCAAAAAGCACGGCGGCGATACGATCGAGCTCACCGTCTATCGCAACGGACGCAATGAGAAAATCCGAGTGAAACTCGGTGAGGCGCCTCAGAAATTCTGATCGCCGTGAGGTAGGCTTCCCGCCGCTCGGAACCTCAGGAAGCCATGGCACTGGCGTCCGTCCCGCCATTCGCCGCGTGAACTTTGTTCTTGCTGCCCGGCGGGCGGCCGCGCCGCTTCGGCAAAGCTACCTCCGCCATCCACCCCGGGGGCCGGCCGCGCTGCCTTCCTCTGCCGCGCGCCAGTCGCTCCAGACTCAGTATCGCCTCCTCGATTTGTTCCCGCTCCGCCTTTAATTCGGCGAGAATCTTGCTGACGTCCATTCTGATCTCCCGGCCAGCCCCGGCTCTTACCTAATCCTGCGGCCGTTAACTGGAATTTCTCGTGTGCTCCCAGTCTACACCCAAATTCCAGCCGCAAAGCAATAGATTTTTGCGGAAAATCGCACTTATTTTTGGCACATTTCCAATCACCCAAAGTACTGGCTCTACAGTCTAGTACGGCGATTACGACGCATTTGAGTCTTTTTGTTTTTTCCAATAAAGGTAAAATGGGAGTCCAAGCACAATCAGTCCAATTCCCATTAACGATTCGCGTGGCCGTTCTATCGCAGTTGTTATTAAAAGTACAAAAGCAGCCAAAATGAAAAGTACCGGTACAAAAGGATAACCCACCGTGCGGTAGGGCCGCACCAGCTCCGGACGGCGCCAGCGAAGCACCGGCACCGCCGCCGCCGTCATTCCATACAGAATCCAGCTCGCGAAAATCACCAGATTGAACAGGTCGTCATATTTGCCGGAAAGCACCAGAAGCGCTGCCCAGAGATTCAGCACCACGATCGATACCCCGGGCGTATGGTGGCGCGGATCTACTCGCGCAATTCCGGAAAAAAAATAACCGTCGCGCGCCGCCGCGTAAGGCACGCGCGAACCCGAAAGAATCGATCCGTTCAATGCGGCAAAAATACTGATCATGGCCGCGATGGATACCGCCGAGGCTCCCCATGAACCTGCGATTTTGTGCATCATCTCGGCCGCAACCCTCATGCTGCCAGCCACTTCCGAAGGTGCCAGGACATGAAAATAGGCCGCGTTGGCCGCCAGGTAAATTCCAATTACCGCCAGCGTCCCCCCAATCAATGCCCGCGGCAGATTTCTTTGCGGTTCTTTTATCTCCGATGACACCATGCTGACGTTATTCCAGCCGTCATATGCCCAGAGCGCCGCTACCAGCGCCGCTACAAAACCCGAAAACGTCAGCGGCGCCGCCGTCGCCGTCTCCGGCGAGTGCGCATGTCCGAAGAAAAGGCCGGCGAAGATAATCGCCGCAATCAGACCCACTTTGACGATCGTCACCGCTACCTGCACATCGCCGCCCACCTTCACCCCGTAATAATTCAGCCAACCCAGGGCCAAAATCAGCCCGATCGCGAAAATTTGGCCGTACTGAATTTCCAGCGGACCGCCGTTGGGCCCGATCGGCAACGGTACCGTGTACAGCACTCCCTTCAGCGGCTCGAAAAAGTTCGTCAGGTACAGAAAAAACCCGGTCGCCAGCGTCGCGATCGAGCCGCTCTTCGCCACCCACAGTTGCGTCCAACTGTACAGGAATCCCCACATGGGACCATATGCCTCGCGCAGGAACGCGTACTCGCCGCCCGCCTCGGGCAGCGCCGCCGCCAGTTCCGCGTAGCTCAGCGCGCCCGCCAGCGAGAGCAGCCCGCCCACGATCCACACCGCGTACACCGCCTCCAGGCTGCCGACCTTCTGGATCATGGTCTTCGGCACCAGGAAAATGCCGCTGCCGATCACCGTGCCAACCACGATCGACGCGGCTGCCCACGGGCCTAGCGCCCGCTTCAATTCCACCTTTGGAACGATCATTCTTCGACTACCGCGCCTCCCCTACCCTGAAACAGCGACACCAGCCATCCCGTACCGAACGTGACCGCGGTCCCGATGAGCACGTACCACGTCCAGGCGATCGGCGTGTAGAAGTGAACATAGAGGATCCCCGCCAGCCCCGCCGCCACACCCCACATCGCCGCCGTCTCCCGCACGCCGCTCGTCAGCACGCCCAGAAGAAAGACGCCGAGTAGTGCCCCCATCGGGATCGAGCCGATAGTCAGGCCCGCTTCCAGAACCGATGTGGAATGCCGCGCCGCAATCGCGATCGCCAATAGCACCAGTCCCCAGACGATGGTCCACAACCGCGCCTGTCGCAGGGACGCAGCCTCGCTCAGGCCGCGGGCTCGGGCGCGCAGGAAATCCACCACCGTCGTCGAGGCCAGCGAATTCAGCGCCGCGCTCAGGTTGGCCATCGCCGCCGCCAGAATCGCCGCGATCACCAGCCCCGCCAGCCCGGCCGGAAGGTTGCGCCACACAAACTCCGGATAAATGCGATCCAGCTTGGCCGGCGGCGCGATGCCGTTATCGCCGAAATAGACAGACAGCAGAACCCCGATCAGCAGAAACAGCGTGAACTGCACGAAAATCACGGCCCAGCTCGCCATCAGCGCCACCCGGCTCTGGCGCTCGTCGCGCGCGCTCAAAAGACGCTGCACCATGAGCTGGTCCGTGCCGTGCGTCGCCGTGGTCAGAAAGCATCCGCCCGCCACACCCGCCCAGAAGCTGTACGTGCGCGAGAAGAACTCCATGGTGGGCGCAAACCGGAAGTCGAAAACACTCAGCTTGTGCGCCGGCGCGGACACGGCCACGACATGCTCCCATCCCCCGGGAATCTTCGCCAGAATCACCGCAAAGCTCGCTACCGCGCCCACCACGTACAGCGCCATCTGAACCACGTCCGTCCAGATCACCGCCGTCATTCCGCCTTCGAAGGTATAGAACAACGTCAGCACCACGATCAGCACGATGGATACGATCTCGCCCATACTCGGCGAAAGCTGGAAACGCCGGTAGAATTCTTCCAGGATGATCAGGATCACTAGTGATATGGCGAACACCCGAACTCCCTCCGCCAGCGCCCGCGTCACCAGGAATATCGACGCCGTGGTCTTGCGGATGCGCTCCCCGAACCGCCGCCGCATCAGTTCGTAGGCCGTGAACATCTCGCCGCGAAAGTAGTGGGGCAATAGCAGCAGCGAGATCACGATCCGCGCCAGAAGGTAGCCGAAGACGATCTGCAGAAAGCCCAGGTTGCCCGCAAAAGCCAGCGGCGGGGTGCCGATGATCGTCAGCGTGCTGGTCTCCGCCGATACAATCGAGAGGCTGATGGCCCACCACGGCGCCGTGCGCCCCCCGAGAAAGTAATCGCGGAGGTTCTTCTGTCCGCGCCGGAATCGCGCCCCGAATAGCGTAATTCCCACCAGGTAGACGAGGATGACCGCCAGATCGATGTAATGCACGAACCCCCAAGCATAGCGCGTGGGGCAGGTTTCCGACCTGCCCCATTTCTTGCTTGTTGCCACGCCCCCCACACTTCTCCGTCACGTTTGTGTCACGTTCGCAGAGAAGCCTCCTTTCCTCTGATATGATTCTTCTGGCCGGAACCCGGCGGCGGGCCGCGGAGTCAAATTGGGTTGCACCTTGTTATTGGTTCGGCTATACTCCGCAAAGTGTCCACCGGCAGAGTGTGGCGGTGGCGCGTCAGTCGCGAGTGCGGCAAACAGCCCTACGTTTTAGCTGGACAGACAGTGAGGAGGTAATTGGTGCATATGTGGAATTCGATGTGTCAGAGAATCGTGCTCGCCACGGCCGGCGCGCTGCTTCTGGCCGGGACCGCCCAGGTCGCTGGAGCACAGGAAAAGAAAGTTAAGGACCAGGGCGAATACGACATCTTTAATCAGACCCTGAAAGACGCCGCCAACCCCGCGCAGCAGGTGAAGGATCTCGACACCTGGACCCAGAAGTACCCGGACTCCGATTACAAAGACGATCGCCTTTATTACTACATTGGCGCCTACTCTGGCTCTAAGCAGCCGGCCAAAGTCATCGAGATAGGATCCCAGCTCATGGCACGCGGCCTCAAGAGCGTGTTCAAGGATCCCAAACAGGGACCGCAGCAGGTACTGACCGTCCTGTATCAGATGTCTGTCAACATCATGCAGATCCCCAACGCGACCCCCGATCAGATCGCCGCGGGCGAAAAAGCCGCCGCCGCGCTCGGTGAGTACGCCAACGAATACTTCACCGCCGCCAACAAACCCGCCGGCACCAGCGATGCCGATTGGGCCAAGACCAAGAACGATGTGACCAATCTCTCCAAGGCGGTCCTGGTCAACCTCGCCATGCGTCCGGGCGCCGAAGCCATGGCCAAGTATGCTCAGGACAAGAACACCGATAACTGCAAGACCGCGGAAACCTCTTACACCAACGCCCTGCAGAAGTTCCCTGATAGCGCCGCCATCGCCTACGGCCTCGGACGCGCCGAGGTTTGCCTCTACAAGGTCCAGCCTGACAAGATCTCGGCCGGCCTGTTTTACGTAGCGCGCGCGGTGGGTATCGACGCGTCTCTCGGCGGCACCGCCGACGCCAAGCAGATCGAAAACTACCTCAACAACCTGTATACCCAGTATCACGGCGGCGACGACGCCGGCCTGAAACAGCTCAAGGAAATGGCCAAGGCTTCACCCACGCCTCCCGCCGATTTCAAGATCAAGTCCACCAGCGAAATCGCGCATGAGAAGGAAGAGGAGTTCAAGAAGAGCAATCCGCAGCTCGCCCTCTGGATGGGCATCAAAGGTCAGCTCGCCGACCAGAACGGTGAACAGTACTTCGCCACATCGCTGAAAGACGCCCAAGTCCCCAAGCTCAAAGGGACCATCGTGGAAGGCAAGCCCGCGTGCCGCAGCAAGGAGCTCCTGGTCGCCATCTCCGATGCCACGCATCCGGAAGTCTCCCTGAAGCTCGATGCGCCCCTCACCGGCAAGCCCGAGGCCGGCGCCGAAATTCAGTGGGAGGGCGTACCCAGCGCTTTCACCAAGGAGCCATTCCTCCTGACCATGGACACGGAAAAGGCCAAGATCGAGAACCTGAAGTCCTCCCCCTGCGCTGCCGCCCCCGTTAAGAAAGCCGTCCCCAGGAAGAAGTAAGACCCGAACGTAGCGCGGACGGTCGTTTTTCGCCGTCCGCGCATTCCCGGCTTCTTAGCTTCTTCGCTTCTCAGCTTTTCCGCTTCTCGCTTCTCCCCCGCTACCTCTCCGAATGCGCCAGCACCAGGCTGAACACCAGCCGCTCCACCGTGCTGACGTCCGACCGCTTCAGCTCCCGAAAGTGCCGCTGAAAACTGTGCGCCGAGGAAACCAGGCGCCAGGACGGCATGGCCGCCGCCGCACTCAGCGCCAGCGTCACTCCCATGAAAGCCCCGGCAATGTAAGCTCTGCGTTTCACTCTACCCTAATGACGCCGCGCCCCGCCCGCGTGTTAGCCATTCTGCCCCGCCTTTACAAAACTTAGCCTCACCAAGGGTCGCCAAAGCCCTGCAACTTCGGCCCCCTCCCGTCATCTGATACAATAGAAACAAGTTCGAGGGGTATCACAGAAGCACATGCCTCTTTACGATTACAAGTGTGAAAAATGCGGGAAGACGTTTGAGGTCCTGCAAAAATTCTCCGACGAGCCTCTGCAGGTTCACGAAAGTTGCGGCGGAAAAGTGGAAAGGCTGATTTCTGCTCCGGCTCTGCAGTTCAAGGGCACCGGCTGGTATGTGACGGACTACGCTAGGAACGGAAAGTCCCCGTCCACCGGCGCATCCGGGTCGGATCCGAAATCCGAGACAAAAAGCGAATCCAAATCGGAGACCAAAAAGTCCGAAGCCAGTCCGGCTCCAGCCTCGTCGTCGAAGGAAACGTAGTGTAAGGCTCCGGTCTCACGCGCCCAGCAGGTTCATCTTCAATTCGTTCTTGCGTACCGTGTCCACCCACCGCTGCAGCATGCTGTCGGTGCGGCCGGTCGAAATCGGCTCCAGCTTCCGCGATTGCGTGCGAAATTCATACTTGTCCACCGAGCAAGCCGCCCGGTTGCCCTGCGATCGCAAAACCCGCCCGAAAACCGTCAGCCGCATGGGACAATTCTCGTCCAACAACATCGGCCAACTGATGGATAACTCCACAAATGCGCCGGGCTGCAGCCGGTTTTCCGCGCAGAACGCCACACCTCCGCTGCCGATGTTGATCGTCTCACCCGCGCCCGACGCCACCACGACTCCTTCCTCTGCCACCTTGTACCGGAGCTGCCGCCGAAGCTCAAAGCGGCGCCTTCTCCTTCGCTCGGCTTGTTTCTTCACCAATTCCATGACTGGGTTTCCTCCCGACCAGAGTCCTTGTAAATGCATTTTCCGCGCCGGTCAGGACATTCTGTAAAATCAGTAGTTTACAAATTGAATTCCGGTCTTCTGTCCAGCTCGTTTACATCGACAATCCTGACGACATGTACACGCTCTTGACATTGTTCGCCCGCGGTCGGTGTTAACCTGTGACTAATCCCTAAGAGACTTCCATGAAGAAAGCCGCAATCCTCGTCTTTGCACTCGCCTGCCTTGCCCTCGCCGCCCCCAGAAGACCCAAGCTGATCGTCACCATCATCATCGACCAGTTCCGCTTCGACTACCTCACGCGCTACCGAACCGAATACACGGCGGGTTTCGACCGGCTCCTCACACGGGGGGCGGTCTTCGCCAGTGCCAATTACATCCACGTTCCCGCCATCACCGCCGTTGGCCACAGCACCATCCTCTCCGGAGCTACGCCGTCGATCAGCGGGATTGTCGCCAACGACTGGTACGACCGCGAGGAGCGCGCCGCCGTCACCAGCGTCTCCGATAAAGCGACCGATCTGTTGGGTGGAGCCGCCGGAAGGAAGGGATCGTCGCCGAACCGCATGCTCGTCAGCACCATCGGCGATCAACTCAAGATGGTGAGTGCCAACTCGCACGTGATCGGGATCTCGCTAAAAGATCGCTCCGCCATCCTTCCCGCGGGACATATGGCCGACGGCGCGATCTGGTTCGATGACAAGACCGGCAACTTCGTCAGCAGCACATATTACTACCCGGAGCTTCCCGCGTGGGTCCGGGAGTACAATGCCGCCCGTCCGGTAGATCGGTACAAAGGCGTCACCTGGCTCGGCCATCAATTGCCCGTCGATGCCAAGCTGTATAACGCCATGGAAACCACTCCGTTCGGCAACGACCTCGTCGAAGCCATGGCCGAGCGCGCCTTGAGCGCCGTGGATCTCGGCAAACACGACGCCACCGACCTTCTCGTGGTCAGCTTCTCGTCCAACGATTACGTGGGCCACGACTACGGCCCCGACTCGAAGGAAGCCCACGAAATCTCGACTGCAACCGACCGCCTGCTCGGCAAGTTCCTCCAGGCCGTGGACGCACAAGCCGGTGCGGACAACGTGCTCGTCGTGCTCACCGCGGATCACGGTGGCGCGCCCCTGCCCGAGACCAACCGGGCGCGCAAAATGCCGGGCGGCCGTCTCCTGTCCTCAAGTATCAAACAGACAGTCCAATCCGCGCTGGTTGCGCGCTACGGACCCGGCGAGTGGGTGGCCGGCGCCTGGGACCTGGCGGTCTATCTCAACCGCGACCTGATCGCCGGAAAGAAGCTCGACCTCACCGAGGTGCAGCACGAAGCCGCCGGCGCCCTGGAAGCCCTGCCGCACGTTTTCCGCGTCTACACCCTCGACGACGCGGCCCACGGACGTGTCCTCCCCGATGAAATCACCCGCAAGGTGGTCAACGGGTTCAATCTCCGCCGCAGTCCCGATGTCGAGTTCATCCCCGATCCCTATTGGGTCGTGCGCACGTCGGATAGCGGCACCAGCCACGCCTCGCCGTTCAGTTACGACACTCACGTCCCCATAATTTTCATGGGCTCCGGCATCCGCCCCGGCACTTACTACCAGCCGGTCATCGTCAACGACATCGCCCCCACCCTCGCCGCCATCCTCCAGATCGAGCCGCCCTCCGGTTCCGTCGGCCGCGTTTTGAGCGAGATCTTCGAGTAGCCCCGGACGGATATAATCAGGATCATGGATCTGCGTCCTCTCCACGATCGAATCATGGTTGTCCGCCTCGACGAAGGCGAACAAATCAAGGGGGGCATCATCATCCCCGATACCGCCAAGGAAAAACCGCAGCAGGCCGAGGTCAGGGCCGTCGGAAACGGCAAGCTGCTCGATTCCGGCGAACGCGTACCGGTCGACGTCAAGGCCGGCGACCGCATCCTCTTTGGCAAGTACTCCGGCTCCGAAATCAAAATCGACGGCACCGAGTACCTGATTCTGCGCGAAGACGAGATACTCGCGGTTCTCGAATAACACCTCCGGAAGTGTCCTGCGGGCAGGGCCAAGGCCGCGCTGTGTTAGTCTATTAGCGTACACCCACTCCAGGAGTTGTTTCATGTCTCTTCGCTTGGCGCTCAGGCCGCTAGTCGTCTGTTCCGCCCTTTTCTTGTTTGGTTCTCTCGCCGCCGCGCAGACCAAGGTTGCGGTCATCAGCCTTCAGAAGGCGGTCCTCGAATCCGCCGAAATCAAGGCCGCTTCCGCCGCCATGGAAGCACGCTACAAACCGCGTCTCTCCCAGATCGAAAACCTCGACCGCGAGATCGCTACGCTCTCACAGAACCTCCAGACCAATGCCGGGAAGTTGACGCCGCAGGCCGAAGCCGACATGAACGCCCAGCTTCAGCGCAAGCAGCGCGACGTGCAGCGCTACCGCGACGACCTCCAGGGCGACGTCGATAACGAGCGCAACACCATCCTTCAGAAGGCCGGCCAGAAAATGTCGGAAGTCGTGAAAAAGTACGCCGAGGAGAAAGGCATCGACGTTGTCGTCGACATGCCCTACACCGTGTACTTCAAGACCGCTCTCGATATCACCAACGACGCCATCGCCGCCTACGACAAAGCTTATCCCGCCGGCGCTCCAGCCGCGGGAAAGTGAGCCATAATCGAAATTAAGGATGGCCGGTTATCTGGAGCAGTACGGCGCCGGCGAAGAGCTTCACGCGCGGCGCATAAAAATCATCAAGCGCACCCTGATTTCGCTATTGACTCTGGCCGTGGTTGGCGGCATTCTTCTTTTCGTGTTTCATAATTACCGCGAGGAGCAGAGGGTCAGGCAGTTCTATTCCTTCCTCGGGGCCAAGGACTACAAGTCGGCCTACGCGCTGTTCGGCTGTACCGACACCACCCCGTGCCGGTATTATGGATTCGACCAGTTCATGCGCGACTGGGGTCCCAACAGCGGCCATGACGATGTGTCCAACGTGCGCATTGCCCGCAGCCGTTCGTGCGGGTCCGGTGTGCTGTTGACCGTCGACTACGGCAGGCAGCAGCAGGAAAAACTGTGGGTCGAGCGCAAGGACATGAGCATCGGTTTTCCGCCGGTGCAGGGATGCCCGGCAGGGATGTGATATTTCTACAATCGGAGTGGGCATGGGAACCTTAACGGCAGCAGGGTTGGAAGGCGTCATCGCCGGCGAAAGCGAAATCTGTTACATCGACGGGCACCAGGGCATCCTGAGTTACCGCGGATACAACATTCATACACTGGCGGACAACGCCATCTTCGAAGAAGTCGTCTTCCTGCTCTGGAACGGCTGGCTTCCCAAGCAAGCCGAACTGGACCAGCTCAAAAAGGACCTGGTGGCAGCGCGCGACCTGCCCCAGCCCGTGGTCGATTTCCTCGCCGGTGCCCCCAAGGTCAACACCATGGACCTGCTGCGCACCGCGGTCAGCATGCTCGGCCTGTACGATCCCGAGGCGCAGGACATGTCGGCCGAGGCGAACCACCGCAAGGCCGTCCGGCTCATGGCCAAAACCGCCACCATCGTGACCACCTACGATCGCCTGCGCAACGGCAAGTCCCTCATCGCCGGTGATCCCTCACTCGGGTTCGCGGCCAACTTCCTCTACACCCTCACCGGCAAACGCCCCGACGATGTCATGGAACGCGCCTTCGATGTGGCCCTAACCCTCCACGCCGATCACGAGCTGAACGCCTCTACCTTCGCCGCCCGCGTAGTCGCGGCGACCCTCTCCGACATTTACTCGGCCATCACCGCCGGCATCGGCGCGCTCAAAGGCCCCCTGCACGGCGGCGCCAACCAGGATGTGATCAACTGGCTGCTCAAACTCGGCGATGAGGATTCCGCCAAGGATGCGGTGAAGGGCACGCTCGCCAAGAAAGTCAAAATTCCAGGTTTCGGTCACCGCGTCTATCGCACCGAGGATCCCCGCGCCACGCATCTGCGCGTCCTCAGCGAGGAGCTCGGCAAGCGCACCGGCCACGAGAAGCTCTACCGCCTCTCGCGCGTCATGGAAGAAACCGTGATGGGCGAAAAGGGATTGAACCCCAACGTCGATTTCTACTCCGCCTCCGCTTACTACTCCCTCGGCATCCCCATCGACATCTACACCCCTATCTTCGCCGTCAGCCGCATGTCCGGCTGGACCGCCCACGTCCTCGAGCAGTATCGCAACAATCGCCTTATCCGCCCGCGCGCCGAATACAAAGGCAAGCCCGACGGCCAGCCCTGGATTCCCATGCCCGAGAGATAGCGCCATGGACGAGCGGGCGTTTTACTCCGAATCGCAGACCACCAAGCCGGCGTCGTTGAACTGCCCTTATTGCCGCAGCGTCGAAAGTTACGAGCTGCGCTGGATGGTGCGTAAGAAGAAAGACCGCATCCCCCAGGGAGCCGACGAGCGCGACCGGGCTAAGTTCCAGAAGGCGCAAAGTTACATGGTGTTGCTCGACGACAAAGTCGCCTGCAAGAATCTCCGCTGCCGCAAGCGCTTCGACATTTCCGGCGTCAAGACCATGGCGTTTTTGTAACGCGGGCCTCCAGGCCGCACTCGCCGCCGTTGCCGCGGAGCGGCGCGCGGCGAGCTTGTCTTACATTTCTTTACCCGCCCTTAGCCCCAAAGAGCCTTCAGCCCGGACACCCGCTCTCCCTACACTGACCCTAGTGTCACAGCGAAAGCAAAGCGTCTAATCTTTTTTCGGCTCGTTGCTGATCACCGGCCGCTCGCCGGCCGGTGTCTTTCCTCCACCACCCCAAAGTTGTGTTCATCGCGCTAAACTCTGTCTTGGAGGGCCTATGGCCGAACACAAAGCGGGAGTCCATCCCCGTACCGCGGTCCTGACGCGCGGTTTCGATCCCAGTCTTTCGGTTGGCGCCGCACGCCCCGCTGTCTTTCGCAGCTCGACCTTTGTCTTCGAAAGCCCGGAGGCCGCCGAACACGCCTTCGCCATCACCACCGGCAAGATCCAGCCGGAGCACGGAGAGCGCGCCGACCTCATCTACTCCCGCTTCTCGCACCCCAATGCCGAGATCTTGGAAGACCAGATCGTGCCCCTAGAGGCCGGCGCGCACTACGCCGCCGTCTTCAATTCTGGAATGGCCGCCATCATGACGGCATTCTTCGCCTACGCCCGCGCGGGCTCCAGCATCGTCTACACCACGCCGCTCTACGGCGGCACCACAGGCCTTATCCACAAGTTCCTGGCACCCCTCGGCGTGACCGGCATTCCCGTCCCGTCCGGCGACAGCGCGGCCATCGACGCCGCCATCCGCGGCGCGAAGAACCTGTGCATGGTCTACCTCGAAACTCCAGCCAACCCGACCCTGATCATGACCGATATCGAGCGCGCCGCCACAATCGCCGCCGCTCACCCCGACAAGCCGGTGGTCATGGTCGACAACACCTTCCTCGGCCCCTCTTTCCAGCACCCGCTCACCCTAGGAGCCCATATCTCGCTCTATTCCGCCACCAAGTACCTCGCCGGATATAGCGACATGCTCGGCGGCGTCGCGCTCACGCACAGCCCCGAGGCCATCCGCAAAATCCGCTCCGTCCGCGGCATGTTCGGCAACATTCTCCAGCCCGACGAGTGCTGGATCCTCGACGGCCGCCTCCCCACCGTCTCGCTGCGCATGAACCGGCAGAGCAAAAACGCCCAGCGCATCGCCGAGGCCCTGCACAGCCACCGCCTCCTCGAGCAGGTCATCTATCCCACTCTGTTCGCCGACCCCGAGCAGAAGCGCATCTTCGAAAAGCAGTGCGAATATCCCGGCGGCATGTTCTCCATCGTCTTCCGCGGCGGAAAGGATGCCGCCTTCGAGTTTCTGCGCCACCTCAAGATCGCCCGCAACGCCGTGTCGCTCGGCGGCGTCGAGACTCTGGTCTGCCATCCCAAGTCCACCACTCATTCCGGCATGACGCCCCAGGAGCTCGCCGAGTCCGGCGTCACCGACGGCCTGGTGCGCATCTCCACCGGAATCGAAGACTGGCGCGATCTACTCGCCGATTTCGAGCAGGCGCTCGCGTTTGTGGGATAACGTAGAAGCATGAAGCTGGTGTGCGCCCTGGTGCTGGCCTGCAGCCTCGCGGGCGCCCAGACGGCGAAAAAAACCACCCCGGCCAAAAAAGCGCCCCCGTCCACCCCTTCCGCACCGGCGCCCGCCAACAAGTGGCCTGTCCAGAAACTCGCAGTCGAGGGCAATCGCAACTACTCCGCCGACCAGGTGCTCGCCGTGGCCGGCCTCAAGATCGGCCAGTTGGCCGGCCGCCCGGAGTTCGAGGCCGCGCGCGACCGCCTCGCGGCCAGCGGCGCCTTCGAAACCGTCGGCTATAAGTTCGAGCCCGCCTCCGACCAGCAGGGCTATGTGGCCACGTTCCAGGTCACCGAGGTCGAGCCCGCCTTCCCGGTGCGCTTCGAAGACCTCGGCGTGCCGGATCGGGATATCGCGGCCATGCTGCGCACCAAAGATCCGCTGTTCTCTCTCAACCGCCTGCCCGCCACCAGGACGCTCATGGACCGCTACGTCCGCTGGATTCAGGATTATCTGGCCGCGCAGAACCACGCCGAGGCCATCGCGGCCAAGGTGACGCCCGTCACCACCGACCATTTCGCCATCGTCTTCCGTCCGGCGCGCGGATTGCCCGCTGTGGCTGCCGTGACCTTCAGCGGCAACCAGGTCGTCCCGCAATCCGTCCTGCGCGAGGCGATCTCCCCGGTCGGCGTCGGCGCGCCCTATTCCGAAGCCGGCTTCCGCGAGATCCTCAACAGCGCCATCCGTCCGGTATACGAGCAGCGCGGCCGCGTCCGCGTCGCATTTCCGGAAGTCCGCGCCGAAGCCGTCTCGAGCAGCGAAGTCCAGGGCGTCCACGTGTTCGTCAAAATCGATGAAGGCGTCAGCTACGAGTTAGGTAAGGTGCAGGTCGCGCCGCCAACCCCGCTCGACCCCGGCGTGCTCCTGAAGGAGGGCGACTTCAAGACCGGCGACGTCGCCAACATGGACAAGGTCGCCGACGGCCTGGAAAAGATCCGCAAGGCCGTGCGCCACGCCGGCTACCTCGACGTCAAGGTCACCAACGACCGCCATATCGATGACCAGAAGAAAGCGGTCGATATTCTCGTCCACATCGACGCCGGCGCCCAGTACATGATGGGCAAGCTGACCCTGGTCGGACTCGACCTCGACGGCGAAGCCGAGATCAACCGCATCTGGACCATGAAGGAAGGCAAGCCGCTGAATCCCGACTATCCCGATTTCTTCCTCGCGCGCATCAAAGAGGGCGGCACTTTCGACAATCTCGGCAAGACTAAGGCCGATCTCAAAGTCGATGAAAAGCGCCACCTCGCCGACGTGACGCTCACCTTCAGCGGGGCAGGTCCCGCGCAACGACCGGGGCGAAGAGGGCGGTTGGACCGCTAGGCGCGCCCGGAGCCAGGTCCTCGGCCGGAATCGGCGCGCCGGCGACGGTCCGCAGCGGCACCACGCCCGCCCACGCCGGAATCGCCAGGTCCGCCTCGTCATCCACCGGCGGCCCGCTGCGCACCTTCGCGGAGACCTCCTCGATGGGCACCGCCAGCACCTCGGTGGCCTTCAGCTCCTGTTCATCGGGCGGGCGCACCTCTTCCCAACGCCCGGGAACTACATGGTTGGTGAAGCAGCGCAGCGCCTCCATCTTCTCGGCCGGATCGTTCACCACGCGCGCCTTTCCGAAGATCACCACGCTGCGATAGTTCACCGAATGATGGAAGGCCGAGCGCGCCAGAACGAATCCGTCCACCAGCGTCACCGTCACGCACACGTCGATCCCGTCGCCAAGTGCCTTGAGCATCCGGCTCGCGGCGGACCCGTGGATGAAGATCTCGTTGCCGCGGCGCGCGTAGTTGGTCGGAATCACGTACGGCAGGCCGTCT
>DATJYW010000022.1:0-4418 GCA_035499435.1 Candidatus Acidiferrales bacterium | reverse complement strand
TACGTCCTCCAGAAGGCGCTTGCCGCCGGCCTTCCCCCCATCGTGGTGCTCAACAAGATCGACCGCAGCGACGCGCGCACCGCTGAAGTCCTGGACGAAATCTACAGCCTGTTCATCGACCTCGACGCCACCGAAGACCAGCTCGATTTCCCTGTTCTCTACTGCAATGCCAAGGCGGGCGTCGCGCACCGCAAGCTCGGCGACGATTCGCGCGATCTATTGCCGTTGTTTGAATCGATCGTGTCCGCCATCCCCGCGCCCGCCGGCGATCCCCAGGGTGTGCTCCAGGTGCAGGTCACCAATCTCGACTACAGCGATTTTCTCGGCCGCCTGGCCATCGCCCGCGTCTTCAACGGCACACTGCGCCGCGGCGTGGAGGTCGGCATCAGCAAACTTTCGGGCGCCATCGAGCCCGCCGTGCTCACCAAACTGTTCACCTTCCGCGGCCTGGAACGCGACGAAGCCGACGCCGTGGAATGCGGCGACATGGTGGCCATCGCCGGCGTCGATAACATCCAGATCGGCGAGAGCATCACTGCGCTCGAATCGCCCGCGCCGCTCGAGCCGCTCACCGTCGACGAGCCCACCCTCGCCATGGTCTTCACCGTCAACACCGGGCCTCTGTGCGGCCGCGAAGGCACGCAGGTGACTTCCCGCGACCTGCGCAGCCGGCTCGAGAAAGAGCTGCTCACCAACGTCTCCATCCGCGTGGAAGACGGCGACACCACCGATTCGTTCCGCGTGCTCGGCCGCGGCGAATTGCAGCTCGCTATCCTGATCGAAACCATGCGCCGCGAAGGCTACGAGCTGCTGGTGGGCAAGCCCGAAATCGTTATACGCACCGAGGCCGGCCGCAAGCTCGAGCCGCAGGAACTGCTCGTCGTGGACTGCCCGGAAGCCTACATCGGCATCCTGATGGAAGGCCTGGGCACGCGCCGTGGCGAGATGGTGAAGATGGTGAACCACGGCTCGGGACGCGTGCGCATGGAGTTTCGCATCCCCGCCCGCGGTTTGATCGGTCTGCGCAGCCAGTTGCTCACAGACACGCGCGGCACCGCGCTCATCCATTCCATCTTCGACGGCTGGATCGACTACGGCGGCGAGATGGCCCTGCGTCCCACCGGCGCCCTGGTGGCCGACCGCCCCGGCGCTTCCACCGCGTTCGCCCTGTGGAATTTGCAGGAGCGCGGTGAGCTGTTTGTCGGGCCGGGCGTGGAAGTGTATGAAGGCATGATCGTGGGCGAAAACGCGCGCGAAGCCGATATGGACGTCAACATCACAAAGGAAAAAAAGCAGACCAACATGCGCGCCTCCACCGCCGACGAGGCCATCCGCCTGATTCCGCACCGCGAGCTGAACCTGGAACAGGCCATCGAATTTATCGCCGACGACGAATTCGTGGAAGTGACGCCCAAATCCATCCGCCTTCGCAAAAAAGTTCTGGACGCAAAAAAGCGCCCGCGGCGCTGGCAGCAGATCCGCGCCAGCCAGGAAGTCAAAGCGGAATAGGCCCATGGCCGAACGCGACCTCGCCCTCGCCGCCGCGCCGCCCAGCCAGGAGCAACCCGGGCTGCTCGCCCCGGCCTGGCACACCATCGCCGTTCTCGTTTTTCTGTTCGGAGTCGCTGCGCTTTCTGCCTGGAGAGGGGCGGCATCGCCTGTCGGCGAAGTCAGTTCGTACGCGCGGATTGCGAACTACGGGACGGTGTTCGTGTGGGAATGGCTGATGGTCGCCTTCATCGCCTGGGGAGTGCGCCGCCGCGGCCACAGCCTTTCGGATCTGATCGCGGGCCGCTGGGCAACGGCTGGTGCCTTCTGGCGCGATCTCGGCATCAGCGTGCTGTTCCTCATGTGCTCCACGGTGGTCCTCGGCATCATTCGATCCGCTCTGCGGGACAAACCCAACCGCGCGGTCATCAATCTTCTTCCCGACACACTGCTGGAGATGGCGGCATGGGTCGTGCTCGCCGCCACCGCGGGATTCTGCGAAGAAACAATTTTTCGCGGCTACTTGCAGAAGCAGTTCGCCCGTCTGACGCGAAACACCGGCCTCGGAATCGCGCTTCAGGCCCTGGTTTTCGGCGCCTGCCATGGATACCAGGGCGTGAAGTCCACGGTCAGCATTGCCGTCTTTGGGCTCATGTTCGGGCTGCTCGCCAACTACAGGCAAACCCTCCGCCCGGGCATGCTCGCCCACTTTTTGCAGGATGGCATGGCCGGACTCGTCGGTCGTACAGCCCTCAAGCACTTCAACGCCGGCTGATCTTCGCCTTCGGCCGGGCCCGCTCAAATGTCAAATCAAGTTTTTGTCAATGCAGGTGATCGAGAAGTTTGGCGGGGCCGACGGGACTCGAACCCGCGACCTCATGCGTGACAGGCATGCGTTCTAACCAGCTGAACTACGGCCCCGCGCGTGTGGTGCAATTCCTGAAGTGGTGGGCGGTCAGTGATTTGAACACTGGACCTTCCCGGTGTAAGCGGGATGCTCTAACCGCTGAGCTAACCGCCCCACATTTAGAGACTACCGGAAGCAATGATGAGCGTCAACGCCGCCGGAGGCAATCTGCTGCTCTGCCGCGAAATGCCATCGCGGTAGTACACTTCCCGCTTTCCTCGAGGTCGCACGGGACGGAGGGAATCATGTCGCGAGTATTCGCCGGGATTGCATTGCTCGCACTCTGGGGATGGAACGCGGCGCCGGCCGCGGCGCAGACTCCGGTCGCGGTGAAATCGCCTCTGCCCTTCGCCGTCGCGCCGGACGTGGCCGAGCCCGGCTCGGTGGAGGCGATCGCGAAGGCGACGGGAGATCCGCGGCTCGTCTCGCCGTGGGTGGCCTATCTGCCGGAGTCGGCTACGGTGCCTTCGCCGGTGAAGTTCTATGGGCGGATCATGGGCGCGCCGGGCGAGTTTGTGGATTCGGGGAAAGCGTTCGCCTATTGCCGGGCGCTGGCCGCAGCCTCGCCGCGCGTGCGCGTGTTCACCATCGGCACGAGCGAAGAGGGGCGCGACATCATTCTCGTGGCGATTGCCGACGAAGCGGGAATTCGCGACCTGGACCGCCTGAAAGCGGCCACCGCCGCTCTCGCCGACCCGCGCACAACGGATCCAGCCGCAGCCGTGAAGCTTATCGAGACCGCCCGGCCCATCTATTACTTCAATGCCGCGCTGCATTCCGACGAGACGGGATCGACCGAAGCGATGCTCGAGCTCGCCTACCGCCTCGCAGTATCCGAGCAGCCCATGATTCAGCGCATCCGGCAGCAGCTCGTCGTGCTCATCAACCCGGTGTCGAGTCCCGACGGGCGCGACAAAGTGGTGGAATGGTTCTACCGCTACCTGAAGGGAAAAACGGTGCGCGACACGCTGCCGCGCATGTCGCCTCCCTACTGGGGAAAGTATGTGTTCGTGGATCTGAACCGCGACGCGCACCAGGTGACCATGGAGACCACCAAGGCGGTCCACCGCATGTTCTACGACTGGCATCCCACCGTGGTGCACGACCTGCACGAAGGCTCGCCGTTCCTGATGTCGTGGAACGGCACGGGGCCGTACAACCCCAACATCGATCCCATCACCTACACCGAATTCCTGGAGCTGAGCTTCCACGAAGTCGAGACGATGACAGCGTTTGGAATGCCCGGAGTCGCCACATGGAACTTCGGCGAAGCCTTCTCCCACATGTATCTCGACTCGGTGGCCATGAACCACAACAGCACCGGGCGCGGGTACGAAACGTGGGGCAACGGAAGCGCGGAAACGTTTCGTCGTTCGCTGCGCGGCGCGGCAACGACGATGGAGTGGTGGCGCCCGCTGCCTCCGCCGCCGGGGGAAGTCGTCTGGTCCATGCGCGACAACCTGAATTACCAGGAGACCGGAGCGCTCGCGGCGCTGGACGACGTGGCGGGTAATGCGAAGCAGATGTTACGTAACTTCTATAAGAAGGGCTGGGACTCGTGGCAGAAGGGCCTGCATGAACCGCCCTATGCATTCGTGATTCCCCCCGATCAGGGCGATCCCCGGCGCGTGTGGCAGATGATGGGGCTGTTGAGTCAACAGCATATCGAAGCAAGCCTGACCCGCCAGCCGCTTAAGCTGAAAGACGGTGAGTATCCCGCCGGCTCGTACGTCGTCCTGTTGGACCAGCCCTATCGGAACTATGCCGTGGATCTGTTGACTCCCCAGCATTACCCCAAAGACAGCAACGAACCCTACGACGACGTCTCCTGGGAATTCCCGGCAAACTTCCACCTGAATGCGTTCCCCACCTCTGATCCAGCGGTGCGTGAAGCGGGGCTGTCATCGCTAAGCAACACGCTGGTGCACCTCCCCGGCGGCACAGTCAACCAGGCGCCGGTCTATCTTCTGGCCGACACGGGACAAGAGGGGCTTCTCGCGGCGCGCTACCGTCTGGCGGAGTT
>DATJYW010000021.1:0-4112 GCA_035499435.1 Candidatus Acidiferrales bacterium | reverse complement strand
CCGGCGCGATCGTGCAGGCCGTCGACGTTCTGCGTGACCAGGGTGAAGCTGCGCATCTTGATTTCAAGTTGGACCAGGGCCTTGTGCGCGGGGTTGGGGAGCGCGGGCGCGATCTTCTCGCGCCGCCAGTTGTACCACTCCCAGACGAGTTTGGGGGCGCGGGCGAAGGCCTCGGGGGTGGCGAGATCCTCTGGCTGGTACTGCTTCCAGAGGCCGTCGGGGCCGCGGAAGGTGGGGATCCCGCTTTCGGCGGAGATGCCGGCGCCGGTCAGGACGGCAACGGCGGTGGCTTGGTACAGCCACTCGCGGGCTTGTTCGAGATCAGCCAAGGGTCCTCCTTACCCGTTCTAACACTTCGGCGGGGTCGGGATGGTCGACGCGGATGACGCGGCCGGCCGGCTTCCAGCGTTCGAACATTCGCGGGACGGGGAAGCCGGCGAAGATGCTGATCAGCGGGACGCCACAGGCTGCGGCGGCATGTTGGCCGGCAGAGTCGTAGCCAACGTAGAGGCTGGAGCCAGCGATGATTCGGGCGAACCCTGCGAATGAGCCGCGCCAAAATTCGACCTTGGCACCGGACCGGGCGGCGGCACGCTCCACGCGTGCGGCTTCGTCGCCTCCGGCGCCGCGATCGACTACGAGGGTGGGGGAGCGGGCTGAGAGGAGGGTCAGGAGATTTTCTTCGAACGGATCGGGGATGCGTTTGGCGGGATTCTCGCCTACGCCGAGGCTGACGGCTACATACGGCGGAGGGCAGGCCGGGAGGCCTACCCTACCTGCACAAGACAGGTACGGCTTTGCGCCGGAAATGCCCAAGGTGTCTTCGGCCCAGGCGGCGGCTAGCTCAGGCAACCGGCGATCGCTATCGGCGCCGTAGCCGCGGCTCTCGAAAAGATGATACCGGGACTCGTCGCCGACGGGCATCAGGCCGAGCTGCGTGAGCCGGCTGTCGGGGTCGATCACGAGATCGTCGACGATCTCGCACAGGCGGCGCCAGGCTTGCGCGGCGTTACCGCGGCGGTAGTCGAGCGGAGCGTGGGTGAGGCGCGGATCGGCGGCGAAGAGCTCGAAGTTTTTGCGGGGGCCGACGAAGACGATCTGCGCGTCGGGGAAGTGCTGCTTGGCGGCGTCCATCAGGACGCTGGTCACGGCGATGTCGGCGCCCAGCGTGATGCGGGAGAGAATGAAGACCCGCCGGGGAACGACGGTCACGCGGCGCGGGATGCGCACGCGGAAGTAGCGCGCGCAATCGGCGCCGGGAATGGCCTGGGCGAAGAGGCGCGCGTAGACGTCGCAGAGCGAGGGTTCGAAACGGTCGCCGAGGCCTTCGGCAAGGATGCCAAACAGCTCGCCGGAGCAGGCTTCCTCCATCAGCTCGCGCGGCAGCTCCGCCGGGGGCCGGCCGGTGACGCAATCCGCGAGCACCGTGCGTGCCACGGCTTCACACGAAGTACTTGTCAATCAGAATCCCCAGCTTCTTTTTGGTGGCCTCGGGCACCAGCGTGCGGTCGGTAATGATGGCGTGGGCCAGCGCGGAGCCGCACTTGCAGGTGCGTTCGCGAGGCATGGCGGCGACGGCCGCGGCTACCACCTTGCACGCGTTTTCGGCATTCTTCACCAGGTTGGCGATGATGTCATTCACCGTGACCGCGTCGTGCTCGGGATGCCAGCAATCGTAGTCGGTGACCATGGCGGCGGTGACGTAGCAGATCTCGGCTTCGCGGGCGAGCTTGGCTTCCTGCAGGTTGGTCATGCCGATGACGTCCATGCCCCAGCTCCGGTAGACGTTGGATTCGGCCTTGGTGGAGAACGCCGGACCTTCCATGCAGAGGTACGTGCCGCCGTTCTTGACGGTGACGCCGGACGCCTGGCAGGCTTCGACCACCACACCGCTCATCTGGGGGCAAACCGGGTCGGCGAAGCTGATGTGCACCACCAGACCGTCTCCGAAGAAAGTGGAGACGCGGCCGCGGGTGCGGTCGAAGAACTGGTCGGGGATGACGAATTCCTGCGGGCGGTGCTCTTCTTTGAGGGAGCCGACGGCAGAAAGCGAGAGAATGCGCGCCACTCCGAGCTTCTTCATGCCGTAAATATTGGCGCGGAAGTTGAGCTCCGAGGGAGAGATGCGATGTCCACGGCCGTGGCGCGCCAGGAAGGCGACGTTGCGGCCGGCCAGGGTGCCGATCACGTAGTTGTCCGAGGGCTCGCCGAAAGGGGTGAGGATGGTGACTTCTTCGTGGGCTTCGAAGCCGGGCATGTGGTAGAGACCGCTGCCGCCGATGATTCCGATTTCCGCTTTCACTGGGAATGCTCCTGGATGAGTTCTAGCAAGACGCCACCGGTGGAGGCCGGGTGGACGAAGACGTAAGTGTGGCCGCCGGCGCCGGTGCGGGGCTCGTTGAGGAGGCGGGCGCCCGCGGCTTTGAGGGCCGCGACGGTGGCGGCGAGGTCGGGGACGCGCAGGGCGATGTGGTGCAGGCCGGGGCCGCGCTTTTCGAGGAATTTCGAGATGGGCGAGTCCGGGGCGGTGGGTTCGAGGAGTTCCAGGCGCGCGTCGCCGGTAGGCAGCATGGCGACCTCGACCTTCTCCTTGGGGACGGATTCGCGGTGGGCGCTGAGACCGAGAGATTGGTAAAAGGGGAGAGAATCGGCCAGTGAATTGACTGCGATTCCGAGATGGTCGATCTGGGGCAGGCCTCCGGGCCAGCCCTGTGGCCGGGCAGGCCATGAGGCCTGCCCCAATGCTTCCACGAGTGCCGGGATGCCTTGGCCCTCGGTGGCGACAGTGCGGATGATCGGACACGAAAAGCCTTCGGCATGTAACTCGAGCTCGACGCGGTCGGCGCCGGGATGGTCGGCCTTGTTGATCACGAAAATATCGGCGACCTCCATGATGCCGGCCTTGATGGCCTGGATGTCGTCGCCCATGCCGGGTACCAGCACCACCACGGTGACCTGCGCGAGGCCGGCGACGGCGATTTCATCCTGGCCGACGCCGACGGTCTCGATGAGCACGTAGTCCTTGCCGGCGGCGTCCATCAGGCGCGCAACGTCGGCGGTGGCGCGCGCGATGCCTCCAGGTTCGCCGCGCGTGGCCATAGAGCGGATGAAGATGCCGGGATCGGCGTGGTGCTCCTGCATGCGGATGCGATCGCCGAGCAGTGCGCCCCCGGTGCGGCGGCTGGTTGGATCGACGGCCAGGATAGCGACGGTTTGGCCGCGGCCGCGCAACTCCCGAGCAAGAGCGTCGACGAGCGTGCTTTTGCCGGCGCCCGGCGGGCCGGTGATGCCGACGACGCGGGCGTGGCCGGGGGCGAGCGAGTCGAGCTTGGCGAGCGCGTGCGGGTCGCGGTTCTCGATTGCTGTGGTCATGCGGGCCAGTGCTCGTGTGTCGAAGTTCATCAGCTTTTGAGCAATTGGCGCGCGATCACCAGGCGCTGGATTTCGCTGGTGCCTTCCCCAATGGTACAGAGCTTGACGTCGCGGTAGAACTTCTCCACCGGGTAGTCCTTGATGAATCCGTACCCGCCGTGGATCTGGACGGCTTCGTTGGCGATGCGCACCGCGGCTTCGCTGGCGAACAGCTTGGCCATGGAGGATTCGCGGGTGACCCGCATGCCGCGGTCGAGCATCCAGGCGGCGCGGTAGTTCAGCAGGCGGGCCGCGTCGAGGTCGACGGCCATATCGACCAGCTTGTGTTGGATGGCCTGGAACTCGGAAATGGGGCGGCCGAATTGTCTGCGCAGCTTGGAGTAGCGCAGCGCGGCGTCGTATGCGCCCTGGGCCATGCCGATGGAGAGCGCGGCGATGGAGATTCGGCCGCCGTCGAGCACTCTGAGGCTGTCCACGAAGCCTTCGTTGACTTTGCCCAGAAGCTGCGACGGCGGAAGGCAGCAGTTTTCGAAGATGACTTCACCGGTAGCGCTGGCGCGCAGGCCGAGCTTGTTCTCCTTCTTCCCGCAGCGATAGCCGGGCGTGCTTTTCTCCACCAGGAAGGCGGAGATGCCGTGCTGCGCGGCGGCGCGCTCGGTGACCGCCATGGCGACGCAGACGTCGGCGTGGTGGGCGTTGGTGGTGAAGGTCTTGGCGCCGTTGATCACCCAGCAGCCGTC
>DATJYW010000020.1:0-5947 GCA_035499435.1 Candidatus Acidiferrales bacterium | reverse complement strand
CGACAAGCTCCTTTCGGCGATGCGATATGAGTTCGGCGGGCACCTGGAGAAGACCGCTGAGAAAGCGAAGGTGGCCTGATCAATGTCCAACCTTCATGCTCACTCGGACGCGCTGGTCTTCTTCGGGGCCACCGGCGACCTCGCTTACAAGAAGATCTTTCCCGCGTTGCAGGCGATGGTGAAACGCGGGCACCTGGATGTACCGGTGGTCGGCGTCGCGAAGGCCGGCTGGACACTCGATCAATTCAAGGCCCGCGCGCTGGACAGTTTAGAGAAGCACGGCGGCGTGGATGCGGAGGCCTTTCATAAGCTCTCGGGCCTCCTTCGCTACGTCGACGGCGACTACAGCGATCCCGCCACCTTCGAAGCACTCGGCCGCGAACTCAAGGGCGTGCGCCAAGCGGCGCATTACCTGGCGATCCCGCCGGTGATGTTCGAGCAGGTGGTGGAGCAACTGGTCGAATGCGGCGGTTGCATGATGAATGCGCGCATCATCGTGGAGAAACCATTCGGCCGCGATCTCGCCTCGGCGCAGGAACTCAACAAGGTGCTTCTTCGCCATTTCGATGAGGCCTCCATTTTCCGCATCGACCACTACTTGGGCAAGCGTCCCGTGCACAATATGGTCGTTTTCCGTTTCGCCAACGCGTTCATGGAAGCGTTCTGGAACCGAAACTACGTCGAAAGCGTGCAGATCACGATGGCGGAGGATTTCGGAGTGCAAGGCCGCGGTGCCTTCTACGATCAGACCGGCGCGATCCGCGACGTCATCCAGAATCACCTGTTTCAGGTTCTTTGCAATCTCGCGATGGAGCCGCCGGTGCGAATGGACAGCGAATCGATTCGCGACGAGAAAGTGAAAGTGCTGAAGGCGATTCCGGATCTCGACGAGAGAAGTGTCGTCCGTGGCCAGTTCCGCGGTTACGTCACCGAAAAGGGCGTTGCGCCGGGTTCGGGCACGGAGACTTTTGCCGCGCTCAAGCTGCAAGTGAATTCCTGGCGCTGGCACGGAGTTCCCTTCTACATTCGCGCAGGCAAGAGTCTGCCGGTCACGTGCACCGAGATCGTCTGCCGCTTGCGGAAGCCGCCGGCGATTTTTCCGGCCGACGGAGTAACCCAGAACTACCTTAGGATGAGGGTCAGCCCGGATGTGACCATCGCCATGGGTATGACCGTGATGGAGGACGGCGAGAAGATGATCGGCGAGCCGGCTGAGATGATGGCGAGCCGCCAGAAAGACGCTCAAGAGATGGATGCGTATGAACGCGTGCTGGGTGACGCTATGGCCGGTGACACCACACTCTTCGCACGCGAGGATTACGTGGAGGAGGCGTGGAGAATCGTCGATCCGCTGTTGCGCAGTGGCACGCCTCTTCACCAGTACGAGCCGCACACCTGGGGACCCGAAGCCGTGGCACAGGTAACGCCACCGGGTGGATGGCACAATCCCGCGATAGCGCACGAGGAAGTCGTGCTCCGCAGCGAGGCAGCGTAGGAGCCTCAATGCACACCAGGATCCTTGCCGACGAGGAATGCGCCGCACGCACGGCCGCGGCACTCATCGCGAAAGAAGCTCACGCCGCGGTTTCCGCACGCGGCCGCTTCGTCCTGGCGGTGAGCGGCGGTCGCACGCCGTGGATCATGATGCGCGCACTGGCCACCGAAGATATGCCTTGGCAGTCCGTTCACGTCTTACAGGTGGACGAACGGGTCGCGCCCGCCGGCGACCAGGATCGTAACCTGACCCATCTTCAAGCCACGCTGCTTGAAGGAGCGAAGATTCCGCGAGACCAGATTCACGCCATGCCGGTCGAGGAGTCCGATCTGGAACTGGGCGCGAAGCAGTATGCCGCGACAATTGCCAGGATCGCCGGCTCCCCGGTCGAACTCGACCTCGTGCATCTCGGTCTGGGCCCGGACGGTCACACTGCGTCGCTGGTTCCCGGCGACCCCGTGACGCATGTGAACGATACTGACGTTGCTCTGTCTGGCATCTATCAAGGGCGGCGCAGAATGACCCTCACCTATCCCGCCCTCGACCGCGCCCGCAGGATTCTGTGGCTGGTCACCGGCGCTGAGAAGGCGGCGATGCTGGCTCGCTTGCACCGATGCGACCAGTCGATCCCCGCAGGGCGGGTCCGCCGCGATCGCGCAATCGTCGTCGCGGATCGGCTGGCCGCGGTGCCCATTCAAGTCCAAGAGGGATGAATATGGACCGACCAACAATATCCGGTCGCAGGCGGATTGAGCTCACAGCGGTGTATCTCGGGTGTGCGGCGGCGGTCGCCCGCGCAAACAACTCGACGAGCATCTTCGCGCCCGCTTCCACGCCGGCACAGGAGATTTTCGGCTTGTCTATGTTCGTGCTGGCCGTGACGGGAATAATCTTCGTCGTGGTGTTTGCTCTGCTTACCTACGCTGTGGTGAAGTTTCGGGGGAAGACCACGGATGCGGCACGTGAGCCCGCTCAGGTTTACGGCAGCACGCAAATCGAACTCGCCTGGACCGTTATCCCGGTTCTGATCGTTGCCGTTCTTTTCCTGGCTACCGCGCGGGTGATCCACGCCATCCAGGATGCGCCCAAGCCCGCGTCGGCTGTGGATGTCACGGTGATCGGACACCAGTTCTGGTGGGAGTTTCGCTACCCCAAGCTCGGCATTGTGACCGCAAACGAAATGCACATTCCGTTGAGCGATCCCGCCCATCCCACGCCTACATTTCTGAAGCTGCTTTCTGCCGACACCGACCACAGTTTCTGGGTCCCCAACCTCGCCGGCAAGACCGATCTGATTCCGAATCGTGTGAACGAAATGTGGATGGACCCCCATCGCGTCGGGACTTATCTGGGCCAATGCGCACAGTACTGCGGAACGCAGCACGCCAAAATGCTGCTCCGTGTTTCCGTGGACACCGCGGCTGATTTCGATGCATGGGTGCGCGCTCAGCAGCAGGCCGCGGCGCAAGACCCGAAGGTCGTCGCCGGTAAGCGCGTCTTCGAAACCACCGCGTGCATCAACTGTCACGCGGTCAACGGCACCGCCGGCGACGGACGCTTCGGGCCGGACCTGACCCACCTGATGAGCCGCGGCACGCTCGCATCCGGCGCGGCCGGCAACACCACCGCGCTTCTGCGTCTGTGGATCCAGAATCCCGACGCCATCAAGCCCGGCTCACTGATGCCGGCCATGAAGCTGAACGATGCGGACCTGGACGCACTGGTCGCGTATCTGGAGACGCTCCGCTAGCCCGGAGGACCCACTATGTCAACGGAAGCCATCGCCATTGAAAGGCTGCAAGCCACGGGCAAGCCATGGACCGAGACGGTCCACGAGTGGGTAACTACCGTAGACCACAAACGGATCGGCATTCTATACATGGTCTACGCGCTGCTCTTCCTCGTGATCGGGGGAGTCGAGGCCATGATCATGCGGATCCAGTTGATGCATTCGTACAACAACTTCGTCTCGCCGCAGGTCTTCAACCGCATGTTCACCATGCATGGCACCACGATGATCTTCTTCGTGGCCGTGCCCATCCTGTTGGGGTTTGCGAATTACCTGGTCCCGCTGATGATCGGCGCGTGGGACATGGCCTTCCCGCGGCTGAATGCATTCAGCTTCTGGCTGAGCGCCTTGGGCGGCTTTCTTCTCTATTTCAGCTTTTTGGGCGGCAGCGGACTGTACGGCGCCGGCAACGCTCCGGATGTGGGCTGGTGGGCTTACGCTCCTCTCACGGCGAAGGCTTTTTCGCCGGGCCACAGTTCGGATTACTGGACGATTGCGGTGATGCTCTCGGGATTCGGCACGGTGGGAACGGCGATCAACATCATTGCGACCATTCTCTGCATGCGTTGTCCCGGGATGCACCTCGGCCGTATGCCGCTGCTGGCGTGGCTCAACCTGGTGATGTCCGGGATGGTGCTGATCACCATAACTCCGCTCACCGCGGCGCAGTTCATGTTGCTGGTGGACCGTTATTTGGGCGGCCACTTTTTCGACACGCAAGCCGGCGGATCGGCCGTGTTGTGGATGCACTTCTTCTGGATCTTCGGGCACCCCGAGGTATACGTCCTGATCCTGCCCTGTTTTGCCTTTGTTTCGGAGATCATTCCGGTGTTTTCGCGGAAGCCGATCTTCGGATACCCGGTGATGGTGGGCGCCACCGTCTGCATCGGATTCGTCAGCATGAGCGTGTGGGCCCACCACATGTTCACGATCGGAATGAACTCCTACGCCAACAGCTTCTTCACCATCACCACAATGGCGGTCGGCGTCCCGACGGGCATCAAGATCTTCAACTGGCTCGGCACCATGTGGGGCGGGAGAATTCAGTTCAAGACGCCGATGCTGTTTTGCATCGGATTCCTTTTCCAATTCCTGCTCGCCGGCCTGACCGGCATCATGCTGGCCTCCGCGCCCTTCGACTGGCAACTGGGCAACTCCTACTTCGTGGTGGCGCACTTCCATTATGTGATCGTCGGCGGAATTCTGTTCGCGCTGTTCGCGGCCTTCTACTACTGGTACCCGAAGATCACCGGACGAATGCTGAGCGAGGCCCTCGGCAAATTACACTTCTGGCTGTTTGTGATCGGGTTCCATATCACCTTCGATGTGATGCACGTCCCCGGCATACTCGGGATGCCGCGACGCATCTACACCTACGAGCCCGGCCGCGGCTGGGATACGTTGAACCTGATTGTCTCGTTCGGCGCTCTCATCCAGACCATCGCCATTCTGATCTTCGTCTGGAACCTCATCTCGTCTTATAGGAAAGGCGCCAGGGCAGGTAACGATCCCTGGGACGCATGGACCCTCGAATGGTCCGTCAGCTCTCCGCCGCCGGTGTACAACTTCGCTTCCCTCCCCGCCGTCGCAAGCCGGCGCCCGCTGTGGGATCTGAAGCATCCCGAAGATCCGGACAGCCGCTATGAATGAGGAGAACCCGCAATGAGCGCAATCGCCAATCCACTCATCGGACAGCCCGGCGGCTGGACACTTCCGTCTCGCGGCAAAGTGGCCATGTCCTGCCTCATCATTGCCGAGTCGGCCATCTTCACCATCTTCGTGGTGGCGTACCTCTATTACCTGGGTAAGAGCGTCACGGGTCCGACTCCGAAACAGGTGCTCGAAACGCCGATCTTCTACACCTTTTGCCTGCTCTACAGCAGCTTCACGATTCACCGTGCGGCAAAGCTGCTGGAGCGCGGCCGCCGGATCCCGTTCCTGGCCTGGTGGTTGTTGACCATCGTTTTGGGCGGCCTGTTTCTTTTTGGCACCGGCCAGGAATGGCACCGGCTGATCTACGAACGCGGGCTGACCGTCTCCACCAATCTGTTCGGAACCACTTACTACTCGCTGGTCGGGCTGCACGCCTCGCACCTTATCGCCGGACTCGCGATGCTCGTCGTCGTCCTCAGTTTTGCGGTGAGAGGGCGTGTGGATCAAGAGCACTCTGCTCGCATCCAGGTGCTTTCGATGTACTGGCATTTCGTCGACGCGGTATGGGTGGTGGTGTTTATCGTCGTTTACGTGATCGGCCGCTGAGGAGAGAACATGACATCGCGCGACCCGAAAGAGATCGAAGTTCCTGCTCCCACGGCATGGCCGCTCGTCCTGGCATTTGGATTGACGCTACTGTTCGCCGGACTCCTGACCAGCGCCTCAGTCAGCGTGTTGGGCGCGGTCCTCACAGTGGCAGGTTGTGCCGGATGGTTCCGCGAACTCCTGCCTCGCGAGCACGAGGTGTCCGTGCCGGTACAGCTCGACAAAGCCTCCATCGCCACCGAACGCCGCGCGGTCGACCGTCTCCTCGTTGCGCCCGATCGGGTGCGCGCCTGGCTTCCGCTGCAGACACACCCGATATCCGCGGGCGTGAAAGGTGGATTGGCCGGCAGCGCCGCGATGGCCGTGTTGGCCTGCGCGTATGGTGTACTGAAGGCCGGCAGCAT
>DATJYW010000019.1:0-13693 GCA_035499435.1 Candidatus Acidiferrales bacterium | reverse complement strand
GGAAGCCGTGCCGACACCAAAGGCACCGGGAGTCAGCGTGAGAACGCGCTTGGCCTCGACATAGGCCTGATTGTTGATGCTGGTGTCGACCGTGGTGTTGGTGATATTGAATACCTCGAACATCAGCAACAGGCGCGCGTGCTCGTTGATCGGGATAATTTTGGCGATTCGGGCGTCGGCACGGTAAACGGGCGGAGTGTAGAGGCTGTTGACGGGCCAGAACGGCACCCGGAAGTTTCCGCCGAAGCCGTTGATGCTGTTGGTATATGCCATCCCGGGCACCGCCGTGTCCGTGGTGCGGATCTGGGCCGTGGTGGGCCGGCCGGCGGCCAGCGTCGTGATGGCGCCGAGCTGCCAGTTGTTCACTACATATTTGTAGAAGGCGCCGTCACGCCGCGTGAAGACTGGCTCCTCGACAAACGAAATTACCGCCCGATGACGCTGATCGAGCGCGGAGCTGCCCTTGTCGAACGCGTAATTTCCGTTGTAGGTTGTGAGATTGGGACTCGAGAAGAAAAGGGCGTCGGCGGCGGCGCCCTGGCCATCGTCGATCGAATGCGCCCAAGTGTAGGAGACCAGCGCCTGCAAGCCGTGCGAGAACCGCTTGTTGAACTGAACGGCAAGCGCGTTGTAGTAGCTCTTGATGCCGTTCTCGTCCTGGATGACGCGGCCGTAGCGCGGGTCAACCCGATTGGCTAGCAGGTAAACCGGCGTGGTGAAGGCTCCTACTGTGGTCCCGTCGGCATTATTGACGGTATAGGTCACGGCGGGCCCGGGAGCGCCCATGTTGAGGTCGCGTGCCGCGAGTAACTGCACACCCCGGCTCCAGATATAGGACACCGCCAGGGACATGTCCCTCGTCAGTTGGCGCTCTACGGCAACCGTGCCCTGCTCCGAATACGGAGTGCGAAGGTTCGGCGCGGCAAACTGAATGTTGGCGCCTCCCGCGGCCATCCCGGGCGGGATGCCCGGCAGCGCATTCCAAAACACGGGCCCGGCGGCGAACTGCGCGGCGTTGGTGCTCTGCAGGGCGACCGACGTCTGGTACACTCCGTTGCTGGCAAAAAGATTGTCGATGAGCGAGCCGGGGAAGCGCGCATAGAATACTCCGAAACCGGCGCGCACTACCGTCTTCTCGTTGACGCTGTAGGTTACGCCCAGCCGCGGCGCGAAGTTGCGGGTGCCGGTCGGGATGTGCCCGGTTTGCGGATAATCCGGATTCACGATCTTAGGCTGAGGGAGCTGGGCATATTCATAGCGAACGCCATAGTTCAACGTCACCTTCGGCGTGACCAGGTACTGGTCTTCGGCATAGAAACCATAGTCGCGAATGGTGGCGTCCACCACTGGATTCCCGAATGCCTGGGAGAAGCTCTGCCAGTTCTTGGCTCCCGTGGTGTTCCCTGAAAAATCCAGGGCAAACTGAGTGACCGTCTGGTAAGTGTAAGCGCCGTAGGCGGGACTCAGGAAGTAAGTGTAATCGGCCGTGCTGGCGATGTCCGCGCCGAATTTGACGATGTGCTTTCCCCTGGTCCAGGAAGCGTTGTCTGCGATCTGGAAGCGCTGCTCGTTAGGTTCCACGCGCGGCAGATAACTGACGCCGTTGCCCAGCCCTGTTTGCCCGGCAACCGTCAGCCCGATGAAGCCCAGCGACGGATTGTACAACTGCTGATTGAAGGTATCGGCCTGGCGATCGGTGGCCCACCCGAAGCGGAGCTCGTTTACCAGGCTCGGCCTCGGCGACGCGGTCCAGGACAAGCGGCCGTTGCGAACGCGAACCGAATCGTCGCCGTTGCTGCCGATGGCGGCGCCGGTGGTAGACGAGATGTTGGTCTGAATCCCGTTGGGGGACAGAAAATGCAGGTAGTTGAAGCTGGCGCTGAAGCTGTTCCGCTCCGACGGGCGCCAGTCGAGGCGGCCGAAGCCGAGGTCCTGGTTGGCCTGGCGCGGAATCAGTCCGTAGTATCGCGGCAGCAGGTTGTTGATGGCGGCACACTGCGCGGGGGTGGCGGGCGCGCCGCATCCGATGAAGCTCTGCGTGGACGGATCGATTACTCCGGCCCGGTTGATGCTCGAGACGATGGGAAAATCCCGCCGGGTGAAGTCGCCGTTGACGAAATAGAAGAGCTTGTCTTTGACAATGGCGCCGCCCAGGCTGAAGCCCGCCTGGTGCCGCACTTCGTCTGGATTGATGCTGGCGTAGCGGTCGCGCGCGTTGAGGGTGCGGTTGCGGAAAAACCAGTAGGCGGTTCCGTGCAGCCCGTTATTTCCGCTTCGGGTTACGGTATTGACCACGCCGCCGATGGCGCGGCCGAACTCCGCCGACGGATTCGCCGAGACCACCTGGAATTCCTGCACCGCGTCCTGCGAGATCTGTGACGCGATGCGCGTGCGGCCGGCGTTCTCGTTGTAGAACTGCTCGGTAGTGTCGTTGCCGTCGATGAGGAACGCGTTGCCGCCGGCCACCCCGCGGAAGGTGAGAAGGCCGAAGGTTCCGTCGTTAGTCACGCCGGGTGTGAGCAGAACGAAGGAGTCGACGCGGCGCCCGTTGATGGGCAGGTCCTGAATCGACTTCGAGTCGACCACTTGGGAGACGTCGCTCTTGGTATCCTGCACCGCCACGCCGGCGGATGTGACGTCTACCACCGTGACGTTGCGGTTGACCGTGAGACTCACATTCAGGTTGAGATTCTGGCCGACCTGCAGATCCAGATCGAAGGCTTCGTAGGTGGCAAAACCCTGTGCCGTGATCACGACCTTGTAACCGCTACCGGGAACCAGCGCGGGAGCGCTGAATGTGCCTCCCCGATTCGTGGTGAGGTTGCGAATCGCACCTTGCAGGTTATTCGCGATCACGACGTTGGCCTCGGGCACAGCCGTGCCCGACGGGTCGCGGACGACTCCGGAGATTGCCGCCAGCCCGGCAGTTGATTGTGCAAAGGCCGGGGCGGCCGCGAGCAGCAGGATCAATCTGGAACGCATAAACCTCCATTCCACCGGACAGAGCCGGCTATGCCCTCTTATTCACCCACGAGCCGTTCCCCGCGGAGTCCTTCCCGCTCAGGACGCGCTCGACGATGTCGATGTCGTCCGGCGAGGCGCCGGAGACGGCTGAGTGCGGCTTGGGGGCCACATCTTCGTTATGGTCGTCGTCGGTGACGATGAACTCCAGCAGCATGCTCACCAGCTCGGGATCGGCTGCGATGCGTCTGATCTCCTGCAGCTTTTGAATTCGCGATTCGATCTTTTTCACGTTCAGTTGCATGACTCTCTCCTTGTGCTATTTGCCCGATCGTTCAAAGTGGAACGTAAGTACGGTAACGCTGGAAACGTCCCGGCCGTTCTCCTGCGCGGGACGGAAGCGAAATGCCTGGGCCGCTTTCAGAGCCTCGATGGTCAGAAGGCTGGCGGCGGCGCCTTTCTGGGAAACCACTCGCGCTCCGGTAACTCGGCCCGCGGCGTCTACGATCACTTCGACGTCTACCTGGACGTCGCCGGTCATCCTGGGCCCGACCCCGCGCGGCACCGACGGTGAAACCTCGTGAATCACCCTGGGGCCGACAAATGTGTGCGCTTCAGCCGGAGCCTGCGGACTCGCTGGAGCCGCATCGACCGGCCTGGCGGGAGGCGCGGGAGGCGGACTCACCGGCCTGGAGGGGACGGGAAGCTGCGCGGCGGGAACCGCGGGCAGAGGTATCGTTTCTCCGGAGTTGGTGGCCGCGGGAGCAGCAGGCAGGTCAACCGCCGCGGCCGGGAGCTTGGCTACGGGTGGCTGGTACGGCCGGACGGCCGATGGGGATGCCGCAATCGTCGATTCGCGGAGCGCGGGAGGCGCCGGTTCCTTTGCAACGGACTGAGGCGCGGGTGCCGCCGCGATAGCCTCGCTGGGTCTGGTCTCGGGCCGCGCGGGTGTGTCGGGGACCGGCTTCGAGGCCGCGGGTATGGGCGCGGCGGCAAGGCTCGGAGTAGAGGAGGGAGCAAGCGCAACCGCAGCCGGAATCTCACGTCGCCGCCACCCGGCGGATGCAGACCGGTAGCGCGCCACCGCAGCCACAACTGTCAACAGAACGCCCGCTACCGCCAACGCGGCGATGAGTTGCCGGCGTCGCTCGCCCCCGGCGGCCTCACGCGCGACCACAGGCTGTTCCACGGGCACAGGCGGCTCAGGTTGCAGGGCCGGAACAGCCACTTCGGGCTCCGCCTCCGCCGCCGAAGCGGCAACCGGAATGAGGGGCACCTCGCTGTCGGTGAACTCCGCCTGAATCCGGCCGTCTTTCCAGAAAAAGAATCCGGCCGTGCAGGCCCGATTCGGCAGCGTCTTCACCAGAAGAAACACGCTCTCGGGTTCCGTGAAGTAATGGCTGATCACCCGCAGGTCTTCGGTGGAGAGACACAATCCGTCACGGTTGTGGCTCCGATAGTAGCCCACGGGACCGCGCTCCGGGCACTCGCGGGCGCGAGCCAGCGTTGCCTCGAACCGAGGTTCGTCCTCGGCGGAGAGCGAATATCGCGGCCCGGTCCGGTGTTCGCACGAAACCGGCTCGAATTCGTCGGCCACTATTCGGATCCGGCCCTTGACGAACTCGACCTGCCCCAGCAGGATCCCGCCGACTTCCTTTGCAGCGCGCGGATTCTCGATGCCTCCAAGGACTTCCAGTTGGAGGCGGTCCAGCATTTCCGGCTTCAGGAGCACGCTGACGCCGATATCCAGCTCGTCCCAGCGATAGTAATGATCGAACTGGGAATGTGCCGCTACTTCTCCGCCCGCCGCTGGTTCCGTCATGAGATCACGCGCTTTCGTGCCGGCTGACCCAGCGGTTCCAGAGCGAAGGTTTGGGGGTCAGGACCTGGAGTGGGGGCTGCAACTCCGGTTTCAGTTCGCTTGCCGTCTCGGGCTCGACAGGTTCCGTCGCGTCCGGCAGTTCCCCGAGATCCAGCTTTTCCGCCGCCAGGCGCACATGAGTGTGGAGCACCCTAGTGGACTGGCTGGCGAAAGCCACCAGCAGGGCGTTGTCGCAGAGCGCGTTAATCACGCGGGGGATTCGCCGCGAGATGTAGGCGACGTCGGCGATCGCTTCCGGAGTGAAAGGCATCTCCTTGCCGCCGGCGCTCATCCAGCGATGCCGCATGTAGTCGCCGACCTCCGTAGGCGCAAGTGGTCCGAGCGTGAATCGGGCGCTGATGCGTTGCTTCAACTGGCGCAGATCGTCGCGATTGAGGGTATCGTCCAGTTCGGTCTGTCCAACCAGCAGGACCTGGAGGCACGGGAGCTCGGCCTCTTCGTAGTTGCCGAGCATGCGGATTTCTTCCAGAACCTCGGGGCTGAGGTTCTGCGCTTCGTCCACGATAAGAACAGAAACTTTTCCTTCGCGCCGACCCTCGGCCACCAGGTTTTGGAGCATCCACAGGCGCTGGCTCTTGTTGGGAGGAATGTCCCGCAGGCCGAACTCCAGCAATACCAGCTCGAGAAACTCCGACGGGGTGAGGATGGGGTTGACGATTTTACTGAACTGGAGCCGGTTCGCGGGCAGAAATCGGAGGATGCGGGCAAGGAGGGTGGTCTTCCCAGTGCCGATTTCTCCAGTGAGTACCACGAAACCACTGCGTTGCAGGATGGCGTAGGTCACTCCGCTGAGGGCCTCGCGGTGCTGGTCCGTCAGGAACAGGAACGACGGATCGGGCGACACCCGAAACGGATCTTTGCGCAAGCCAAACAGCTCGTTATACATAACAGCGACCGTTAGAACCCTAGTCCTGTTGGGATTGCCGACGCAGGAGCAAAGCTAGGCCCAAACGCGGATCCTGCTGACAACAGGTGCCTTAGTTAGTAGTACTCGAATCGGGTATAGACCGCATCCCCTATAGGGTGGGAACTGTTCCCCAAAATTTGGACGGGTTAAGACCGGAGCCTGTAGGGATTTCACCTATTCGTAACGCAGGCAGACGATGGGATCGAGGTTCGCGGCCCGGTTTGCCGGGTAGTATCCGAAGAAAAGGCCCACACCAACCGACATGCCCACGCCGGCCACCACCCAGAAGGGTGAGACAGTCGCCGGGATCGATGCGAGCGAGCGTGCCACCGCCGAAATCGCGCCGCCGATCAGGATGCCCAGCACTCCGCCGATACCCGACAGCGTGATCGCCTCGAACAGGAACTGCGCCCGTATGTCGCTCTTGCGCGCGCCGATCGCCTTGCGTACCCCGATCTCGCTGGTGCGCTCGGTCACGGAGATCAGCATGATGTTCATCACTCCGATGCCGCCCACCAGGAGACCGATCGAGCTGATGACACCGGTCAACAGCGCCATGGCGCCGGTGAGCCGGTTCCAGAGGTCGAGGAACAGGCTCTGGTCGGCCACTTCGAAATCGTTGTCGGCGTTGTGGGGCACATGGCGGCGGCGGCGCATGGCGTCCACCACCTGATTCTGCGTCGAGGCAAGATCTGCATCCGGCCGCACGGTGAAGATGAGGAAGACCTCGCGGACCTCGGGGAAGTTTTTGTGGAAGTTCGATAGCGGGATGCAAGTGAACTGGTCCACGCCGAAGCCGAAGATCCCCGTGTCCTTTTCGAACACCCCGATCACTTCGTAGAGCTTGCCGTTCAGCCGGACCTGCTTGCCGATCGGATCGGAGTGCGGGAAGAGGGATTCCGCGATGGCGTTGCCGATCACAACCACGGCGCGTGCGTGCGATTCGTCGTAATCGGAGATGAACCGGCCGGTGGCCACCGTAAACAGAGGGATGGCAGCGGCATAATCCGGCGGTGTGCCTCGGATGAACATGCGCTCGACGCGTTCGCCTTCGTACGAGATCGAATCCGGCTGGCCGGAGGGAGGCGTGATGCGCTGCGCGAAGGCTACCGCGATATCCACGCCCGAAACCGTCTCCTTCAGGTATTGGGCATCGCCGATTTCGAGGTACTTGCGGAGCCGGATCTTCTGCGGGAGGGGCGCAAAACCCGTGTAGCCGGGCGGAATGCGCGTAATGAAGAAGCTGCGCGACCCGAAGGACTGGATGCGATTCTGCATGTACCCGTTCAGACCGTCGATGATCGCCGCCACGCTGATCACGCTCGTCACCCCGATCACGATCCCCAGAATCGTAAGCGCGGACCGCACCTTGCGCGAGCGCAGGGTGTCCACGGCGACGTACAGGTTCTCTTTGATCTCGGTCAGGGTCATGAGCTACTCCGTGCGCAGCGCCACCACCGGGTCTAGCTTCGCGGCTTTGACCGCGGGATACAGTCCGAAGAAGAGCCCGATGATCGAGCTCAGCGCCACACCCAGCGTGGCCACCCAGGCCTGCACCGAGGCCGGGAAGTCGGTAAGCTGCCGCAAGGCGAGCGCGCAGCCGAATCCACCCATGACGCCGATGCCGCCGCCGATGATGCACTGCACGATGCTTTCCACCACGAACTGCCCCATGATGTCGCCGCGGGTGGCGCCTACTGCCCGCCGTACTCCGATTTCCTTGGTCCGCTCGGTGACGCTCACCAGCATCACATTCATGATCACGATGCCGCCGACCACGGCCGAAATCGAGCTGACCATCATGAAGACGGCAAAGAATGCGGAGCTGATGCTCTGCCACAGCGAGATGTAGCTCTCCGAGGTGCCGATATAGAAATCGTCGTCCTTGCCCGGCGCCACGTGCCGGCGGGCGCGCATGATGCGCCGCGCATCGTCCTGGGCGCGCGTGAAAGCGTCGTCTGGGCCTTCGGCCTTGACCTGAATCACCAGACTGTTGTACTGCCCGCGGACCTTGAGAAACGTGCGCAGCGGGATGACGACGAAGTTATCCTGGTCCTGCCCCAGCACGCTGCCGATCTTCTCGAACGTGCCCACCACGATGAACTCCGCTTGGCCGGCCCTGATCACATGGCCTAGCGGGCTGGTGTCGGGGAAGAACTCGCGAGCCACGCGGTCGCCGATCAGGCAGACGTCGCTCGCGTGCCGGTCTTCCATCTCGGTGAAGTAACGGCCTGTTTCCACCGTTCGCGTGTCGATCTCCGCCATGGTGGGTGTGTGCCCATACATGGTGGCGTCGTCGAGCTCGTGGTTCTGGTACCGCAGTACGATGCTGGTGTTAAGCGCCGCGCCCACGTATTCGCAGTGCGCGCAATTTGCCTCCAGAGCCTCCATGTCCGCGGGATAAAAAAACCGGTTGCGCATGGCCCGGTTGATTATGGTGAAATCCGCGACCGCGAAGGGCAGGCGTCCAATCCGGAATACGTTGGTGCCGAGATTGGCGATTTTCTGCTCTACGTAGAGGTTGGCGCCCTGGACGAGGGTCATCACGGTGATCAGCGTGGCCACGCCCATGGTGATTCCGAGGACCGTGAGCGACGCCCGCAGCTTGTGGGCGCGGATGGAGTCCAGCGCCAGCGATAGGTTGTCCCCGATACCGATCATTCATCACCCGAGCGGACCGGCGGAAGCCGGTCCGGCACCAGATTCAAATTCTAGCGAAAAACTGCCTCCCGCCAGCACTTCCCGGCGTATTCACAAATGGAGCAAGTTGATGAAAGCATTCGCCCTGATCCTCGTGCTGGCCGGCGCCGCCGCTTCCCAGACGCCTGACGTGGCCGCCATCATGGCCAAGGTCGCGGAAAACCAGGCTCGTTCCCAGGAAGCCCGCAAGGAGTTCGACTATCACCAGAAACAGTTCCTACGCATGCTCCGCGGCAGCGGCAAACTGGCTCGTGAAGAGCGCCGCGAATACGACGTGGGGCCCACCCCTGGCGGCACACACAAGGATCTGGCGCATTTTGAAGGGACGTACGAGTACAAGGGCAAACTTGTTCCCTACTATCGGCCCGGCTACGAATACAAGGAAATGGATATCGACGGCGAGCTGATCAACGACCTTTCCGAGGACATGACCAACGACAAGCACTCTCGCGACGGCCTGGCCTGCGACCTGTTCCCCCTCACGGCTGAGCAGCAGCACCGGTACATCTTTCAGCTCAAGGGCGCCGAGCAGTACCGCGGTCGCGAGGTGTATCGGGTGAGTTTCGAGCCCAAACCCCACCAGGACTTCGACGATGCCGCCTGGAAAGGGGAAGCCCTGATCGACGCCGCCGAGTTCCAGCCGGTCTTCGTGCAGACCCGCCTGGCCTTCAGAATCCCCATGGCGGTGAAGGTCCTGCTCGGCACCAATATCACGGGACTGGGCTTTGCGGTGACCTACCAGAGATTTGAGGACGGAATATGGTTTCCGGTGAGTTACGGCGGCGAGTTCGAGGTGCGGGCGGTATTCTTTTACAAGCGGAAGATTTCCGTGGCGATGACCAACCAGAATTTCCGCCGCACGCACGTAGAGAGCAGCGTGACGTACGTGAGCCAGGATCGGTGATCGAAATCCAGAGCGCGGCCCGGCAGGCGTGTGACTTCGGCGAGCTGATGCGCGAGCACCGCTCGATGGTGTTCAGTGTCGTTTACCACTTCCTGCACGACCGCGACCTGGCGGAAGAAATTGCGCAGGACGTTTTCCTCAGCTTGCACCGCAACCTGGGCGAGTTGGAATCGCCGGCGCACGCGGCGCACTGGCTGCGCCGGGTGGCGGTGCAGCGCTCGATCGACGCGGCCCGCCGCCGCCAGCGCAGGCCGATGGTGGCGCTGGAATCACTGCCCGAGCCGTCTGTACGCCCGTCGCCGGGCGATCCGCTGCTGGGCGAGATGCTGCGCAAACTGATCGCGTCGCTGCCGGAGACGCAGCGCATGGTCGTGATTTTGAGGTACCAGGAAGACCTGGACCCATCGGAGATCGCCGGAATCATGGGCATCCCGGTTGGAACCGTGAAGAGTCATTTGCAACGCTCGCTGGCGCTGCTTCGCGAGAAGCTCGAGCGCCGCGGGGTGGGAGAACGCTGAAATGGACTGGTTGGAACAGGAACTGAAGCAGGCACTGGCGCGCAAGGAACCCGCCGCGGATTTCGATGCGCGCGTGCGCCGCAGGCTGGTGCGGACCACGCCGCGATGGCTGGCCGCTGCCGCCGCGCTGGTGGTCATCGCTGGCGGAGGCGCGCTCTACCGGCGGCACCAGGGCGAGCAGGCAAAGGAGCAGGTGATGCAGGCCATGCGGCTGGCGGGATCGAAACTGAATCGCGTGCAGGCGCACGTGCAGGCCATGGGAGAACGCCAATGAAGCCTGCGTTCCTGGCCTGCGCGCTGGCCGGCGTGCTCTTCGCGCAGCAGTTCAAGTTCAACCTGGATCACCTGGCTCCGAAGGCGAGCGAAAAGGTGGATCTCTCGCTCACGGCCAACCTGCTCCAGCTTGCGGCCAATTTCCTCGACACCAACGACGCCGATGAGGCCAAGGTGAAGAAACTGGTCGCCGGTCTCCAGGGCATCTACATCAAGAGTTTCGAATTCAAGAAAGAAGGCCAATACACCAAGGCCGATCTCGACCAGATCCGGAATCAGTTGAAGGCGCCGGAATGGCAGCGCATGATGGGCTTCGAAAGTTCAGAGGACCGGGAGAGCGTCGAGATCTGGGTGCGCAACGAGAACAACAAAATGACCGGCCTGGCGATTCTGGCCTCGGAAGCCACGAGCCTCACGGTGGCCAACATCGTAGGTTCGATCGAGCTCAGCGATCTGTCCGAGTTGGGCGGCCACTTTGGCATTCCGAAGCTGAAGAAGAAGTGATCTCGCCACAGTCGTTCGGTGCCGCCGATAGAGCTCTACTCGCAAGGTGTCAATTGCGTTTGTAGGGTAGGCCTCCCGGCCTGCCCGCGCGCGCAGCGCGCGTTTTGTTTCGCTTGCCCCAGATCAGCACACAAACACCGGTTGATGACAACAAAAGAGGCTTTGATGCAGCGCTTCGCAAAAAGCCGTATCGTGGTGTGCAGACATGCCTGAGACCTTCGAGCCAAGGTTGGACATCCTACCGGAATCTCAGCGCCGCTTGTGGCGGGAATTGGACGCGGTGCCGCCGGAGTTTGTGCTCTATGGCGGAACGGCCCTCGCGCTACAACTTGGGCACCGCGTTTCGGAAGACTTCGATTTTTTCTCGTCCTCCGGATTCGATCCGTTTCTCCTGCGCTCCCGGCTGCCATTCTTCCGGGATCTCGATGCGTCCAACCCCGAAGTTTGGGTGCATTGCAAGCGCGACAATCTGGAAGCATTTGTGGACCGGGGTGGTTTGGTGAAAGTCGCATTCTTTGGTGGGTTGGATACCCTGAATCGCGTGCAGGACCCGCGCCGTGCGAATGGATCACGGGTGCAGGTCGCGTCATTAGTGGATCTGGCTGGCATGAAAATGCGTGTGATTCAAGTTCGCGGCAGTTGGAAGGATTACGTGGATATCCATACTCTGGCGACACACGGAATCGACGTGCCGACCGGTTTGGCGGCAGCAAAGGCTATCGATCGGAGCTTCGATCCGATGACGAGTGTCCGGGCCTTGCAGTTCTACGGCGATGGAACGCTGAGCCGCGTACCGGCCGCCATGCAACAGGATCTGACCCGCTGGGCACAAGCGGTCGACTTGTCCAAGCTTCCGGCACTGCATCCCCGACGCGGTCTTGGTCCGGGAGATCTGGAGAGATGACCATCACCCCGCCTTATCCGCTCGAACTCATCCGTGTTGCTCGGAAAGTGGTATGGTACGACAGGCCCGAAGACACGCTCGCCGACCTGCCGATTTTTCTGGCGCACGTCATGGTCTACGGCTCTCCGGCTGACGTGACCCTGGTTGAGCGATTCGTGCCAACGGAAGAATTCCGGAGAGCGCTGGAGAATGCGCCGGCTGGCTTATTTACGACGGATTTGTGGCAGAGGTGGCACCAGCGATTCGGAATGTCGATACCGCCTCTACCACGCCGTCGCTTTCCTGATGGTTCGCTAGGTCCGGAAGCAGGCCGATTTTTCGGGAGATAAGGGCGATCAGGCCATGGTGCGGGCAAGCTGGCACGAGTTGGCACTGGATTCAAAGCGCGACCCTATACCGCATTGCGGTACAATGGCATCGGTGGATGACGCTGTCGAGATCACAGTTCCACAACTCCCAAAGTTCAAGGCAGAGGCCACCGAACTGATCGGAACCGAGGGCATTGAGGCGCTTGCAGCCTAGCTGGCCGATCGCCCTGATGCCGGCGACGCGATTCCGGGCGCCGGCGGAGCCTGGAAACTTAGATGGGCGGCAAAGGGCAAGCGGGGAGGCGCACGGATCATCTGCGTGTACGTCGTAATCGCAGCCCGCGTGTTCCTGATCCGCTGCTACGCCAAGAACTACAACCTGACTTGACCGGGGATGAGAAGAAGCAACTGCGGCAGATCGCGGCCAATCTGAAAGGAGCGCAGTTAGATGCCGAAGAAAACCACTGCGAAAAAGAGCCGTTTTGGTGCCGACCTGATTGAGGGCATGAAGCTTGTTGCCGCGCACCAGCGAGGCGAAGTCGAGCTGGAGCAGGTCTGGCCGAAGCCTGTCGACGTGAAGGCCATCCGCAAACGCGTGAAGATGTCCCAGGCCGAGTTCTCACGCGCTTATGGGATCAGCAAACGCGCGTTGCAGGAATGGGAGCAGGGCGGCCGGCAGCCAGATTCGGCAGCAAGGGCTTACCTGACTGTCATCGCAAAAGAGCCGGGCGTCGTCCGGCGGGCGCTGGGCAGTTAGTGATCCGGTATCACCGAGGGTTCCCACACCAAGATGGTGGTCTGCAGCGGCGGACTTGCGGATTCCGCAACTTCAGCAACTACCGGCTAAAGGTCGAGACTACGTGTTCGTGAAAGGAGCCGGGGACCGGTGACTGCCCCAGTAAATGGCGTAGAGCCTAAGTTTTTGATTTGAATGATTGGCCCGTGGCGACTCGAACGCCATCCGCTGTGCGTACGGACCAGGAGAATTTGCTCGGCGCTAATGCCCGCTCTCAATCTCACGCTCTATCAAGCTGGTCCAACAGACGACCAAGTTTTTCGCCCACACCCAATGCCTGCCGTTCGACCATCACAAAAAACGCACGCATCTGCTCTTCGCTAATGCCTTCGACATTTTCGTCAGCGGTAATCAGCCTCCGATTCTCCTTGTCCTTCATTGTGAGTTTATGAAGAACTGCTTCGCGTCTAAATGCATCCAGGAACTTTAGCCGAGTCATGCCAAGCGAAAACTCTCCACCTACGCTGGCTACGTACTCATTCTCGTCCGCCGTTGGTTGCCAAGGCACTTTCCCTGCTTCGGTCCTGGCTTGAATGTTCGTAAAAAACTCAAGGGCCTGAGCGTCTTTCATGTTTGATCCTCTTGGTCGGCTGATCTGGTTGCCGCTCCGTGCTGTTCGCTTAATATCGTGCTAACTCTCTGACAAGCCTGCAAAAGGCGCACTCTTTGCTTCGCACTGAGGTCGATAATCGGGCCACCTGTGAGAACGCGGTGAATTGACTCGAGTTGAGCGCGCACGTTCAGGAGATCGTTCATGGAATGTTCTGAGAGGTTGTCGCTCCATCGCTTGATCAGATATCCCGTTTGGTTCAGAAGGTCGCCTGTACGCAGGAGCGCTATCTCCGTTCGTTCAATACTGACGTACGTAACCAATTCGGCAGCACCTCTGGTGGCGCCGTTCAAATCGTCGCCCAAACTTCTGCGCAGAATAGCTTGGCGCGCCCTCGCAGCAGCCTCCGACGCACGTCTTGAGAACAAGAACGCGAGGGCACTGAAAAGCAGGCCCACTATGGAGGCCAAGCTTCCCCAGTTTCCT
>DATJYW010000018.1:0-38035 GCA_035499435.1 Candidatus Acidiferrales bacterium | reverse complement strand
TTCGCGGCGGGCCACGCGAAGATCGAACGCCCGGATGCTAAGGCGGCGCTGCGCGCGCTGACGGCGGGGATGCGGAGCTTTGCGGAACTGGAAGCCGCATCGTGCGGCGGCGGCCTGCTGCGGGCCATGGAACAACAGCTTGGGCCTCGCGAACGACACCTGCTGGATGATGTCGCACCGGCGCGTATTCGCCTGGCGCGCGGGCGAGAAATCAAGGTCCATTATGAGCAGGACCAGCCGCCATGGGTCGCGTCACGCCTGCAGGATTTCTTCGGCATGCGGCAGACACCTGCCGTAGCGCGCGGTACGGTGCCGGTCGTGGTGCGACTGCTGGCGCCGAATCAGCGTCCGGTACAGATGACGTCGGACCTGGCGGGCTTCTGGCAGCGGCTGTATCCCCAACTGCGGAAGGAGCTGGCGCGGCGGTATCCCAAACATGCATGGCCGGAGAATCCGCTTGCCTGAGCGCCGGCGCGTTTTGATATAACTGTTTATCTGTCCCGGAACATCATGGCTCACTCTTGCGTTCCCGCCCATTCACATCGACAGCGCACTGTATATCAATCCGTGCCGGTCCGCCCGCTGGCTCGGCCCACGCACGTCGAAATCGCACGACTCGCTTATTCCTATTGGGAGGCGCGCGGGCGCCAGGGAGGATCGGCGCTGGAAGACTGGCTGCGGGCCGAGAGGGAACTGTTGCGAATGGAGCGTCGTTAGCGGACCCGGCGTTTATCGCCGTCCGGTCATGCTACCTTGATTAGCGAACCGCTGTCCTTGGCGGGTTCGTCCGACTTGCCGGATTGGGACCCATTTTCTATTGCCACATAGCCGCGCAGCTTGCTGTTCATGCGCTCCCGCACGAGATCCCTCCTGCGCTTCCAGCGCATTAGGGCAATGAGTGCCATAAAGAGCGTGATTCCGAACAGGCCGATCGTGGCAGCCATAGGTATCCTCTCGTTCCTATTGAATCCCATTTCGCAACCCGGAGCGAGTTGGACTCGTACCACCCGGGTACCGGCACACCCCTAATACTGGATATTAGGATTCTCCCTGTTATCGTATGATTGCATTGGTAGTAAGTTAAATTGCGGGGCCGGTGCCAAGCCGATGACTGAAGACCACGGCGTAATCGCGGCCGCGGTGACGCCGCGGGGCAGGAACGGGGACATCGACTTCGGGGCCACGTTCGAACTGATCGATCATTTCTGCCGCGCGGGCCTGCGCGGCATCGCGTTGTTTACCGAGTCGGGCGAATACCCGGCGTTCGGCATCGAAGAGCGCGCCCGGTTGGTGCACCTGGCCGCCAAGCGAAGCCGCCTTCCCGTGTTCGCCGGAGCCGGCGCCATGTCGCTGGACGACTCGGTACACCTGGCACGGGAGGCCTGGTCGGCTGGGGCCGAGGCAGTGTTGCTGCCGCCGCTGCACTTCTATCGTTACGCGCAGGACGAGATTCGCGATTTCTATCTCGAATTCAGCGGACAGATGCCGAAAGACAGCGTCATCTTTATTGCCAATACCCCGGCGGTCACCACGCCCATCGAGCCCGCAACCCTGGTGTCGCTGTTGGAGGGCGGCCGGTTCGCGGGCGTACAAGACCCCGGTACGGAAGAGAACGGGTTCTTTGCCGGTGGCCGCATCGCGTGGCTTGCCGGCGATGACGCCGCTGCAGCGCGCGCTCGATCGGCCGGAGCGTGCGGCGTCGTATCGGCTGCCGCCAACGCCGTTCCGGAGCTGGTGCAGGCGCTCGACTGCGCCGTGCGCAGCCGCAACAGTGCGGAAGCCGCGCGACTCGACGGTTTGTTACAGGAATTCCATTCGCGGGCGCGGAGATTCGCGCAACCTGTGATACTGAAGGTAGCCGCTGGGATGCGGGGCATCAAAGTGGGACCGCCGCCGGTGCCTGTCTCAGCGGAGCGTCAGCGGATGTTGGACGAATTTCGCGAGTGGTTCCGAGGCTGGCTCCCGGCCGTGACGAAATCGAAGGCGCATGCCTAGATGGATCGGTTGCGTGCTCTTGTTCCATGGCGCTGCTGCGCTCTTGGCCCAACCAGCGGCGCTCTCCTACCGCTCCACCGTTGACAACTCCGAGCAACCCTACGCTGTGTACCTGCCCAGGCCCCTGGATCCGGCGCGCAGATATCCACTGGTGATCGGACTCCACGAGGAGGAATCGAACCACGTGATGGAGCTGCGTCACCTATTCGGCATCATCGGCCGTTTCGGCGAGACCGGGCTCCAGGCTCTGACCGTGTTCCCCCAGGTGCGCGACGTCGAGTTCATCGTGGCCTGCCCGTTCGGCCGCGGCACCATGGGCTACCAGGGCATCGCCGAACAGGACGTCTACGACGTGCTCGCCGAGGTCAAGCGGCGCTACCCGGTGGACGACGATCGTGTCTACCTGACGGGGTCGTCGATGGGCGGCGGAGGCGCCCTGTGGATGGCGCTCACGCGCCCCGACGTCTGGGCCGCGGTGGCGCCGGTTTGCGCGGCGACCATCCCGGGCAGCGAAGAATTGGCGGGCAACGCGGCCGATCTACCCATTCGGTTGTTTCAGGGCGAACAGGATCCCGCAGTGCCTGCCGAGAGCTCGCGGAAGTGGCAGAAAAGATTTCTGGAGGCCGGAGTGACGGCCGACTATATCGAATATCCCGGCGTGCGGCACAATGCCTGGGACCCTGCCTACCGCAACGCATCGATCTTCGAATGGTTCGGAAAATTGAAGCGCGAACGGGATCCCGGCCACGTGCATTTTTCCACACGGAGCGAGCGCTACCCTTCCGCATACTGGGTGCGCATCGACGCCTTTCCCTCGGGTGCGTTGGCGAGCATCAACGCCGTGCGGTCCGGCGGAGATGTTCGCGTGCAGACCAACGACGTCGACGCATTCACCCTGACCTCTACCGCGCGTGCCGTCACAATCGACGGAGCGGCGGTGCGGCTGCGGCCGGGCAAAGCGCTGAGTTTTGCCAGGACGGGCAGGCAATGGGCGCAGGCGGCGCCTCCGCCGGCGTCGCAGCCGCGGGGGCCGATCGTCGAGGCCGTCAACGCGCGCCATATCTATGTCTATGGCGAAGGCGATGAGCAGGGGCGCCGCCACGCGCAGGACGCGGCGGGGTGGTCGACCATGCGCGTGCACATCAATCTCAGCCTGCCCGTGAAATCCGACCGGGAGGTGACCGGCGACGATCTGGCATCGTCGAACCTCGTGCTGTTCGGGAATGCGCGCACCAACCGGCTGATCGCGCGATTCGCGCCCCAGTTTCCAATGGAGCTCAGCCTGGGCGCAGCGGACTATGGCCTGCTCTTCGTGGCGACCGTCGGGCAGCACTACGTGCTGGTCAGCTCCGGTCTGCCCTGGTGGACGGGCGCGGAGGAAGCCAACCGCGGCGGGTACCAGTTCGCGCCGGCGCCTTACCGGCTGCTGAGCACATTCGGCGATTATGTTCTGTTCAAAGGGAATCTCTCCAACGTGCTGGCCGAAGGACGGTTCGACCGCGAAGGGAAAGTGCCGCAGGGCGCCGAGGCGAAGCTCACTGCCACAGGCACTGTGATCCTCAGCCGCTAGGCCAACGTACAATCTGAAGATGCAGCCCAACTACGCCCCCGCGGGGGAGGATTACCTGGCGCGGCGCAAGCTGCGGCGGCATGCGCGCGTGCCGCACCTGTGGGCTATGGGCGTGGGCGCGGTGATTTCGGGCGACTTCTTCGGCTGGAACTTCGGTCTGGCCGCGGGCGGTTTCGGCGGGATGCTGTTGGCCGTGCTCGTGATGACCGCGATGTACATCGGCCTGTGCTTCTCGATCGCCGAAATGTCGCCCGCCCTGCCGCACGCGGGAGGCGCGTATTCGTTCGCGCGGACAGCCATGGGTCCGTGGGCGGGATACATCACTGGCCTGGCGGAAAATATGGAGTACATCCTTACACCGGCGGTGATCGTGGTAGGAATCGGAGGCTACCTGGGCGCCGTGTTCGGGACGCCGGGCGCGTGGGAACCCGCATGGTGGCTGCTGGCCTACGGGCTGTTCGTCGCGCTCAACGTGTGGGGCGTGGAGATGACCTTTCACGTCTCCGTGATCGTCACGCTGGCGGCACTCGCCGTGCTCGCCGTGTTTTGGCTGGGCGCGGTGCCGCATTTCGATCCCGCGCGATGGGCGGCACCGTACTTCCCTTCGGGGCGTTCGATTGGCGCCTCGGCGTTGGTGGAACTGCCGTTCGCTCTCTGGCTGTACCTGGGGATCGAACAGTTGCCGCTGGCCGCGGAAGAGAGCCACGACCCGCGCGAAGACATGCCGCGGGGCATCCTCTATGGCCTGGTAACGCTGATCGGAGTCTCGTTCCTGACGGTGGTCCTGAGCGCGGGCATTGCACCCGGAGCAGCCAAGGTGGCGTCCTCCAACGAGCCGTTATTCCTGGGATTCCAGACCATCTTCGGCCACGGATTGAAAACGCGCGTGCTCGCGCTGGTGGCGTGCACCGGACTGATCGCCAGCTTCCACACCATCATCTTTGCATACGGCCGCCAAATCTATTCGCTCTCGCGCGCGGGATACTTTCCGACCTGGCTCTCGGTGACGCACGGTACTCGCAAGACGCCGCAGCGGGCGCTCGTGGCAGGCAGCGCGCTGGGGTTCGCGGCAGCGCTGGCCATTCGCCTGACGCCGCAAGGGAGCCCGGTGGGCGCGGTCCTGCTGAATATGGCGGTGTTCGGTGCGGTGCTGGCTTACATGCTGCAGATGGTTTCGTTCCTGGTGCTGCGCGCGCGGTTTCAGCACATCGAGCGGCCGTATCGCAGCCCGCTCGGAATGTGCGGAGCGGCGCTCGCACTTCTCATCGCGGGCGTCACCCTGGTGGTGTTGTTCCGGAATCCGGACTACAACAAGGGCGTCATCGGCGCAGCGGTGTGGTTTGTGCTGGGTCTCGGCTACCACGCGGTGTACGGGCGCCACCGGCTGGTGCTGGCGCCGGAAGAAGCCGCGGCCATCGAGCACCGGAAGAAAGAGGGGAGGCCGTGACCCTGCGGGAGCTGCTGGCCAAAGCGTCTCCCGCGCGCAGCGGCGATGAGCTGGCAGGAATCGCGGCGCAGACCGCCGAAGAGCGTGCGCGGGCCCAGATGGCCCTCGCGGACGTGCCGCTGAAGCGCTTCCTGGCGGAGCCGATCATCTCTTACGAGGCCGACGAGGTGACCCGCCTGATCTGCGATTCGCACGACGCGCAGGCGTTTGGGCCGGTCGCGCACCTGACCGTTGGCGAGTTTCGCGACTGGCTGCTCGGCGAACAGGCCACGGTCGATCGTCTCGCAGCCCTAGCGCCCGGCCTCACGCCGGAGATGGCCGCCGCCGTGAGCAAAATCATGCGCGTCCAGGATTTGATCGCCGCTGCTGCGAAATGCCGCGTGGTGACACGATTTCGTTCCACCATCGGGTTGCCGGGACGCCTCTCCACGCGCCTGCAACCCAATCATCCGGCCGACGATCTGAAGGGCGTCGCCGCCAGCGTGCTCGATGGCCTCAGCTACGGCAACGGAGATGCCGTGATCGGCGTGAACCCGGCGTCGGACAATGTGCGCACCGTGGAAGCGCTGCTCAACATGCTCGACGCAATCCGCGAGCGCTACTCGATTCCCACACAGATCTGCGTGCTCGCGCACGTCACCACGCAGATGCAGGCGATGCGCAACCGAGCGCCGGTGGACCTGGTCTTCCAGTCGATCGCGGGCACGGAAGCCGCCAACACGGCTTTCGGCATCACCATCGCCATGCTGGATGAAGCGTGCGAGGCGGCGCGCGCCCTGGGCCGCGGCGAGCACGTCATGTATTTCGAGACCGGCCAGGGCAGCGCGCTCTCCGCCAATGCGCATCACGGCGTGGACCAGCAGACCTGCGAAGCGCGCGCCTACGCGGTGGCCCGGCGTTACCGGCCGCTGCTGGTGAACACCGTGGTCGGCTTCATCGGGCCGGAGTACCTGTACAACGGCAAGCAGATCGTCCGCGCCGGCCTCGAAGACCACTTCTGCGGCAAGCTGCTCGGCCTGCCGATGGGATGCGACGTCTGTTACACCAATCACGCCGAGGCGGACCAGGACGACATGGATACTCTGCTCACACTACTTGGCGTGGCAGGCTGCAACTACATTATGGGCGTGCCCGGCGCAGACGATGTGATGCTGCACTACCAGAGCACGAGCTTCCACGACGCGCTGTACGTGCGCGGCGTGCTGGGACTCAAGCCGGCGCCCGAGTTCGAAGCATGGCTGGAGCGGCGGCCCGAGCTGGCGGCCTCATGGTTATTGACCTGAAACAATTCACACCTGCGCGCGTGGCGTTGGGACGCGCCGGCCACAGCCTGCCCACCGGCGAGCTGCTGCGGTTCCAGCTCGATCACGCGCGGGCGCGGGACGCGGTGTATGAAGCGTTGGAACCGGGGACACTCGGGCTGGAGCACGTGCTGGTGCGGAGCCAGGCGCGCGATCGCGGCGAGTTCCTGCGCCGGCCGGAGTTGGGGAGGCGGCTGAGCAGCGATTCGCGGGAGCTGCTCGCCAGGGGCGATTTCGATGTCGCGATCGTGATCGCGGACGGCCTCAGTGCGCCGGCGGTGCATCGCCACGCAGCGGCGTTGATCGCGGCCCTGATGCCGCTGCTCGAAGGGTGGAGGCTGGCGCCGCTGACGGTAGCCTTGCAGGCACGCGTGGCGCTGGGCGACGAGATTGGCTCGGCGCTCGGCGCGCGCATGGTGGCGATGATGATCGGCGAGCGGCCAGGGTTGACCAGCCCCGACAGCCTGGGGATTTATTTGACCTGGGAGCCCCGCGTGGGCCGGACGGACGCCGAGCGGAATTGCATTTCGAACGTGCGCGCCGAGGGGATTTCGTACGACCTCGCCGCGCGAAAGCTGCACTTCCTGATGGGCGAGGCGCGGCGGAGAAAGATCTCTGGGGTGGCGCTCAAAGAAGAGTACCGGGCACTGTGGTAGACTGTCTACCAAAGCAAACCCGGAGGTGCTCCATGTGGAGGCGGCGTCGCGAGGAGGAGCTCGCAGAAGAGCTCCAGGCCCACATCGAAATTGAAACCCGGCGGCTGATGGAGGGCGGCATGAGCCGCGAGGAAGCCGCCGCCAGAGCCAGGCGAACCTTCGGCAGCCGCGCATTAGTGGCCGAACTGACGCGCGAAGCGTGGGGCGCTGCATGGGTCTCCGCGCTCTGGCAGGATCTGCGGTATGGGTTCCGCTCGGCGGCCCGGAGTCCGCGGTTCAGCCTCGCGGCTGTCCTGTCGCTTGCACTGGGAATCGGAGCCGCGACAACCGTGTTCAGCGTGGCCGACATGGTTTATCTGCGGCCGCTGCCGTACGACACTCCGGAGGACCTGATGTTCGTGGCGATGCGCTTGTTCGGCGCCGAGTTTGTCCTTTCGCCGGATTACGTGGCATGGCGCCGTGACAATTCGGCGTTCCAGGAATTCGCCGCCATGCAGTACCACGGCGGGCAGGCTGCGATCCTCGGAACCGCCAATCCCGCCGAGGTCCACACCACACGCGTCTCGTGGAACTTCCTGCCGGCGCTGGGCGTTCGTCCCGTCATGGGCCGCAACTTCCAGGCGCGGGACGAATTGCCGAACTCGCCTCGAACCGCGATTCTGACGAACTCCGTGTGGCGCAATCACTTCGAGGCACGACGCGACATCGTCGGGTCGGAGGTCGCCTTGGACGGTGTCGTGCATCGCGTGATCGGCGTGCTGCCCGCGTCGTTCAACATGCCCATGGAGGTGCCTAGCGACATTCTCACAACCTTGCCGACCTCTCCGGCGCTGAGCCATCACGACCGTGGACTTGCGACCTGGACCGTGATCGCTCGCTTGAAGCCCGGCGTGACGCAGGCCCAGGCCCTGGCCAACCTGCAAACACTCTTCGCAGCGAGCAAGGCCGACGCGCCGGAGATCTTCCGGAGTGACACTTCCGTGATGATCGAGCCACTGCAGCAGCGCATGACCGGCAACGCGCGAACGCTGGTGCTGGTACTGGCAGGCGCAGTCGGGTGCCTGCTGCTGATCGCCTGCGCGAATGTGGCGAACCTACTGCTGGCCCGCTGGTCCGCGCGGTCGCGCGAACTGGCGGTGAGAGCCGCAATCGGCGCCGGCAGAACGCGGATCGTACGCCAGTTGGTTACCGAGACGGCGGTGCTCTGTGCCGCGGGGTGCTTGCTCGGGATGGCGCTGGTGGCCACCGGCCTGCGCGGCTTCGTCTACTTTGGGGCGGGCACGCTGCCCCGCCTGAACGAGCTGAGGGCGGACGGGCGCGTGTTCGCGATTGCGGTCGGGGTCTCCATCGCCACCATGCTTCTGTTCGGCGTTTTACCCGCCCTGCGCGCCGGCCAGGTGGATGTTCAGACCGCGCTCCAGCAGGCCGCCCGTCCCAGGATTAGCGGAGGACATCGTGCGGCGTGGCGCACGTTGGTGGTGGCCGAAGTGGCACTCTCGGTAGTGCTGCTCTCGGGTGCCGCCCTGCTCCTGGAGACGTTGTATCGGATGCAGCACCGGCATCTGGGGTTTGCTCCCGAGCACGTCACAACCGTGAGCATGCCGCTGCGGGGCGCCAAAGTGGAGAACGCGAACCGGCGCGCGCTGACCAGTGAGATGCTGGCATACCTTCAAAGGCTGCCCGGTACGATTGCAGCCTCCTGGGCGGAGTGCACGCCGCTGACCGGAGGGTCCGTGGGAACCACTTTCAGCAGGTCGGACCGGCTCCTGCCGAAACCATGGGACCGCGGCGACACGGTCGCAGGCTGCGCGGCGGGCCCGGAGTACTTCCAGGCAGCAGGGGTGCGGCTGATTCGCGGGCGCGCGTTCTCCGAAGCCGACTACGATCATCCGCAAACACTGGCGATCGTCACCGAGTCGCTCGCGCGCCGGTACTTTCCGGGTGAGGACCCGATCGGGCACCAGATCGACGGGCGTAGGAACGGCGGCTGGAAGACAGTGATCGGCGTGGCGGCGGATACCAAGAACCAGGGTCTGAACCAGCCGCCCGTGCCGCAGATGTTTGTCAACGACGTGGCGCTCTATCCGGGATCGGATATGGCATTCGTGGTGCGGCACGTGGGCACGGAGCGAATGCTGATGGAGGCCGTGCGCGACAAGCTGCGTGGCATGGACCCGGGAATGATCGCCAAATTCGAAACCCTGGACGCGGCGATCGGACGCATGTCGGCGGCGTCGCGATTCAACGGCGCCCTGGTGGCGAGCTTCGCCGCGGTGGCGTTCCTGATGGCCGTGGTCGGAGTGTACGGCGTGCTGGCATTCGCCGTGGCACAGCGCACGCAGGAGATCGGGATCCGCGTAGCCCTCGGTGCCGTCCCGCTGCAGGTGCAGGGGATGGTGCTGCGGGAAGGCACGTTTCTGCTGGCGGCGGGCATTCTTGCGGGCTTGGCAGGTTCGCTCCTGGCCGCGCGTTACTTGAAGACTCTGCTCTACGACATCAGCGCTACGGATTTGGGCACCTACGTGTCGGTTGCGGGAACAATCGCAATTGCGGCGACGCTGGCCGCCTGGATTCCGGCGCGGCGGGCGTCCGCGGTGGACCCGATGGTGGCCTTGCGCAGCGAGTAGCTCAATTTTGCCTACGTGCTTCTGCTGCGGGCGTACCCATGCGTTGCGTCAGGAAACCGATGATCGCTCCCACGACGAATCCGGGCAGCATGATCTCCAGGTAATGCGCGTTCTGCATCGCCGCCACCAGGAAGGCGAACAGCAGACCGAGCACGGACCCGACCACGATCCCCTTGCCCGTGGACTGCACCTTGCGCGCGTACCACCCGCTCAGCAGTCCTACCAGCATTCCTTTAAAGGACGAGCCGACCATAATTCCCGTCATCATCGACCGGACTTCGGGATAGAACCACGCGGTGGCACCGTCGAGCGCGCCCAAAATCAATCCGAACACCAGTCCGACAACGATCTTGTTCATGGCTTTCATTAACCCCTTTCACTTGCCTATTCCACGTGCACCGGAGTTCCTTTAGCGGCTCCGCAAGAAAAACAGAAAAAACTTCACCGTAACGAAGGCCGCAAGCAGCCAGAGCAGGACCGCACTCCGGCGCGCGTACCGCAGCCCGGTTTCCCAGGGCGATTCCGGGTATGCCTCGACCGCGAACCCATTCTGAAACCGCTCGATCTCCGCCAGCAGGCTGGTCGCATCCGGGTAACGCGCCGCCGGGTTCGGGGTCATTGCCTTAGCCGCGATCGCTCGAAGCTGTGGTACCGGCTTGAGGCGGTCCACCGCGACCTGGAGCAGCGCCCCCAGCGAATAGATATCCGACCGCGTGTCGCAAGCCCCTTCCGGCGCCCGGAACGCCGGCGTCCCAGCGACGGCTTCAACGCCCCAGTCCATAACGTAGACCTCACCGAATGTGCCCGTCATCACGTTCTGCGGTTTCAAGTCGCGGTGCAGTACGCCCCGCGAGTGCGCAAAGGCGAGCGCTTCGCCAACGCGCTGGATCACTCGCAGCCGCTCGGCGAGCGAAGCGTCCGACTCGAGGAAGGCGTCCAGCCGTACGCCGCTCACCAGCTTCATCGCATAAAACACGCGTCCGTCGGGCAGCATCCCGGTTTCGTACACAGGCACGATCGCGGGATGCTCCAGCCGCGCCATGAGCCGAGGCTCGCCGCAAAGCGCGGCGTCCATGACCTTGAGCGCCACCCGTCGATCCAGTTCGCGGTCGCACGCAGCATAGACCACGCCCATGCCTCCGCGGCCGATCTCGCGCTCCAGATCGTAGCGCGTGCCGGTCAGATCGGGCCGGTCGGCCACCTCGCGCAAATGCGCGACCACCGCGTCGCTCAGCTCCACAGCGACCTCATCTCCTGTCGCAGTTCGCGTTCTCCGGCTGTGACCCCGCGCAATCGCACCTCCACGAAACCCCGCAGCATCCGGCGCGCCCAGGCGAGGTAATTGGTGACGGAGGTCTCGGCGATGCCGTACCGCGCGGCAATCCCGGCGTAGGATCGCCGGGCATCGTCGGCGAGATCGTAGGCTTCGAACACTTGCCATTGGATGTCCTTCCCCGCGGACTCGCAGTGCGCGCGAAGGTCCTCCACCGCAAGGGCAAACACCTGCCGCCTCCACTCGCGCTCAAAGATCTCCTCGGGCGGAGCAGACGGCCGTTGTTCCTCGTCCGCCTTATCGATCGGTTCGAAGTTCGCTCCCCCTCCGCGCTTCAGCCGGCCCGCAGCCAGGTGCTCGTTGGCTGCGAACCGCTCCACCGCCATCCGCAGGTACGTACGGAAACTGGCGCGCGAGGGGTCGAACCGCCGGAAAAAATCGCGTTCGAGCGCGGTGGCGAAGAACTCCTGGGTGAGGTCCTCGGCTTCCTCGTTCTGCTTGCCGAACTTCAGCCGAACAAAGCGGTACACCGGCTTCCAGTACAGAGCCGCCACGCGCTCCAGGGCCTGGTTCGGCACCGCTCCCGGGCCGGATACGGCTTCCAGTAGCGACAACTGCGTGGATGGAAACACGCCACCCTACTCTACAAGAAACACGCTGATCTGGCCGGGCCCATGCACGCCGCGCACCAGGATCTGTTCGATATCGGCGGTGCGGCTGGGGCCGGTGATCAGCACCATGGAGCTGGTCTGGTCCGCCGGACGCGGGAGGACGGTGAACAACTCGTCCAGGCCCGTCAGAATTCGATCGCAGGGCACTACGGCGATGTGTGCCGGCGGCAGCAGCGAAACCAGCCGCGCTTCCGCCGGGCTGGCGATCATGACCAGCGTGCCGGTGTCGCCCAGTGCATAATCGGCGCTGGTGATCCCGACGTCGGCTTTCTCGCAGGCATCGCGCAGCTCGTTCACGTCGCGAATGCCGCTCCGCACGCCGGGCAGCGAGGTGATCCCGCACTCGGCGAGGTAGGGCGAGTTCGAGGCCACGGCGGTCCTGCCCGCAATAGCCGCAGCCACGAGATCCCGCGCCGCGGATTGCGACGGCACCCGCTGCGCGTGCCCGGCAAGCGCTTCCAGGCGGGCGATGAAACTGGAGACACGGAGATCGCGCGGAACTTCGGGAACTCGCAGGCGGACGGGCGGAGGCGGCGCCGGCTCCTGTCCCGCGCTGCGGCCGAGCGCGGTGCGGACGCGATGGAGAATATGATCGCGCGACATCAGCGGCCTCCCCGCTTGCGCCACATTTCGCGGAAACTCATCGAAGGTGACGGCGGTAAATCGCGCTGGCTCAGCCAAGCCTGCGCGGGTCCGATATTCATCGGCGGAGGGACGTTGCGGATCCAGCCGCCATCGGGCGATGGAGCCATCGAGGCCGCCATCCTGCCGGCCATTTCGTAGACACGCGGGTGCGACATGACCCACGCGAACACGCGAAACGCCACCTTCTCGATGCGATTCTGCCCTTCGCGCGCCTCGGCTTTCTTGACGTCGCTGCGCAGCTCCAGCAGCACGCGCGGGATATCGATCTTGACCGGGCACACCTCGGCGCAGGCGCCGCAAAGGCTGGAGGCGAACGGCAATCCGGGCTCGTGGGTTACGCCCATAAATTGCGGCGTGATGATGGCGCCGATCGGCCCCGAGTACACCCATGGGAAACTGTGCCCGCCGATCTTGCGGTACACCGGGCACGTATTGAGGCACGCTCCGCAGCGGATGCAGTACAGCGACTGCCGCTTGGCGCGGTCGGGCAGCAGCCTGCTGCGGCCGTTGTCCACCAGCACCACGTAGAACTCTTCCGGCCCGTCGACCTCGCCCGGCCGCCGCGGTCCGCTCAGAAAAGAGGAGTAGACCGAGAGAAGCTGGCCGGTGGCGCTGCGCGCCAATAGCTTCAGGAACGTGGCCACATCCTGCGCGCGCGGAATCAGCTTCTCGATCCCGGCCACCGCGATGTGGACCTTCGGCGCGCTGGTGGTGAGGCGCGCGTTGCCTTCGTTTTCGATGATCACCACCGCGCCCGAGTCCGCCACCAGGAAGTTCGCGCCGCTGATGCCCATATCGGCCGCCAGGAATTTCTGGCGCAGCACCGCCCGTGCGATGGCGGTCTGCTTTTCGATCACCACTTCGTTGGGTACGTTGAGGCGTTTGGTGAAGATCTCGGCCACGTCGTAGCGCGTCTTGTGCAGCGCCGGGGCCACAATGTGATAGGGCTTCTCGTGAGCGAGCTGGAGGATGTACTCGCCGAGATCGGTCTCCACGGATTCGAGGCCGTGATGCTCCAGGCGCTCGTTGAGGTCAACCTCCTCGGTGGTCATCGACTTCGACTTTACGATCAGCCGCGCCCCGCGCTGCTTGGCCAGCCCCAGCACGAAATCCGCGACCTCGGTAGCGTCCTTGCAGTAGACCACCTTGCTGCCGTGCGCCGTCACGTTGCGCTCGAACTCCTCGAGGTAATGGTCCAGGTTCTCGATTGTGTGCTTCTTGATGGCGTTGGCGTGTGAGCGGAGTTCCTGGTAATCCGGAAGGATGTCGCTCGCCACCGCCTCGATCCGCTTCTCTTTGAGCCGGCCGGTGGCGGTGTAAATGGCAAGCTGGAGGTTGGCGTCGGCCAGCGTGTCGTGAATTTTGTGATGGAATTCGACGGACATGGAGTTAGCGGCTGGCCAGGACCTCGGCCAGGTGCATGGTGCGGATGGGCGAACCGGCACGCGAGAGCGCTCCCTGGATCTGCATGAGACAGCTCGGATCCAGCGAGACCACGGTGTCCGCGCCGGTGCGCTCGATGGCCTCCAGCTTGGTGCGCGCCATGGCCCCGGAAAGCTCCGCGAACTTGACGGAGAACGTGCCGCCGAAGCCGCAGCACTCCTCGGCCGGCGTCATCTCGCGCAGTTCCAGTCCGCGCACGTGGGCCAGCAGGCGCCGGGGAGCGGCCTTGATGCCGAGCTCGCGCAGCGCATGGCAGCCGTCGTGAAAAGTGGCCACGGCATCCATTCGCGCGCCGACGTCTTCCACGCCCGCAACCGCGGTGAGAAACGTGGAGAATTCGTAGACGCGCTTCTCCAGCGCGTGCACGCGGGCCAGCGTCTCCGGGTCTTTCTGAAAGAGCTCCGCGAAGTGGTGGATGACCATCGACGTGCAGGAGCCGGAGGGCGCCACGATGGTCTCGCAGGCTTCGAAAGTCTTGAGAAAATGGCGCGCCACAATGCGCGCCTCCGCGCGATAGCCGCTATTGAACGCGGGCTGGCCGCAGCAGGTCTGTTCTTCGGGAAAATCGACCTGATACCCCAGCCGTTCCAGCACCTCTGCCATCGCCATTCCAACTTTCGGAAAAAGCTGATCGACGATGCAGGTAACGAACAGCGAGACGCGGTTACCCATGTGTGAAGAAGAATTGTATCAGTTTACGCTGAGCTACTCTTCCATCACGTCGGCCAGGGGAATCACGATGTCCGTGTCCGGGATGCGCAGCGTCTTATCGGCGAGTTGCTCGACGCCGCCGGCGGTGCGCACTTCGCTTTCGAGCGTGTTCGGGTCGATGATCCATACATAGGGGACGCCGAGTGCTACCAGCTCGTTGGCTTTGTTCCAGACGTCGATCATACGGTCGTCCTGGGATAGGATTTCGATCCAGAGCAGCGGTGGGGTAGTTGGGTAGCGGGTTTCGAAACCGGGAAGCACGTAGATACACACATCCGGGATCGGATACCAATCCTCGCGCATCCTTACTCGGAGTTCCGGGTATACGCGAATGTTCCATTGTTTGCGCCGCCGATTCAGGTACGAGACCAACAGACCCTGCAACAACGAGTGCGCTTTGTCACCCACGTTTCGCTCCAGGAGCACGCCATCCCGATATTCCCTGTCGGGAGAATATGACGTGTTCAAATAGTCGTCCACGGAGAGCAGCGTCTCGACGCCCATATCAATTAACATACCGATTGCTTAGTGGCTGCACAAGCACACGCGCTCGCCGCTAGTGACAAGTGTGCCGCCGATCCACGCGCGCACGGCCTGTGCGACTGTCAGGTGCTGAGTGGTCACGAGCGGCGCGATGCCTGCTGCGGAGAGCGAAACCGCGGCGCCCTCCCCGATGCCGCCGCAGATCACCGCGTCACAGCCGGTCAGCATGTCGACGAACGTGGTGTGATTACCGCATTCCGTTGTGGCTCTGGTCCGGACGGTGCGCGAAAGCACCTCGCCGTTGTGGATCTCCAGGACAACGTAGGCCTTGCTGCGGGCCAGGTGATCGCAAACGTGGAAGCCATCGCAGGTCGCGATGGCCAGTCTGGTGAAGGTCATGCAAGCCTACGTTAACACGGGGACCGGCTGAAGCCTGTCCCACGCTACTTGCGGTCCGTGATGGTGTAGCCGCTGGGCACCTGGAACAGATAGACGGCCGGGTCGCCGCGCTGGATGTTGGTCAGACGGAAGGTCTCGTCGCCGGTGCGCGGGTCGCTGTGCTTCGACATGACCAGAGTCTGCAATTCCGAAGAATACCAGCGCTCGCCGGTCACCTGGATCGGACGGTCGTTGCCGATCGTGCCGGTTTCGATCGTGGTAACATTCCGTGTGCCCTCCGCCTCGACACCCTCGACCATCTGCTTGCCGAGCGGTTCGCCCTTGGGTGGACGCGCGATCTTCGTGAACTGCTCCATGGCCGGCTTCGCCTCACCCGCGAGCATGCCGGCATCCAGCATCGCGCCATTGACGGTCACAGTGTGAGAACCGTTGGCCTTGGCTTCTGCGATCAGCTTCTCTACGGTCTTGGGGTCGAGCGTCTGGCCGTTGACGGTTACCGTGGGAGGCCCGCCTTCGCTGCTGGTGTGGACAGAAAACGTTGTACCCTTGAAAACTGTCGGCTCGGTATCCCAACTGAATGTCTTTACCGCATCGACCTTATCCTGCCGCAGATAGGCGAATCCGGCGTGGGGCATGTTCAACTTCGACCCGGTCATAGACTTCGGATTCAGCATGTAGGTGACGCCGGCCACCGGGTCGCTGATGATGATGCTGTCAGGCGTCTCGCGGCGGGTGCGGCCTTCGCTGTCGCGGTACACGGTGGCGCGCGTTTCGCGATGGATGCGCGTTCCGTCGGCCAGCATCTGGTCGGTCTGGTTCAATTCCTCGCCGGAGTACGGCGCGCCCTTGACCACGGTCCCTGCGACGGCACCGACCATCTTCAACTGAATCTGGGCAGCCAGCCCGTCTTTTTCCGCTTTGAGCTTGGCCACATCCATAGGATCCTGAGCGGCGGCTCCGAGGGCAAACAGGATTGCGATTGGCAGCAGCTTTTTCACGATCGATTCTCCTTAGAAATCTCTTTGGGTCCCCTTCACCAGCCGGATGGCGCGCGCGCGCCCGTCCGGCGAAAATACGATGTCGGCCGGGGCGCTGCCCGGCACTGTGACGCGCATGATGATGCCGCTTTCGATCGGCTCGTCGTCAAGCGCCAGGAAAGGTTCGGGCCGCGGAACGGCGCGGCTGGGCTTACGGACCACGGTGCGGGCAGCGACCGGCGCCTGCACTTCCATTACGGCCGGCAGCTTGGGCGGACGCTCCTGCGAAACCGCCACGGGCCCGAGCACGGCGGCCGGTGCGGGCCTCCGCACGGCGGGCTTGGGTACAAGTACCGTCGCAATCGCGAGTCCTGCTGCGACTGCCACTGCAGCCGCAGTCCAACGCCAGGAGCCCGCCTGCCGAACCCACAGCGGCCGCGGCGCGGGCACTTCCGCGAGCGAACTCATCAATCCGGCGACTTGGCCGGCACGGGCCGACAACTCCAAGTGCGCACGTTCGCATGCGGCGCACTCGTTCAAATGGGCCGCCACCGTCCGCATCTCGTCCGGTGACAGTTCGCCATCGAGATACGCGCGCAGCGCGCCTTCCGGCCAACATTGGTTCATACCGATTCTCCAAAACGAGCCCGAAATCTGCGTTCGAACTCCGCTTCTGCCCGCGCCAACAGGGTGCCGACCGAGCCTGGCTCGACGCCCAACGTGCAGGCGAGCTCCCGGTACGCCAAGCCGCTGGAGCGCAGGAGTAGAAGCTGAGCATCGCGAGGTTTGAGCGATGTCAGCACCGACCGGACCCGCGAGGCGCGCTCGGCGGCGAGTAACTGATCCAGCGCTGTCGGCTGCCCTGCGAGACGGAGGGTACCTGCCGCGGCCTCCTCTTCATACCGGCGGCGCCGGGCATCGGCGCGCAGTGCGTCCACGCCGGCATTTGTGGCTACCCGATAGATCCAGGCGGCCAGATCGTCGCCCGAAGCGAGCAGCGCGGGGCGCTGCGAGAGCTTGTGAAACACGTCGCTGGCGATCTCTTCGCTCCGAGCCCGATCCCCGGTAAGCCGCGCAAGCATTCCGACAATGCGCCCATAGTGTTCGCGAAACAGGGATTCCACCCTTTGCGCGGCCCGGTAGTGGCCGGCGGCGCGGGCGGTGGCCGGGTCGAGTGCGATCTCCTCGGGCTGCACAACTCTTAATACGACGCCCAACTCACGATTGTGACAGCAATCCAGTGGGGTGGACGATCGTTTTTCGTCGTCCGCCCAAGCCGTGGTGCTACTTCGGTTGGGGCTGCGACTGCTGCCGCAGCGGGTTCATCATTTGGAGCAGCTCTTCCACGGGTGCGTCCTTGTAATCGGAGGGCACACCGAATACCGAATCGGGAATCGTGTCGGTAGAGAGTTCCACCAGATCGGTGGTCATTTCGGTGAAGGGCTCTTCCGGATTGGCCGCACCCATCATTTTGGCGGAACCGGGCATGATCATCTTCATCTGCGTGCGCAATACAGCCTGCGAGGTCCCCTTCATCATTTGCTCCAGCAGGGGCTTCAATTTGTCCGCGAACCCCGGAATCTGCGCGAACATCTTCGCCATACCCGAGGCCGAGTCGGAGCTGGCCAATTGTTGCGCCGTGTATGCCGCCACCTCCCTGAGCGCGGGGAGCCGCTCCAGCTCTTGTGCAGCAGCAGTCCACAGGTGCATCTCGACTCGCATGGCCATCATCGCCGCCATGGGACCCGGCACGTCCAGAGTGATCGTCACCAGCGTCTCCTCGGCCTTGATGTTCCGGATTGTGTCGCTATTTCCGGTCTTGTCGCTCTTGACGTCGATCTTCATGTTCTCGAACATCTGCCTGGCTTCCGGCGGCATGTTCGGCATCAGGCTTTTGAGCTTCTCGCCGTACTCCGCGAGGGCGCAGGTGGCATAGCGCTTGCCTTTGGGATCGAGCAGCGTCACGGTGCCTTTTTCCCGGTCGGTGATCACCTGGAGCGCGCCCGAATTCGCCATGGCGCGCTGCCCCTTGATACGTACTACGACGCCGTTGGCCACAGTCTCGCCCAGTTGCTTGTTCATGGCTTCCGCCGCAGCGGGCGGCAGGAAGCTGGCCAGTTTGTAGTCGAGCTTGCTACGCATAGTCACATCCGCATGCGCGGTGTGGCCGAACAGCAGCGTGACAACAAGAGAGGGAAGGAATGCAGACTTCATAGGTGCGAGTCTAGCGCACGGCGCGAATGGCCGCACCCGCTGGTTCTGCTCGTGGCAGCGTCGCACTACCGCCGCAGCAGGTTGTCAAGCGTAGCCTTTAGTTGCGGGTACTCGAAGAAAGGCAGGGGCTGGCGCACGCCGTGGATCGCCAGCACGATGGTGGGCGTGCGCGTGAGCTGATCGGCACGGCCCTGCGCAATGTCGGCCAGGACACTGTCGTCCAGGTGCGGGTCGCTGTGCACCAGGTCGCGTATCCTGGCCATCGCATCGGGCGGGATGACCTGTGCCAGTTGCGTCTCGATATCGCCGGTGAGTGCCCAGGAAGACTGGGTTTGAAAAAGCTGCTGGACGGCGACCTCGTATTGTCCGGCCACCCCGGCCGCATTGGCATAGCGCGCGGCCAGGCGGGCGTACTGGTGCTGGGTGAGAGGATAGTCGCGGTGGAGCAGGCGCACTTTGCCGGTCACGACATACTCGGCGCGAAGCTCCGGGACAACTTCCGCGTACAATCTGGCGCAGGCCGGGCACTCGTAATCGGTGTAAATCTCGCATTGGATCGGCGCCGAAGGGGAGCCGCTGAGCTTGAAATCGGCCGTTGCTGTTGCGGGAGCCGGCCTGGGCGGGGGCGCTGGAGCCGCTGCGGTTCGAGGCGCGGACGGGGCGGGCACCACAGCCGCCGAGGGAGCAGGCGCCGGCGGCGGCACCGTTCCGCCGTCCTCGCCCGGAAACACCGACTTCCAGAGCCGCTCGGCCAGGTTGTCGGTGCGAACCTTGCACGTGGCCGCCTGGCATCCGGGCAACACGAACAGGCTGGATGCGATCGCCAGGCCGGCAGCCGCGGTAATTCCCCATCGGCGCCGGCGCGCCCGCATGACCCTTTCAAGCACCCGGACACCGGTCAGCGCACGGTCCACATCGGGACGCCACGCGGCGGGGGGATCGAGCGGCGCAAGGCGATCGTTCACCCATTGATTCGAATTCCTGTCACCGTTCTCCATAGCGCTGGACGTACTCCTTTCTGAAGGCTTGGTGCGCGCGGCTGAGCAGGGTTCCCACAGATGCCGGATTCAGCTCGAGAGCCGTGGCGAGTTCCTCGTAGCTCAGGCCGCTGGCGCGGAGCAGAATCAGTTCCGCCTGCCGCGATTCCATGGCCGCCAGGATCTCACGCACCTGGTGCTGAGCTTCGGCGGCGGCATGCAACTCCTCCGGATCCTTGGGTCGCTCGCCGAGCGGCAGCAGATGTGCGAAACGATCCCGGCGGCCCTGGCGGCGCAGTTCGTAGAGGCCGGCGCGCACCGCGCTCCTGTACAGCCAGCCGCCCGCCGAATTCCCCAGGGCCTTCGGATTGCGCGAGAGTCGCCAGAAGACTTCGACTGCAAGCTCCTCCGCGCGGCCGGGGTCCCGTACCAGGCGGGCGATAAGGCGGGCGACGCGGGCGTAGTATTGCCGGAAGACCTGCTCGAATCCTCTCGAGTGGATTTCCGTCACCACGTCCCCAACCGCCCGGCTGTCCGCGTACACACCTAATTAATGCTACGGCAATGCGAATTGTGACAGCTCACGTGCAGCTACTGCGATCCTGTCTTGGCCTGCACCGTGCGCGTGGCCGGCACCTGTATACCTTCGCCGTAATTCGCCTGGCCCGGAATTGACACCGGAAGATGGCCGCGGATGGCGATCTCGCCGAATAACGCCTCGACGGCCGCCACCTCGCTGGGAGGCACGCTGCTGAACGTTGCCAGGTAAGCGGCAACACTGGAAAAATTCCGCAGCAGATACGGATTGCCGAGCGCCACCAGCGCCACCGGCTTGCCGGACGCCGTCAGCAATTCCATGGCATGCGCAAGTTCACCGGAAAGAGTTCCCACCACTCCCCGATAAGCCGCCGCGCTCGTGAACGCGGCCACGACGTACGTTTCGCAGTTCCCCAGACGAGCGAATCCATCGTCGATCTGCTGGCGCGTGACCGACGGATCCCAGCTCACGATAGAGGCGCGCGGCACGCGGTGCCTTACCTCCTGGGTGAACGCCTGCCCCTCGGACGTGAAACGGCTCTCCGGCATGACCACGTAACAGGCTTTTTCGGGTTGCGCCAGCGGGAACAGGTTTCCGCCGTTGCGTACCAGCGTCACCCCACGATTGGCGACTTCCTGCGCCTTTTCGTTGGATTCCGGCGAGTCGACGATGTCGCTGATCGCTTCGAGATCGACGAAGCGCTTCTTATCTAGCCCGACGCGCTCCTTGGCGGATAGAATCTTGATCACGCTCTCCTGAATGCGCTGCCGCGTGAGGCGTCCACTCTGCACCGCCGCCATGACGGCTTTCACGGCGGCGTCGGGATCGGGCGGCATCAGGAGGACGTCGGCGCCGGCTTCCAGCGCCCGCACTGCGGCTTCGCCCGTGGAAAAACCTTTGGCGATGCCCCCCATCTCCAGGGCATCGGTGACCACGATGCCTTTGAATCCCAGGTCTTTGCGCAGCAGGGTGGTGAGGATCGCGGGCGAAAGCGTGGCGGGAAGATCCGCCGGCGCGAGTGCCGGCACGGCAATGTGCGCCGTCATCACCGCGTCCACACCGTCGTCGATGGCAGCTTTGAACGGCACCAGTTCGAGGCGATCCAGGCGGGCACGGTCCGCGTTGATAGTCGCCAGGTTCATGTGGGTATCCACCGCCGTGTCGCCGTGGCCCGGAAAATGTTTCACTGCCGTGAGTACGAAGTTCTTCCTGTCGGAGTGAGCGCCTTCGATGAATGCTTTCACCTGCGCGGCCACGGCTTCCGGATTCTCGCCGAAAGAGCGGATGTTGATCACCGGGTTGTCCGGGTTGTTGTTCACATCGGCAACCGGATAATAAACCCAGTGGACGCCCAGCGCGCGCGCCTCGCGGGCGGTGACCTCGCCTTCGTAGCGCGTGAGTTCGGGGTCGCCAGCGGCGCCGAATGCCATGGCGTGCGGAAAAACCGTGACCCCTTCCACCCGCATGCTGGCGCCGCGCTCGAAATCGCCCGCGACCAGCAGCGGAGTGCGTGCCAGGCGCTGCATGCGGTTGAGAAACGCGGCCACCGCGTACGGCTCCGCCTTCTGGATGACTCGACCGTTCGACCAGTTGACCAGGATGAGGCCGCCCACCTTGACCTCGCGGATCATGCGCATGAAGGTGCGGTACTCACGAGTACGGGAGTTTGGTGCGGCACCGTGGAAGCTGATGAATACGAGCTGTGCCACCTCGTCGCGGAGAGTCATCCCGCGCATCCACCGCTTTACCGCCGCCGACGCCTTGGGCGCGGGCGAGGATTTGGCCGTCGTCCTCTCGACGGATTTCTTGGCGGCCGGCACTGGCCCGGCAGGGGCAATGGCGGCACACAGCGCCAACGCGGCTACGGCCGCGGGCAGGCGGAATCGGAAACCGGGAGAACTCACGATCTCAGTGTGACAGATTTCAGCGAACAGCCGCGCCCGCGGGCCGGCGGGCCCTCTGCGAGAGGATGGGCTTGCGGAGGGACCGACTGTTTACCAGGCGTTTCACCGAGCGCACCAATTGCGATGGCTCATGTGCGCTCTTGGCCAGTACTACGTCTGCGCCCGTATTGTCCACAGTCAGGCCAAGCGGGTCGACGAAGCCGCTCAGCAGCACCACTCGCACGTCGGGGTTGATCACCCGCAGCTGTTGGATCAGTTCTACTCCGTTCATCCGCGGCATGCGGTAATCGGTAACCACCACGTCGAACAAGTTGGCTGCATAGGCCTTGAGGGCCTCGTCTCCGTTGATGGCGATCTGAACACGATATCCGACCTCTTCCAGGAGCGACTTGCGAACCAGCAAGCCGTCCTGGTTGTCGTCCACAATCAGGATGTGCGGCGTGTCGGGAGAAGGGGTTTTCATGTGGAAGCGAGTGCGAGAGTAACAGAGCCGTAACCACCCTGTCAACGGTTTTGCATCGTGCTGGAAATTCGTGAGATTGAGTTCTTGACAAAAATCGCAAGCCGTAGCACGTACGCGCTGCGCGGAGGTTGGCGGAGAATCATTCCACCGAGCGCGGAGCTTTGTAGCCGGATTTTGCAACAATTTGGTATTTGATCGGCTTGCCCTTCTCGTCCTTAACGGGCAGCGGCTCGTTGGTCGCGGGATTGACCAAATCCACTTTGACCTTGCGGAAGGCTCCATCGTGTTTGGTATTACTAGGCTGGTAGGTAATGACGTACTGGTTGCGCAAGGCCTGGTGAAGAGCCCCGAACACCTGGCCGTATTCGCCTTCGAACTTCGGAAAATACGCCGCACCGCCCGTCTCGCGCGCGAAGGTGCGGAGCTCGTTATCCGCCTGCAGGAACTCCATGCGCTGCGGACCGCTCATGTAGGCATCGGCCATTTCGCGCTGCATCTGCATCAGGCCGATCGAATAGATGGGGACCCCGGACTCCTGTAGCTTCTTACGGGTCTGGTCGTAGGTGAGCTTGCTGAAAGTGTCGATGCCGCTGGCGATCAGGAGAATGGCCTTGCGCCCTTCGATGCCGCTCATCCGGTCGGCGGTGTCGGTGATGGCGTCGAACATATTTGCTTCGGAGAACGCCGCGATCTTGAGACGGTCTAGCGCCTCGTGAACCTTCATCCTGTCCGTGGTGAAATCGCACAGGATCTCCGACCGCATGTCGTAAGCAATGATGGCCACGTAGTCTTCCGGTTTCAACGTGGAGGCAAATCCCCAGGAGAGCTGCAAGGTCTGGAACCACGCCCAACTGTAGAGGCGCTGAAAACGATTGCTGAACTCGATCACCATGGCAATCGTCATGGGCGCTTCGCCCATTTCCACTTTGCGGACCTGCTGCGGAACGTTGTCCTCGAGGACCCGGAAGTTGCCGGCCGGAATGCCGGGAATGAAGTGTCCCTTGTTATCGACCACGGCCACATCGAGGGTGACGATGTCCACATCGCTCTTGAACTGCGTGACGTCGGCGCCTTCAGTCTTCGCGGGATCCTTTTTGAGTTTGGAAGGAATCTTGGGCAGGTCTTCGTCGGTCTTCGGAGTGTCACTGTCGCCGGAGGGCTTCTTCTTGGCCACCGTTGCCCCGGGCGACTTCAACGGCCCTTCCTGCTGAGCGGTGACGATACCAGCTACCACGACCAGCGCGGCAGCGCACGGCAAAAAGGTTTTCAGGGAAAGCATAGAGGCCTCGGCTTCAGACGACAGGCTTTAGCTACAAGACTGCTCCTGGGCTAACTATATCAAAGGACGAGGAAGGCGGCGGAGAGGTTGCGTCAAAGACACAGAGTTTAACGCTCCGAAAGTTTCCACAGGATCTGGCGTAGCATTCCCATCAGGACCGGCGCGTCGCGCGCGGGGATCTCCAGCCGGCGTATCAGCCGTCGGACCTTCTCGCCGGTCGAGCCGGCGGTACGCGGATTGACGTACCCGCTCCTGGTGAGCGCTTCGAGCAGCATGGCCGTCACCTGTTCGTTATCGGCGGCCGCAGCGCGCCGGATCCGCTCGGGGTGCGCGCCCGCAGCCTTGGAATCGCGCGCCATTTCGTACAGGCACAGTGCGACCGCCTGGCCGAGGTTCATCGAGAGGTCCCGGCTCACGGTGGGAATCCGTATCAGCCAGTGACAGTGGCTCATGTCGTCGTTCGAGAGCCCGAATTTCTCGCTGCCGAACATCAGTGCCACGGACTGCGCAGGGAGCGCTCTCCGGATCAGGCGCGCGCCATACTCGAGTCGGCGGACTGGATGTTGCAACTCGCGGTGCCCGACACTCGTCGTGCCGACTACCAGGCGGCAATCGGCTACTGCATCGGCCACGCTCGTGAACTGCTCCGCGTTCTGAAGCAGGGACGCCGCGCCCACCGCGGACCGCGCCTCCCGGAACGCCACGTCGTATGGGTTCACCACGCGCAGACGCCTGAATCCGAAGTTGGCCATGGCGCGCGCCGCAGCGCCGATGTTTAGCGGGTTGCGCGTGGATACCAGGACCACTCGCAGATTCTGCCTGGAGGAGGCACCCGCACCTTCCCGCCCGCCTACCCCACTTTGAAGCCCTCCCATCGGGCCACTACCGCACTCGCCAAGCAGTTGCCTAACACGTTGATCGAGGTGCGAGCCATATCCAGCAGAGCGTCTACCCCCAGCAACACGGCTACACCTTCCATGGGCAATTGGAACGTGGCCAGCGTCCCCGCCAGGATCACCAGGGCGGCGCGCGGAACACCGGCCACCCCCTTGCTGGTCAGCATGAGGGTCAGCATCATTACAAGCTGCTCGCCGATCGACATGTGCCGGCTCGCCGCCTGCGCCACGAACACCGACGCCAGCGACAGGTACAGTGCGCTGCCAACCAGGTTGAAGCTGTAGCCGGTGGGGATCACAAATCCGACAATGTGCTTGGGAACACCGAACAGCTCCATGTTTTCCAGGGCCAGAGGGAGCGCCGCCTCGCTGCTCGCAGTGGAAAACCCGATAAGAAACGGCTCGCGCACGGCCTTGTAAAAAGATCCCAGCGGGATGCCGAAAAGCGGGAGCGCGGGCAAAAGCACCAGCAGAATGCACAGCACGCTCGAAACGTACATCGTCAGAATCAATGTGCCGAGGCCGAAGAGGACTCCGATGCCTTTGCTTCCGACCGTGACCGCGATCGCCGCACCAACCCCTAGCGGGGCCAGCTGCATCACGTAGCGAGTGAAGCGGAACATCACCTCGGCCAGCGATCCGCAGAAAACGATCACCGGCTCGGCCTTAGCGCCGATGGCTGCGCAAGCCGCGCCGAACAGGAACGCGAACACCACGATCTGCAGGGCATCGTTGCGCGCCAGGGCGTCGATGATGCTGGTCGGAAAGATGTGTTCCAGGATGGTGGCGAAGCTGGCCTGGCCCTGCGGTAGAGCCGCCTCGGCCGCGGTCTGGCGAATCGGCACGCCTTCGCCCGGGCGGACCAGGTTGACCGCCGTCAGCCCGAGGAACAACGCCAGGGTGGTGACGATTTCGAAATAGATCAGGGCCTTGCCGCCGATCCGGCCCATGCGTTTCATATCGCCGCCGCCGGCGATCCCCGCCACCAGCGTCGAGAACAGCAGCGGCGCGATAATACACCGGATCAATCGCAGAAAAACGTTGCTGACGGGTGCAAGCTGCTTGGCCACGGCCGGCTGCAGAATGCCCACCGCCACCCCGGCGGCCATTCCAATGAAAATCCAGGTGGTGAGGGAAATTCGCTTCATCGTTCTCCCCATTTCAGCTTCTGGCGCAGCACGTCGAAGAACATCATCCGCGGCGGCCGGATGAGGCGCAGGCTGTGATCGGAGCTGCGGCACACGACTACGTCGTTCTCGCGGATCGGCGTGCCCACCTGGCCGTCGATCGTGAGGTACACGCTCTCGTCGGGGCCGTGTGAAGTCACGCGGATGACGCTTGTCTCCGGCACCAGCACCGGCCGGTTGGTCAGCATGTGCGGACAGATCGGCGTAATGCAGAGCGTGGGCACGCTGGGGAAAATGATTGGGCCGCCGGCAGAGAGCGAGTACGCGGTAGAGCCCGTCGGCGTGGCTACAATCAGGCCGTCGGCCTTGTACGCACAGACGAACTGATCATCGACGTAAGTGTCCAGGTCGATCATGCGAGCCAGGTCGCTCTTGGCAAGCACCGAATCGTTCAGCGCCTCGTAGCTCGACACCACGGCGCCTTCCCGAACTACCTCGGTGATCATCAGCCTTCGTTTGGCCACGCGGTGCTCACCGCGCAGGGCGCGTTCCAGCTCAGGGTACAGCTCGTCCACCGTGATCGCCGTCAGAAAACCCAGGCCACCGACATTCACCGGAAACAGCGGTATCTCGCGGCGGCCGATGGCACGGGCGGCGGACAGCAGCGTGCCGTCGCCGCCGAGCACGATCATGAGGTCGCAGCCTTCGGGAACATCCTTGCGCGGGATGCCGGTGGTCCCCATGTAGCCGGCGGTTTCCAGGTCCATCCGCGCAGCGATGGAGCGCTGGCGCAACCAGTCGTTCAGCGCTGGAACGATTTGCTCGGCGATCCTGGAGTTGGGCTTGGAAATGATGCCCGCGGTCTTAATGATGGGCATAGAGCAGGAACTCCTTGTTTCCTTCGGCGCCGCGGATGGGACTCTCGATGATGGCGGTCTGAAATCCGAATTCTCGCACGGCCTGCTCCACCCTGTGGCACGCGGCCCTGTGCAACTCGGGTTCGCGCACGATCCCGCCCTTGCCCACCTGGCCCTTGCCCGCTTCGAACTGCGGTTTGATCAGTATAACCATTTGCCCGTCCGGCTGTAGCACGGGCATTATCGCCGGCAACACCAGCGTGACCGAAATGAAGCTGAGGTCGCAGCACATGAAATCGGCCCGCTCGCCAATCTCGTGCGGAAGCAACTCGCGCGCGTTGATGCCCTCGTGTACCAGGACCCGCGGATCGGTGCGCAGCTTCCAGTCGAGCTGGCCCACGCCTACATCCACCGCGTGCACGCGGGCGGCGCCGGATTGCAGCATCGCGTCGGTGAAGCCCCCCGTGGAGGAGCCGATGTCCACGCAAATCTTCCCGGCGAGACCGATGCCGAAGTGCTTCAGTGCGCCGGCCAGCTTGAATCCGCCGCGGCTCACATAGGGAGGCCGGTTCAGGACATCTACAGTGACACCGTCATCCACCGGCTGTCCCGGCTTGCCGGCTTTCTGGCCGTTGATGCGTACCTCTCCGGCCATGATCAGGGCCTGGGCTTTTTCGCGGGATTCGGCAAGACCGCGGTCCACCATCAGCCGGTCCAGCCTGGTCTTCATGATTTGCGCTGAACGATCAGGTCCGCCAGGTCGTGCAGACGGCGCGCGCGTCCGCCGAACGGCCCCAGCACGCTGTGGGCGCGCCCGCATTCTTCCTGGGCCATCCGGCGCGATTCCTCGAGCCCGTACACCGCGGGGAACGTGATCTTATGCTGCGCGGCATCCTTGCCCGCAGTCTTGCCGAGCGCCTCGCTGGGCTCCTCCACGTCGAGAATGTCGTCGACGATCTGAAACGCCAGCCCGACGTGCTCGCCATAGCGCGACAGCGCGTCATACTGCGCGTCCGTGGCGCCCGCGTAGATGGCTCCCATCCGGAGGCTGGCGCGGAGGAGGGCCCCGGTCTTGGCGCGATGTATGGTTGCCAGCAACTCGGCATCAGGTGGTTTGCCTTCGCCTTCCAGGTCCGCCACCTGCCCCGCGATCATTCCGCCCACCGTGCCGCTCGCCACCGAAAGCTCGGTAATCAGCCCCGTCTTCCGGTCATCGGGCGCATCGAGCTGGGCGAGCACCTGAAACGCCAGCGTGAGCAGGGAATCCCCGGCAAGAATGGCCATCGCCTCCCCGAACACCTTATGGTTGGTGAGCTTGCCGCGGCGGTAATCGTCGTTGTCCAGCGCCGGGAGATCGTCGTGGATCAGCGAATAGGTGTGAATCAACTCCAGCGTACACGCGGCGGAAACTACACCTTCGCAGCCATCCGCGACCGTGCGCGCGGCCTCCATGCAGAGAATCGGCCGCAGGCGCTTGCCGCCCGCAAAAAGGCTGTAGCGCATCGCGCGGTGGATCGTGTCGGGCTGCGCCGTTTCGGGCGGAACCAGGCGGTCCAGAGAGGCGTCCACAAGTTTCTGCTGGCTTGCAAGGTATTCGCGCATGTCCATAACACTCACTTTTCGGGACGGAAGGGCTCTGCGGTGAGCTTCCCTTCCCTCCGCGTGAGCATTTCGACACGCGTCTCTGCCGATTCGAGCTGTTTGCGGCACGATTCGCTGAGGCCCATGCCGCGCTCGAAGAGTTCGATCGACCGCTCCAGCGGGAGATCCCCCGCCTCCAGTTCCTTGACTACTTTTTCGAGCTCGTCGAGGCAGGACTCGAAGCTCTCGACTGGTTTGGCATCGCTGCCGTTTTCCGCCATCGGTTCATTTTAACCGAGTGTGGCGGACGATCGTCTTTATTGTCGTCCGCCCATGGCGAAACCCTGGCTATTTCGGTGATTCGCAGGATGGAGACACCGTGTTGATTGATTCCGGTTTGAAGACTCTGTTGGACCCCTGGGTGGTCATCGTGCCGGTCAACGTCACCGTCTGATTAACGAACTTGTCGAGCTGCTGCGGCCCCTCGAAGGGCAGTTTCTCACCGGTTTTTTGATCGGTGATCGTGTACGTGGTGCCCGCACTCTTCGCTAGGCAACCGGTCACACTGACTTTTGGCGAGTCAGTTTGTGGTGGAGACTGCTGATCCTGGCCCGTTGCCTGCCCGTACGCAAGGCTACCCAGTCCCAGGAACGCGAATAAAACGAGGGATGCGATAACTTTCATAGCCGGTCGTCGAGCAATGATCGGGCCATCCCGACTTCCCAGGCGCGCTGGGGCATCCCAGCGCGCGAATGATCACGAAAACGGCTGTGCGGCGGGAAAAGTATGCGGGTAGGATTTACACGCCGGGCCCGAGACTCCTCATGCTATCTTTTCCTCAATGGCACCCACCAATCCCTTTGAGGATCCGCTCCGCTTCGAACGCCAGGTGCCCCCGTGCGCAATCGTGATCTTCGGTGCGAACGGCGACCTGACCAAACGGAAGCTCCTGCCCGCGCTGTATCGCCTGGCCTACGATCGCCGGCTGGCCGCCGGATTCGCCATCGTCGGCATCTCGCGCACGCCGCTCTCCGACGACCAGTTCCGCGAAAAGATGCGCGAAAGCGTGCAACAGTTCTCCGAAGACACGCCGCTCGATCCTGCCGTGTGGAACGACTTCGCGCGCGGGCTACACTACGTGGCGGGCGATATCGGCGACAACGGCCTCTACCGGACACTTGCCGCCAGGCTCGCGGAAATCGAATCCTCCTCGCACACCGGCGGCAACGCGCTCTTCTATCTTTCGACGCAGCCCAGCCAGTATGCTCCTATCGCCCGCGGAATCGGCGCCGCGGGCATGGGCAAAGGCAACGGATGGCGGCGGCTGGTTGTGGAGAAGCCCTTCGGCCACGACCTGGCCAGTTCCCGGGATCTTTCCAGTGACCTGCACGAGGTCTTTGACGAGACCGAGGTCTATCGTATCGATCACTACCTGGGCAAGGAGACGGTGCAGAACATCCTGGCTTTCCGCTTCGGCAACGGCATCTTCGAGCCGCTGTGGAACCGCCGCTATGTAAATCATGTGCAGATCACTGGCGCCGAATCGATCGGCGTCGAAGGCCGCGGCGCCTATTACCAGGAGGCCGGTGCGCTCGACGACATGATCCAGAACCACCTGCTTCAGGTGATGGCCACGATCGCCATGGAGCCCAGTGCGAGCTTTCGCGCAACCTCGGTGCGCGACGAGCGATCCAAGCTGCTCCGCTCGATTCGCCCCATGTCTCCGGACGAGGTGCGCAAGAATACGGTTCCGGGCCAATATGGACCCGCGCGCATTGGCGGCAAGGATGTGCCGGGCTTCCGCCAGGAAACCGGGGTCAACCCCGGCTCGCAGACCAACACCTATGCCGCCGTCACCTTCTTCGTCGACAACTGGCGCTGGGCCGGCGTGCCTTTCTACGTGCGTACCGGAAAGCGCCTGGCCAAGCGCGTGAGCGAGATCTCCATCCAGTTCAATTCCGCGCCGCTGCACATCTTCAACCAGGATGGCGCGGGCGATTCGCCCAACCTGCTCATCTTGCGCATTCAGCCCGAGGAAGGCATCTCCATGAAATTCCTCTCCAAGCGTCCCGGATCCGGAATGACGCTACGTCCGGTATCGATGGACTTCAATTACGGCTCCAGCTTCGGTGAGCGTTCGCCCAGCGCCTACGAGACCCTCCTGCTCGACGCCATCATCGGTGACGCGACCCTCTATACCCGACAGGACATGGTGGAGGCGAGTTGGAGCGTCGTCGAGCCCATCCAGAACGTCTGGCGCGACACCAGGTTCGATCTCCCCAACTATCCCGCCGGAAGCTGGGGACCCGCCGCCGCCGACGAGATGCTCGCGCAACGCGGCCACGTCTGGAGGAAACCCTGATGAGTGCGACCATATCTCCCGACGCTATCTTGAAACAGCTCGCGGATCTCTGGACGGCCGAAGGCAAGCGGGGCGATGCCGGCGTGTTGCGGGCCTGCTCGATGACCCTGGTGATCCTGGCGGAGGCGGCGGACGATCCCTCGGCACTCGGCGAGACCGTTGCGGCGCTCATGCCCGAGCATCCCGCTCGGGCCATTCTGGTGCGCCTCAGCGGAGACGGCGAACGTGCGCTTGCCGAGCGCGTCTACGAGCAGTGTTGGATGCCCTTTGGCCAACGCCGCCAGATCTGCTGCGAGCAGATCGAGATCACCGTCAGCGACGCTGCCCTGGCCGATCTTCCCAGCGTGCTGCTGCCCCTCGCCGTGCCCGATCTTCCGGTGATTCTCTGGTGCCGGAGCGCGCGCCTCACGGGAATGCCCGAACGCCGCGATATCGCCAGCATCGCTACCAAGGCGATCTTCGATTCCGCCGCCGTGCCCGATGACCCCGCTGACGCGCTCCAGCGGCTCTCCGCCCTGCGCCAGACCGGGTTACTGGTCGGCGATCTCGCCTGGACCCGCCTCACCCGATGGCGAGAATCTCTGGCCCGGTTTTTCGAGAACCGCGATTACCTCGCCCGGCTGTCCGCGATTCGGACCGTCCGCGTAGCCTTCCCGATTGACCTTGCCACCTCGGGCTGGTATCTGGCGGCCTGGGCCGGCAATGCGCTGGGATCTCTGCCATCGGTCGAAGCGGGAGCGCCCGCCCTGCGGCTGGACCTATCGTCGCCGGATTTCAGCGTCTCGCTCACGCGCGAAGACGACAGGCTCATCACCACCGTGGACGGCAAGTCCACCTGTGCCAGTCTGTCCGCCCCGACCGCCTATCTGCTGATGCGGGAGGAACTCGGTATCGTCCGGAGCGACCCAGTGTTCGATAAGACCCTGGCGTCGGCCGCCCGCCTTGCGGTACATTCCTCATCAGAACAATGAGCGTTCACTGGTATACACTTCCCGATCCGGACGCCGCCGCCGCAGCCTGCGCGCACCACTTGATCGGCCTGCTGGAAGAGGTTCTGGCGGGCCAGGACTTCGTCTCTCTGGCGGTATCGGGCGGCACCACGCCGAAGCTGTTGTTTCCCAAGCTCGCGGATACGCCTTTCCGCTGGGACAAGGTCTTCCTCTTCTGGGTGGACGAACGCTGTGTCCCGCCCACCGACGACGCCAGCAACTACAAGCTCGCCGACGAGTATCTGATCCGCCCGGCGCATATCCCGAGCCGCAACATCCACCGAATTCACGGAGAGATCAGCCCTGAGGTGGCAGCCAAACGCTACGCGGAGGAGATCCGTGAGTTCTTCGCGCTCGAAGACGGGCAGATGCCGCGATTCGACGTGATCCACCGCGGCATGGGACCGGACGCTCACTCGGCCAGCCTCTTCCCGGGCGATTCCCTGATCGACGATCGCGAGGGCATCGCGGCCGCCGTGTACGTGGAGAAGTTCCACCAGTGGCGCGTGACCTTGCTGCCGGGAGTGCTGCTCGCCGCCAAACACAACGTCTTCATGGTCTGCGGCGAGGACAAGCAGGAGGCGGTGCGGGCCGTTTTCAACGAAGAGTACGATCCCAAAAAATACCCCGCCCAGATCGCCTCGCATCATGGGCGGGGCGTGACTTGGTTCCTGGATCAGGCCGCCGCGCGCCTGATGGAGTAGTGGGGCAGGTTCCCGACCTGCCCACGCGCCGCAGGCGCGCTTACCGCACCGCCGCGTGAGCCGCGCCGGCCTGGTCCTTCAGCACTTCCGCCTTGTCCGTGGCTTCCCATGAGAACGTCTCTTCGTTACGCCCGAAATGCCCGAAGGCCGCTGTCTTGCGATAAATCGGCCGCCGCAGCTTCAACGTCTCGATGATCCCCCGCGGAGTCAACTGGAAATTGTTCCGCACCAGATCCGTGAATCTCTCGTCCTCGATCTTGCCGGTGCCGAACGTGTTCACCATGACCGACACCGGCTCCGCCACGCCGATCGCATACGCGAGCTGCACTTCGCAGCGGCTGGCAAGCTTCGCCGCCACCAGGTTCTTTGCGATGTAGCGCGCCATGTAGCAGGCCGAACGGTCCACCTTCGTCGGATCCTTGCCGCTGAAAGCCCCGCCGCCGTGCCGCCCCATACCGCCGTAGGTATCGACGATGATCTTGCGGCCGGTGAGACCGGTGTCTCCGTGCGGGCCGCCAACCACGAAGCGCCCCGTCGGGTTGATGTGATACTTGGTCTGCGAATCCACCATGTTCGACGGCACCACCGCGTCGATGATGTGCTTCTTGACCTCGGCGCGCAGGCATTCGGTGCTGACGTCGTCGGAATGTTGCGTCGAAATCACCACCGCCTCGATGCGCTTCGGCGCGCCGTTCGTGTACTCTACCGAAACCTGGCTCTTGCCGTCCGGGCGGAGAAAATCCAGCTCACCCTGCCGGCGGGCATCGCTCAGCCTCTGGCACAGTTTGTGCGCCATCATAATGGGCATCGGCATCAGCTCGGCGGTCTCCTCGCAGGCGTAGCCGAACATCAGGCCCTGGTCGCCGGCGCCGCCGGTATCCACGCCCATCGAGATATCCGGCGATTGCGATTGAATCAGGTTGTGCACCCCGCAGGTGTGGGCATCGAAACCGTAGGTGGCGTCGTTGTAACCCACGTAGTCGATCGTGCCGCGAGCGATTCGCGGCACGTCCACGTACGTCTTCGTGGTGATCTCGCCCGCCACGATGCACGTGCCGGTGGTGACCAGTACTTCGCAGGCGACGCGCCCCATCGGGTCGTCGGCCATTACCGCGTCCAGCACCGCGTCCGAGATCTGGTCGGCAATCTTGTCCGGATGGCCTTCGGTTACCGATTCCGATGTGAAAATGTGTTTCTGCATGTCAGCCAAGGTTCTTTCTCCTAGTGAAATTCGCGCTAGTACCGGTAGTGGTCCGCCTTGTACGGCCCTTCGACCGGCACCCCCAGATAATCCGCCTGCTTCTTCGTGAGTGTAGTCAGCTTCACCCCGATCTTCTCCAAGTGCAGCCGCGCCACTTCTTCATCCAACCGCTTGGGCAGTGTGTACACGCCCACTTTGTACAAATCCTTATTCTTCCATAGATCCAACTGCGCCAGCGTCTGGTTGGAGAAGCTGTTGCTCATCACAAAACTCGGGTGCCCGGTGGCGCAGCCGAGGTTTACCAGCCGGCCTTCGGCGAGCACAAAAATACTGCTGCCGCCGGGGAAAGTGTACATGTCCACCTGCGGCTTAATGTTGGTCCGCGTGGCGCCGCTCTCGTTGAGCCGATCCATCTGGATCTCGTTGTCGAAGTGGCCGATGTTGCAAACGATCGCCTGGTCCTTCATCTGCTGCATGTGCTCCAGCGTGATGATGTCGCAATTGCCCGTGCACGTGACATAGATATCGCCGCGGCCCAGCGTGTCCTCGATCGTGGTCACTTCGAAGCCCTCCATCGCGGCCTGCAACGCATTGATGGGGTCGATCTCGGTCACGATCACGCGTGCGCCCATGCCGCGCAGAGAATGCGCCGACCCCTTACCCACATCGCCGTAACCGCAGATGACCGCGACCTTGCCGGCCACCATGACGTCGGTGGCCCGCTTGATGCCGTCCGCCAGCGACTCACGGCAGCCGTAGAGATTGTCGAACTTGCTCTTCGTCACCGAGTCGTTGACATTGATCGCCGGCACGAGCAGTTTGCAGGCTTCCTGCATCTTGTAGAGACGGTGCACGCCTGTGGTGGTCTCTTCGCTCACCCCGCGCCATTCCTTCACGATCTGGTGCCAGCGCTGCGGGTTCTCCGCCTGGACGTGCTTCAGAAGATCCTTGATGACCTTCTCTTCGTGGCTTCCGGAAGGCGTGTTGACCCAATCGCTGCCTTCTTCCAGCTCGTATCCTTTATGGATCAGGAGAGTGACGTCGCCGCCGTCGTCCACCACGAGTTGCGGGCCCTTCCCGCCGGCATGGCTGATGGCCTGGTACGTACACCACCAGTAATCGTCCAGCGACTCGCCCTTCCAGGCGAAGACCGGCACGCCCGAAGCCGCGATGGCGGCCGCCGCGTGGTCCTGCGTGGAAAAGATGTTGCAGCTTGCCCAGCGAACCGTCGCGCCGAGATCCACCAGTGTCTCGATCAGCACGGCGGTCTGGATGGTCATGTGCAGCGAACCGGTGACGCGGACGCCGGCCAACGGCTTGTCCTTGGCGTACTTGCGGCGGATGGCCATGAGGCCTGGCATCTCCTGCTCGGCGATGGTGATTTCCTTGCGGCCCCAATCGGCCAGCGAAAGGTCGGCAACCTTGAATTCGGCAGCGGTCAGATTTTCTGTTGCGGAAGCCATTCTTCTATATCCTCATATCAAGAAATCTTGATAGATTGATATTAGCTGCTCTCGACCCATGGCGTCAATCCTGAAATCCCTTCGCCTGGCGGCTGACCCAAACCGCCTCCGCATCCTCCTGCTGCTCCAGCAGGAAGAGTTATCGGTCGCTGAGCTCCAGGAGGTTCTGGCGCGCGGCCAGAGCCAGATTTCCACCCACCTCGCGCAGCTCAAACAAGCCGGCCTGGTGGATGACCGCCGCATGGGCAAGAATGCGTTCTACCGCTTGACCGCACCACCGGAATTGATGGGACTGCTCCGGGAGGCCGCTGCCGAGGTCCGTGAAGTAGCACACGATCTAGAGGCTCTGCGGCTCGCACTTCGCCGCCGCCAGGACCACATGCGCCGTTACTTCGACGAACTGGCCGGCAAGTTCGGTCGCCAGTACGTCCCCGGCCGTTCCTGGAAGGGCATCGCGGAGGCGTTGCTCAAGCTGATGCCGCCCATGGTGATCGCCGATCTTGGCGCCGGCGAGGGCACGATTTCGCAGCTCATGGCGCAGAGCGCAAAGCAGGTGATCGCCATCGACAATTCCGAGAAGATGGTCGAGTTCGGCTCGGAGCTGGCGAAGAGGCACGGCATCGCCAACCTCGAATACCGGCTCGGCGACCTGGAGGACGTGCCCCTCCGCAGCGGAACGGTCGACCTTGCGTTCCTGAGCCAGGCTCTGCACCATGCCGCCCATCCCGAGCGCGCGCTCGCCGAGGCGCATCGCATTCTGAAACGCGGCGGCCGTATCGCCATCCTGGACCTCAACCGCCACCACTTCGAGGAAGCCCGCGAGATGTACGCCGACCTCTGGCTCGGCTTCACCGAGCTGGAGTTGGACCGCTACATGAAGGGCGCAGGCTTCAAGAACATCGATACCGCTATCGTGCACCGCGAAGCGGAGGCGCCGTATTTCGAGACGGTCCTGGTGACGGGAGAGAAGTAGTTTGCCGGAATACGACGCCGGAGCAACTGCGCCGGGAGTTCGGGCTTGAACGCGAGCGGTGAGTACCACAGCAGCAGCGCGCCGATCGCGACCGCAGTGCCGGTGTGAGATCCCGTCTCGCGCGCCACGTCAGCGCTTATATCCGATCATGCGCAGGAACCCGCGCCGCTTCTCGGCGTCCTCCGCGCCTTCCACGCCCTTGGGCGGAAATCCGTCGATGACGCCGAGCACGCCGCGACCCTGCTCGCTCTCCGCAATCACCGCCTGCACGGGATTGGCGGTGGCGCAGATAATCGAGCACACCTCGGGCACGTCCTTGATCCGCCCGAGAACGTTGATCGGGTAACCCTCGCGCATCACGACCACGAAAGTATGGCCGGCCGCAAGCGCGGAGGCGTTCTTCGCGGCAAGAGCCTTTAGTGTGTCGTCGTTGCCATCTACGCGCGTCAGGCACGGCCCCGAAGCCTCGTTGAATGCGACGCCGAATTTCATCTGCGGCACAGTGTTGACGATGGCCTCGTAAATGTCCTCCACGGACTTGATGAAATGCGTCTGCCCGAGGATCAGGTTGCCGCCTTCGGGAACTTCGAGTGAAACGAGTTTCAGACCGAGCATGGCGTTACTGGAATACCTCACTGATGGGCTTGACGACGATATCCTCGGCGCGCAGGTCAAGCGGCCACTTCTCCACGATTTTGTCTTCCTCGGTAATCTGTGCCGGCTTCGGTGAGTTGTATTTCATAGGCGACGCGTCGGCACTAACAAGCTGGCGCTTGAAGTCCTCGCCGCCTTTGGTCACCACAGCGATCACCGCCCGGTCGGTGTGGATGTAGCGTTGGATCACGCGGTTCACGTCGGCTGGAGTCAGTCTTGCCAGCTCGGTCTTCAGATAGTCGTTGTACTGGGGGATGCCGTAGAAATCGCTGTCGATGGCGTACCCCAACTCGGCGCGCTTGGTGCGGGTGAGAACGTTCACATACTTGCTTAGAAATCCGCGCGAGCTTTCGAACTCCGCCTGTGACATGCCTCTTCTGCGCAGCTTATCCAGCTCGAACATCGCCAGCCGCAGAGCGAACTTCGCCGTGGGCGGTTCCACAGGACGGATCCACACCTGGAAAATCTGAGTATGGCGTGCCAGGTTCGGATCAGGCTCCATCAGGAACATGCCCCTGGGAAAGTATTCGACGTAAGCGTAATCCCCGTAATTCAAACCTCGCGACTCGCGCATGCGCTGATACAACACCCCGCTACTCATCCGATGCTGGCCCAGGTAGCTGGAAACCAGCAGCAGCGCCGCGTAGTCCTTCGATCCCCGCAGCACATCGATCGGATAGCCGATCGAAAAGGTTACGCTCCGCGTGTCCTTGTCCACGATCACCACGTGCGTCTTAGCGATCTGTGCGGCGCTCTTCACCACGAGCCGTGACGATGTCCCCTCGGGCAGCGTTCGAAAGTCTCTCTTCACGGCCTCCAGGAACTGCGGCGAATAGCCGCCCGCGATCCCCAGCACCAGGTTGGCCTGCGTGTACTGGCTCTTGTAGAACGCCTTCAAGTCATCCAGCGTGAGTTTCTCCAGCGACGAAACTGTTCCACCGTTATACCGGGCATACGGCGAATTCTGATAGATGCTCTCGTATAGCACCTCCTTGCCGAGCTCTTCGTCGTTGTTTCCGCGCAGCCCGACCTTGATCGCATTGATCGCGGCGTCCTTTACCCGCCGGAAATCGTCGTCGCGCCAACCCGGCTGGAGCAGCATGTCGCGCAGGAGCTTGTAATACGCGTCCAGGTTGTCGATGTGGGTCGCACCGGAGAAAGTGGTCATTTCTTTGTCCACCTGCACGCCGACCCCCGCCGCCATCGGAAACAGCGCATCCACCACTTCCTTGTACATCAGGTCGCGTGTGCCCGCATCGCCGATCATTTGCGCCGTGAGATAAGCCAACCCCGGCTTATCGGCGGGATCCAGCGCGGCGCCCGTGGTGAACACGATGCGGAAGGTCACCAGCGGCGATCGGCTCGGCAGCGCGATCGTCTTGAGCGGCGGACCGGACGGACCGGGAAGCGTGACCACGTTCTGCGCGAACACGCTGCTCATGAAGAACAGGACTGCAGCTGCAATTCTCATTGCGCCCCCCCCGGACCGGTCAATGTCACCGTGGTGCTCGCCTTCTCAACCAGGTACTTTCGTGCGGCCTGCTGTACGTCCTCAGGCGTTAGTCGCTGGTACTGCTCGAACAGCGCATTGAGCGTTTCCGGCGTCCGGCGCAGCGCCACGTAATAAGAAAGAATGGCCGCGATCGTATCGGAGT
>DATJYW010000017.1:0-30317 GCA_035499435.1 Candidatus Acidiferrales bacterium | reverse complement strand
CGCGGACATGCAGAAGCTGCTCGAAATCCGCGACAAGCTCGCCAAGTTCGTGCGCCGCCCCATGAATGCGGCGATCGCGGAAACGGTCCGGATCGGCGTGACGGTCGATCCCGGCGCGGCGCCCGGCTCGCGCGAGTTGCGCCTCGCCACGCCCAATGGGATGACCAACCCGCTGGCCTTCCAGATCGGCACGCTGCCAGAGTGGACGAGGGCGACCGCGGAAGCCATCAGCGCTCCCGGCGTGGCCCGGCCGGCCCAACAGCGGAACATCACGCCCAGCACGGCGGCCACCGCGCCTATCGACGTCACGCTGCCGGTGGTCATCAACGGGCAGATCATGCCCGGCGCCATCGACCGCTACCGGTTCGCGGCTGCGAAGGGACAGCGGCTGGTGGCGATTGCCAACGCGCGGGAGCTGATTCCGTACATCTCCGACGCTGTGCCCGGGTGGTTCCAGGCGGCACTGGCCCTGCGCGACTCCGCCGGCAAGGAGGTCGATTACGCCGATCACTACAGCTTCCATCCCGACCCGGTGCTCTACTGCGAGATTCCGGCCGACGGCCAGTACACCATCGAGATCCACGATTCGATCTATCGTGGCCGGGAGGATTTCGTGTATCGCATTCAGCTCGGCGAGCTGCCGTTCGTCACCGGCATTTTCCCACTGGGGGGCAAGGCCGGCGCGCGGACGGCGGTGGAAGTCAAAGGCTGGAACCTGCCGTCTCCGCGGCTTGCCGAGACAGGGAAGGCGAAGGGAGTGGAGCTCGTGTCGCCGGCCAACTCCAACGCCGTTCCGTTTGCGGTGGACACGCTGCCCGAGGCGCTCGAGAAAGAGCCGAACGATCGCACGCAGAACGCGCAGAAGCTGAAGCTGCCGGTGATCGTCAACGGCCGCATCAATCGGCCCGGCGATCAGGACGTCTTTCGTTTCGATGCCAAGGCCGGCGATGAGATTGTCGCCGAAGTGATGGCGCGGCGGCTGGATTCGCCACTCGATTCGATCCTACGCCTGACAGACGGCAAGGGGAAAGAGCTGGCGGTCAACGACGATACCGAAGACAAGAGCGCGGCACTGCTGACACATCACGCCGATTCGCGCATCATGCTGAAGCTGCCTGCCAAGGGCACGTACTATCTTTTTCTGGCCGATGCGCAGCACAAGGGCGGGCCGGACTACGCCTATCGCCTGCGCGTGAGCCATCCGCAACCCGATTTCGAGCTGCGCATCACACCCTCGGGCATCAACGCGCGCAGCGGAGCGACCATACCGATTGCGGTCCACGCCATCCGGCGCGACGGATTCGAGGGAGACATCGCGGTGAAGCTGAAAGACGCGCCTCCGGGGTTCGCTCTCGAAGGCGCCGTGATCCCATCGGGAACCGACCAGGTTCGTATGACCCTTACCGTGCCGGTGGTGCACCTCGAAAGCCCGCACAAGATCACGTTCGAGGGGCATGCGTCGATGGGCGGACGCGAGGTTCACCGCACCGCCATTGCCGCCGAGGACATGATGCAGGCGTTCTATTATCACCATCTCGTGCCGGCGACAGAGGTGGTGGTGCGGGTCATGGGCCCACAGCGGCCACCGGTGCTGTGGAAGGCATTTGGTGACAAACCGGTGCGGCTCCCGGCAGGCGGCACCGCGCCGGTGCAGATCCCAGTGCCCAATCAGCGGCTCAACGGGCAGGTGCTGATGACGCTCAGCGAACCGCCAGAGGGAATCACCATCCAGAGCGTCGCGCCGTCGCGCGATGGGGTGTCGGTAGTACTGAAGACCGACCCGGCGAAGGTCAAGCCTGGGTTGAAGGGGAACCTGATCCTAGAAGCCTTCGTCGAGCGGCAGGTGCAGAATAACGGGAAGCAGGTCACGCGAAAACAGCCGTTGGGGACACTGCCGGCGGTTCCGTTCGAGGTGGTGCAGTGAAAGGGCTCGCTACGCGAGGTGGGCGGACGGCAAAGAGCGACGGGCGCAGAGCCGTCGATGCCCAGGAGCGCAACTGGCCGCCTGAAAGGCGGCTGCGGCCAAGGATTGGCCGCCCCACATTTTGTAACACAGTAGTATTTAGTCTAGTTCTCGGTCGGAGTGCGCTGGATGGAATCGATCACCAGGACTTCCAGCGGGGCTTTGCGGCCTTCGAGCTTCAGGCCTAGGGGCTTGAGCGCGCTGAAGAGCGAGCCATCGGAACTGTCCAACAGACGGAGCGCCTGCGGGGGCAGCGTCACGCCCGCGGAAATCGCAGAACGGATCAGCATGGCCCGGTAATCGTCCTCAGTGAGATTCACGTCCAGGTTGTAGCGCCCCGGAAGATTCGTCATGTCGACCACAGGGCGGTCGGTGAATCGCGCCAATACATCGGTGAAGTTGAGCATGCTGAGTTTTCGGCCTTCGATCTTGTTGTCGCCGAAATGGAAGTAGGAGCCCGGACCATAGCTGATATTGACGCCGCTCGGTCCGCCGGTGGCGTTGACCTGGACCGCGTTTCGGGCGGGATCCGTGCCGTCGGTGGCTGGATCCTCAGGAACCGGCTGCAACTTAACGCCTCCGGGCATCACCACCAGTCCATATACCGAGAATTCCTTGGATTCGCGATGCAGCTTCAACTGAAAACGGTCCTCCAGCAGCGACTGGAGCATGTCGGTGATCTGATCGCGGGTAGCCGTCGCGGGGAGCTTGGCACTGATGTCGAAACGTTCGGAGGCGATCCATTCGGGCCCGGTCACCTGGAAGAGTTTCACGCGGTAGGCGATGCGGATGAGATCTTTGAGCGAGAATCGGCTGAAGTGAACCTGGGAGCCGTCGATGTGCACACCGACCTGCATGGTGGGATCGATATTCGTGGGGGCTGCTTTTACGGACGCGACTTCGAATTCCGGGCGCGCCGGCGGACTTTGGGCCCATGCTGCGGCAGTAAACAAGAGTACGGAAAACGAGCACATCACTCTCATATATTCTTCCATACGCAGCCGGCACGAAAAAAGATCCATTGTGGCGCAGCGCCCTGCGGCGCGGGGCCGGCCAGGAGGCCTACCCTACAGACGCAGTAACATAGGGGGCATGTGCATCTCCAGCCGATCCGCGGCCCTCGTGCTTTGGACGATTTCCGCCCTGGCCCAGCCCGCTCCGCCCGCGAAAAAGGCGCCTCCGTCCGAAGTCGCCGGAATCCCGGTCAACTACGACGAGGCCAAGGTGGGAACCTATACGCTGCCCGACCCGCTGGTGCTTGCCAACGGCAAGGCGGTGAAAGACGCCAGGACCTGGAACGAGCAGCGCCGTCCGGAACTGGTGCGGCTCTTCGAGGAGAACGAGTACGGGCGCGCTCCCGGCCGGCCGGCGGCGATGAGCTTCGACGTTTTCGACAAGGGCACCCCCGCGCTCGACGGCAAGGCGATCCGCCGGCAGGTGACCGTGTACTTCTCCGCGGACAAGAACGGGCCGAAGATGGACCTGTTGATCTATCTCCCGGCCGGCGCATCCAAGCCGGTCCCACTGCTGCTCAACCTGGGGTTCGGAGCCAACGCGAGCACGGTGGACGACCCAGGGATCAAACTCGGCGAAATCTGGGGCCGCGACCATAAGAAGGTCCCGGCCAGCCGCGGCGGAGGCTTCGGACGGGTGAATGTCGCGCCGCTGCTGGAAAAGGGCATCGGCTGGGCAACGGTGTATTACGGCGATATCGATCCCGATTTCCTGGGCGGAGTGCCGCTCGGCGTGCGCGCGCTGTACCTGAAGCCGGGGCAAAGCGAGCCCGCGCCGGACGAATGGGGTTCCATCGCGGCGTGGGCGTGGGGCGTGAGCCGCGCCGTGGATTACTTCGAGACCGACAAGGGCATCGACGCGAAACGCGTGGCCATCATGGGCGTCTCGCGGCTGGGCAAGACCGTGATGTGGGCCGGAGCGCACGATACGCGCGTAGCGGCGGTGATTGCCAGTTGCTCCGGCGAAGGAGGCGCCGCGCTCAGCCGCCGCAATTACGGCGAGACCATCGCGCACCTGGTGGCACCCACACGCTATCCGTACCAGTTCTGCGGCAACTATAAGAAGTGGGCCGCCGATCCACGCGAATCGCCTATCGACGCGCATATGCTGGTGGCGCTGGTGGCGCCGCGGCCAGTGCTGCTGCAAACCGGCAGCGAGGACGGCTGGTCCGACCCGAAGGGCGAGTTCCTGGCCGCGGCGGCCGCCGAACCGGTGTACCGCCTGTTCGGCAAGCAGGGCCTGGGGACGACCGAATGGCCGCCCGCGGGACAGGCGATCCTGCACGATATCGGCTACTACATGCACGCCGGCGGTCACGGCACGCTGCCCGCGGACTGGGATGTCTTCCTCAAGTTTCTGGAGATGCAACTGAAGCCGTAGGCAGTGCCAGCGGGCAGGCAAAGCTGAGCGACCGCGAATGCGCGGCGAGCAAGGCACAATAGCTGCATGGCTGCCTCATGCGGTCCTCTGGTAGACGGCAGGCCGCGGCGGCTTCCTCGTGACGGTTCATACGCCGCCGGACGTCTCGCGCAAGCGGATCAGGAACATGTAACAGATGAAGTTCCTCCCGCTTTACTCGGGCGGTCACTGATTCAGCGGGGGCGGTTTTTCGGGTTTGTCGGGCTTGGCGTCCTTGTTTTCCTTGTTTTCCTTGGGCGGGTCGGCAAGGATCTGTTCTTTGCGGGCCTGGGACTGCTCATCGAAGAGCGGCGGCGCCTTTGCGAGATCGTCGTTGCGGACCACGAGCCACATCAGGCCTACGACGAAGATCAGGGCGAGCAGGCCGCCGACACCGATCCAGAGCGAAAGGCCGCGGTGAGTGGAGAGGGGCTCGCCGCAATTGGGGCAGCGCTTCGCATGGAACTCGACCGGCTGAAGGCACCGTGGACAACGCTCGCCGCGGGCCTGTGGCACGGTTTTAGGAGTGCTGGGGCTCATGCCGTCCAGCAACACTATAGCATCGGCCGCGCGAGGAAGATGGATTCACCAAGGTTATAATTGAGTGGTGCGAATCGCGTCCGCAATCCTCCTGATCGCTTGTCTTTCCGGCTGCAACAGCGGCAAACCAAACAATGAAGCGCTCCGCCAGGGCGTTGTCGAGTACCTGCAGAAAATCGGTCTCAATGTGGGTGGAATGGACATCAGCATCGGCAATGTCAAGGTGAACGGCAGCCAGGCGGATGCGACGGTCAACATGGGGGTAAAGGGCAGCGGCACGACTTCGATGACGATGAACTACCACCTGGAGCAGAAGGACGGCAAATGGGTGGTGGTGGGCAAGCAGGACACCAGCCAGCACGGCGCCACCGCGCCCCCGGGAGCGGGCGCAATGCCGGGCGGGAACCCGCATGCGGGCGGCGCGATGCCGGCGGCGCCGGGCGGTTCCGGCAAGATGCCCTCGCCGGAAGATCTGCCGCCGGCCGGAAAGAAGGAATGAAGCGAATCGCGATCCTGGGCGGTGGTCCGGCGGGAGCATTTGCCGCCGAGAGGCTGGCTTCGGCCGGCCTTGGTGTGGTACTGATGGACGAAAAACTCGCCTGGGAAAAACCCTGCGGCGGCGGGCTGACGTTCAAAGCATACAACCAGTACCCTTTTCTGATCGACAATCCGACACCCAAACGGTTTGTCACCGAGACCGTGCTGGGAGCGCCGGGGGCAGGCCGGGTTACGCTGCGCCTGAGCGACCCGCTGCTGATCTATTCGCGACTCGATTTGAACCGGATGCTGCTGGAGCGTGCAGAGCGCGCCGGGGCGCAGATCGAGAAGGTCCGGGTGACGGGGATGGAGCGGCGCGGCTCGCGGTGGCAGTTGCGCACACCGGGCGGCAGCCTGGATGCGGATTACTGTATCGTGGCCACGGGCGCGCGCAATCCGCTGCGCGACGTTGGGACACAGTTGGCGCCATCCGACGCGATGTCGGCCCTGGGATACTACATTCCGGGCGACCAGGCGCGCATCGACATTCACTTTCTGCCAGGCCTGGAGGGTTACATCTGGGTTTTCCCGCGCTGCAGCCACCTCTCGGTGGGGATCTGCGGCAAAGGCGAGCCGGCCACGTCGCTGCGGCAGCGACTGGAACGCTACATGACCGAGCAAGGCATCGCCTGGAAGGGCGCTGCGTTCTACAGCCACCTACTGCCGTCGCTGGATATCAAATCGTGGAAGCGCAACCGCGTGGCCGGCGAAGGCTGGATGGCGGTGGGCGATGCGGCAGGCCTGGTGGATCCGGTGACGGGCGAGGGCCTGTACTACGCGATTCGATCGGCGGACCTGGCCGCGCAGAGCCTGCTCGCCGACACCGCACCCGCCGAGAATCCCGAGCACTACCGCAAACTGCTCCGAAAGGATTTCGCGGCCGACCTGGAATTCGGCTCGCGCCTGGCCAAGCGCGTGTTTCTGGGACGCTTTCTGCTGGGCAGCGTGCCGGAACGGATGGTGCAGTTCACACGGCGCAGTCCGCGATTCGCCGCGATCATGCAGGACCTGTTTGCCGGGCGGCAGCCGTATCTCGGGCTGAAGCGGCGGCTGATGCAGAATCTCAACGGGAGCCTGTACGAGATCGCCATGAGCTTCGGATTTGCGCGCATCGTGCCGCGCGCCGGCAATCTCTCGACATGAACCTGAAGAAATCGGAAGCACTGTTTCGCCGCGCGGTGGCAAAGATTCCGGGCGGCGTGAATTCGCCGGTGCGCGCGTTCCGGAGCGTGGGGGGACAGCCCGTGTTCGTCGCGCGCGGCGAGGGCTCGCACATTTTCGACGCCGACGGGAACGAGTACATCGACTACGTGGGAAGCTGGGGCCCGCTGCTCCTGGGCCATCGGCATCCGGAGATCCTGGAGGCGCTGGAAGGTGCGCTCGCGATCGGCACCAGTTTCGGCGCGCCGACGGAACAGGAGGTCGAGCTGGCCGATGCCATCTGCAACGCGGTGCCGTCGATCGAGATGGTGCGGCTGGTCAATTCCGGCACGGAGGCCACGATGTCGGCGATCCGCGTGGCGCGCGGGTTCACCGGGCGCGACCTGATCGTGAAGTTCGAAGGCTGCTATCACGGGCATGTGGATTCGCTGCTGGTGAAGGCCGGATCGGGGCTGGCCACGCTGGGCATCGCCGACACGCAGGGCGTGCCGAAGGCGTTCTGCGATACCACCATTGCCCTGCCCTACAACTCGCTGGACGCGCTGGAGGCGGCGTTTGGCAAAATGGGGGACCGGATCGCGGCGGTGATCGTGGAGCCGGTGGTGGGAAACATGGGATGCGTACCCCCGCTCGCGGGATACCTGGAAGGCATGCGAGCGATCACGGAGCGGCACGGGGCGCTGCTCATTTTCGACGAGGTGATGACGGGCTTCCGAGTGGCATATGGCGGTGCTCAGCAGCGCTACGGCATCCGGCCCGACCTGACGACGCTGGGAAAGGTGATCGGCGGCGGGCTTCCGGTGGGTGCGTACGGCGGACGCAAGGACATCATGAGCAAGGTGGCGCCGGCGGGGCCGGTATACCAGGCGGGAACGCTTTCGGGAAATCCGCTGGCGGTGGCGGCGGGGTTGGCGATGCTGCGGCATCTCAAGGCGCATCCGGAGGTTTACGACCGGCTGGAGGCGATGGGGGCGAAGCTGGCGGCCGCGGCGCCGAAGGGGGTGACGGTGAACCGGGTGGGATCGATGTTCACGTTCTTCTTCACGGACGGGCCGGTGGCCGATTGGGAAGCGGCGAAGAAGTGCGACACGGCGAAATTTGGGGGGTTCTTCAGGGGGATGCTGGAGCGGGGGATCTATCTGGCGCCTTCGCAGTTCGAAGCTGCGTTTTTGAGCGCGGCCCACACAGAGGAAGATATCCGGCGAACGGTGAGTGCGGCGGGAGAGGTTCTGGCTGAGGTTCGGGCTTAGAAAGGAAGCAGGGCGGGCTAGCATGCGAGTCCGCCCCACGGGTGCACGTCAGTCGGCAGCTCTGGTCAGGGGAATCAGGGTAAGACTTGCGTGCTCCACTTTGTCGAGACTGCGGTGCGGCATCGAAAGCGCGGGGCTTCCTTGGCCGGCCCACAGCCGGATGAGCGCACAGCGGCCGATGGTGCATTCGAATGCCAGCACCGGGGTGCCAGTGGCTCTCCATTCCTTTGCCGCTTCGGAGCGCTCGCCGGGCAGGACCGCCGCGCTCTGTTTAGCCTCGAAATTCGACAGGATCACCAGGGTGCTTGTGTTCTTCACGTACACCGTGTAATTTCCGGCCGGTAGCAGTTTGTCGCCGGCGCGGAACGAGAATGGGATCTGCGCCTGCAGGGTCTGGGCCGAGAGGGCCCCGGCGGCCAGCACCAGGACGGCGGCCGCGATTGCGATTCGTGTGATTGTGGTCTTCATGGTCGTATCCTCCGATTGATTGCTTGAAAGGTTGGGGTGAGCGGGCCCGCGGGCCCGCCGCTCATCAGTCGCCGTTCACCCTGGCCAGGCGGATTTCGGTGACGAACGCCTGTTCGTACCTGCCGGTCTCGTGGCGCCGGAAGGCGAGCGCGTTATAACCGAGCCCATTCCAAAGCTTAGTCAGCTCGCAGCGGCTGGCGCCGCATTCGAAGCTCATCACGGCCTCGCCTTTGGCGGTCCAGTTGGCGGGCGGCGTGTTCTGGGCAATTGCCAGAACGATTACCGACTGTTTGGTTTCGAAGTTGGAAATGATCACGTATTGCCGGGCCTCGTTCGCCTTCACTTGATAAGTGCCGGGAGCCATCACTTTATCGCCCGCGCGGAAGGCGAACGGGATGTCCGCCTGTAGCGTCTGCGCGGAAGCGACGCCGGTGGCGAACGCCAGCGCGGCCGCCGTGATCATCAGTTTCGTGGTCGTGCTCTTCATCGTCGTGTCCTCCTTTGGGCATTTCCGTTTTGCCGGATGGCCTGGTAGAAGCAGGCGGCGTACCAACCGGAAATAGGGACGCAAGCCGCTGATAATTCGTGAGGAGGCGCCGCCGCGGCGGCCGAAGCGTGAACCGACCGGTTCATGGAGTGAACACGCCGGTTCACGCCAAGGTTCGATGCGCCTGCTAAACTGCCAAATCATGGACGCGGAACTGATCGCAGTGAGCGGACCGCTTCTCGGCACGCGATTTGCACTGGGCCAGGAGGAGCTGTGCATCGGCCGGGGCCCTTCGTGCGATATCCGCCTGACCGAGCGCGACGCCGCCTGGCATCATTGCGTCGTGCTTCCCGATGGCGACGGGTACCGCATTCTGGACCGGCACACCGGCAGCGGCACCTATGTGAATGGCATGCGCGTCAACGAGCACTATCTCGAAACCGGCGACCAGATCAGCATCTGCGAGACGATTCTGGCGTATCGCGAGGGCCCGGTGGACCTGGCCGCCGATTCGCCGCAGCACATGATGGTGCGGGCGTGCTCGCTGATCTTCCTGTTTCGGGCTTTCGCCCAGGCGCAAACCGGGCCGCACCGCGCGCGGTTGGAGACGCAGATCCTGCGCCTGATCGCCGATATCGTGCCGTGCGAGGACGGAGCGGTCCTGTTGGGGCGCACCGTGGAGGATCTGCGCCTGGCGGCGGTGGAATCGGCTCCGCGCCTGCAGTTGGATCCGCTCATCGGGTGTATCCGCCGCGAAGGAGTGGCGCAGACGGGCGACGGAATGACGCTGGCGCTGGGACTTTACGTGGCGGGTGAGCTGGCCGGGGTGCTGGCCGCGCGGTTTGCGGATCCGGAAGCGTCGGTGCTTCCGGAGCACCGCGACACGTTGAGCGCGATCGCCACGCTGGCCGCAGCGGCCCTGGAAGGCGTCCGCGACATGGAGCGGCTGCGCACGGAGAACGACCTGCTGCGCGAACGGCTGGAACCGATCGAGACGGGAATCGTGGGCGACAGTCCGGCGACGCGGAAGCTGCTCGAGCTGGTGGCGCGGGTGTCCCCGCGGGATACGTCGGTGCTGATTCTCGGCGAGAGCGGCGTGGGCAAGGAACTGGTGGCGCGGGCGCTGCACCAGCAGAGTCCGCGGGCGGGCAGGCCATTCGTGGCCATCAATTGCGCGGCACTCACGGAGACGCTGCTGGAAAGCGAGTTATTCGGGCACGAGAAAGGCTCATTCACCGGGGCGGTGGCCCAGAAGAAGGGCAAGCTGGAAGTGGGCGAGGGCGGGACGGTCTTCCTGGACGAGGTAGGCGAGATGTCGCCGACGCTGCAAGCCAAGCTGCTGCGCGTGCTGCAGCAGCGCGAGTTCGAGCGTGTGGGTGGAACGCGCACGCTGAAGCTCGACGTGCGGCTGTTGGCGGCGACCAATCGCGACCTGGGAGCCGAAGCGCGGCGCGGCGCGTTTCGCGAGGACCTGTATCATCGTTTGAACGTGGTGGCGATCCGGGTGCCGCCCTTGCGCGACCGGGTGGGCGACATTCCGGCACTGGCGCGGCATTTCCTGGAGCGGGCGTCGGCGCGATGCGGAAGGCGCGTGACAGGATTTTCACCGGAGGCGGAGCGGTACCTGACGAGCTACGCGTGGCCGGGAAATATTCGCGAACTGGAGAACGCGATCGAGCGCGCGGTGGTACTGGGGCAGTCGGAGGTGGTGGTGCCGGAGGACCTGCCGGAGACGGTGCTGGACGCGGCCCCGGCGGCGGATGCGGGAGGCGCGTTACAGGCGTCGGTGAGCGAGATCAAGCGGCAGGTGATCCTGAATGCGTGGCGGGAGGCGGGGGGGGATCACAATCGGGCGGCCGAGCTGCTGAAGATCCATCCGAATTCGCTGCGCAGGCTGATTCGGACCATGAATCTGCGCGAGGTGTTGTAGGCAGCGCCGGCGCGGGGCAGGCCGACACCTGCCCCACTTATGGAAACGATTGCATAGTGGAAAACACTAATATGATGCTGAATAGCTGTTGCGCCAGCTACTCTGCCGGTATAGTATTAACAACCGATCCCTTGCCAAGGGAATGCTTCGGGGAAGGCTGCTTGTGAACACCAGCCACACTATTCGCGTCTTCATTTCTTCAACCGCGGAAGACCTGAAGGATTATCGCGCCGTCGCGAGAAACGTGGTGCTCGACGTAGGCTGGATGCCGAATATGATGGAGCACTGGGGGGCTATTCCCAACCCCAGCGTGCAAGCCTGCCGCGACAAGCTTGCCGAATCGGACGTAATGCTGCTGCTGGTGGCTTTCCGGCGCGGGTGGGTTCCCACTCCGGAGCAGGGTGGCGACGGAACAGAGTCGGTTACAGCGCTGGAACTCGACTGTGCCCGCGAGAAGAACATTCCCGTGCTGGCGATGCTTGCCAATGACACCTGGCCGGGCAATCGATGGGACCGGGATCCGGCGGCGTACGCGTGGGTGGAGAAGTTCCGCTCGGGGATCGGCGTTCCCGCGGTGTTTTTCGATCCCGAAACGGATGCCACGCTGCCCGGGTTCAAAGCCGGCGTGCGAGGAGTGTTGCTGGCCCACCAGCAGCGGATCCTGGCCGAACAGGCGAAAGCCGCAGCAGCACCCGAGAGCGGGCTCGACTACTTCGACAGCGCCTGCAAGAGGCTGCTCCAAGGCCGCAGCGTCCCCTTCATCGGGCCTGGCGTGTTTGGCGACGGTCCCCTGAGTCCGGCGATGCTGGCGGGTGCGCTGGGCAAACAATGCGGCCAGGACCAGGTTTGCCTCGCCACAGCCAGCGAGTATCGGGAACGCTATTTGAAAGACCGCGAGTTATTCGTCGACAATTTCCGCCAGATCTTCGAAGCGCAGAGCCGAAGCCTGAACGGCGTTCCCGAGGTTTACTCGATGCTGCTTCGGGTCAAGCCTCCGCCTTTGATCGTGAGCACAACCTGCGATATGAAGCTGGAAAAAGGCCTGGTGGACGCCGGCAAGTCCTGCACCATCGTCAGCCACATCGTGCGGTCCTACAACAAAGAACATGATGGCAAGATCCTGGTGGTGAAGGGAAATCAGTACGAGATCTGCGTAGCCGACGGAGTCGATGTGAGCGGCAGCGATTACGTGATCTATAAGCTGCTCGGTTCTCCGGGGCTGAACGACGTGCCCGACCCCGGATTGGGGATTGACACGCTGGTGCTCACGGAGACGGATCACCTCCTGATGCTGGGCCGCCTGGAGCACCAGGATACGCAGGTTCCAACCGCCTTCATCCGCACGTTGCAGACGCATTCCATTCTTTTCATGGGTTACACGCTGGACGTCTGGCAGTATCGCCTGGTGATGCGTGTGTTCGAATCGATCGGGGAGAAGGGCAAACAGCTCACCAGCCTGGCTACCCGGGAACCCGTCTCGCCCATGGAAGAACTGGCCTGGAAACGGTTGAACACGGACCTGATCCGGCTCGATCCCAACGCATTCGCCACGCGGGTGGTGGACAATCTGGGATCGGCGGCGCGGGGTGTCGCTTGGGCGTAGTGAGTCAATCCGCGGCCGAAATGCTCGCGGTCCCGCTGGAGCGTCCCTATGTGGGCCTCCGCCCGTTCGAGCGGAACGAGCACGGCATCTTCAGAGGGCGCGAGCGGGATGCGAGGTTCCTGTGCAGCAAGATTTTCTCCTCCAGGTTGACGCTGCTTTATGCCCCGTCGGGAGTGGGAAAGTCGTCGCTGCTGCGAACGCTCGTCATTCCCTCGCTCGAGGACCAACGCGCGCGCGCCTTCTATTACGATGCCTGGGCCGCGGAGGATCCGGCCGAGGCGTTGAAATCCTTCCTGGCCCACCGTGCCGCAGAACTGGGAATTCCCGATCCTGGCGCGGGCGCTCCGTCGCTGCGCGAATTGATCAGCCTGATCGCCAGCTTCGATGGGCAAACGGTCGTGTTGATTCTCGATCAGTTCGAGGAGTTCCTGATCAACCACCCACAGGAATTGGATCCGCTTCGCAAGGAGCTGGCAGGGCTGGTTCGTCATTCCGCCCTGGACGTTCGGATCGTACTCTCGCTGCGGCAGGAGTTTCTGGCCGCGTTGGAGCCGTTCCGGACCGACATATTGAATCTGTTCCACTCCACCTACTCGCTCGACCACCTCGACGATCAGGGAGTCCGCGAGGCGATCCAGGAGCCCGCGCGCCTGTTCGGGGTCGAGTACGAGGATGGGCTGGTGGACACTCTCATTCGCGATTTGCGCGCCGAACAGGCGGTCGATCTGCCGATGCTGCAACTCGTGTGCGGGCAGCTTTGGGACGCGCGAGGAGGCCAATCGACAATTACCCGTGCGCTCTACGAATCGTTGGGAGGCGCGGGCCGGATCATCGACACGTTTGTTCGCGCCGTCATGCCGCAGCGCTGGCAGGACCAGCACGTGACGGCCAAGCTGATGCGGCAACTGGCGCCGGCCAGCGGCTTCAAGAAACCATATACCGTCGATGAGCTCGCGGAAAACGAGAATCTCCAGCCTGGCCGGGTGGAACAGGAATTGAGACGGCTGAGCGCTCGCGGCGTGCTGCGCCCGCGCACGTTTCGAGGACAGGAGCTTTTCGAGCTCCAGCACGACGCGTTTATCAGGATCATTGCGCCCTGGAGGAAGACGATTCTGCAGCGCGCCGCGCTGCGACGTCAATTCCGGTGGCTTCTGGCCGGCATCGGCATCGCCGGCCTGTGCGGTATCGGCATGTACGTGAGCCACTACCGCGCGGAACAGCAGGAGCTTCGCCGTAACACCGAAGGCATCCTGTCGGAGCTCCGCACGCCGGAGTTTGCGAAGAGACCCTACCAGGAACGCAGAACGCTCGCCGAGAGCCGGCTCGACTATGCGACCGAGTATCTGCTTTTGCGGTCCGCGGGGCCGGAACGCCTGGACACGCTCCGCGATCTGCTTAAGAAATACGAAGATCTGCAGCCCCGCGGCTACGGAATCGAAAGCTTCACCGCCACGTCGGGAGCGGCAGCCCCGGCGTCCGATTCGCCGATCGAACTGCACTTCTCTACCCTGCTCAACGTGGACCGGCAATATCTGAGCGATGCGTGGCGGGCGCGCGCGGAGACGATGGCCCAGGAATGGGGCATTCCGGCTCCCGAGCGGATCGATGTCACGGCCGATCCGCTGCCGATGCACGTGTTGCGCGTGACCGGAGCCAAGCTGAAGCTTCCCTTCGACCTGGCGATCCAGAGCAATGTGCGCGAGAAGGACGCGATCATCTCTTCGGCCCGCTTATCCGGGACCGCACTGGAGTTTTTCCATCGCTACAAGGATTGGAACAAGATCACGGAGTTGGACGACGGCGGGAGATGGTGGATTGTCCCGCGGTGGTCGTTGCCCGTATGGAAGGTCTCCGGTCAACTGGCCATGGACGCGAGCGGCCTGCCGGCGCTGATCCTAGGCAACGAGCTACGCAAGAGGCCCGAGGCTTTGTTGACGCCGGAAGTAGTGGATCTCCTCCTGAAGCGGGTAGAAAAGCGCCACGCGGGGATCGTATACGAGGCGCGCGCGGCACGCGGCGAGCGGCTGCCCCAGGACCTGATTGAGATCGTGAAAGCCGGCCTACCGCTGACCAGCCTGGAGGCAACCCTGGACGGACTGGCCTCCTATCCGAACGCCACCTCGGTGCAGGCGGCGGCTTTGGTGAAGGCATCCCTGGAGAATCCGCAGGCGCCGCTGCCGAACCTGAACGGCGCCTGGAAAACGGATCCAACGAAAGGCGATGCGAAGAAGGCCGCGACGGTTCGGGGCAGGCAGCCGAGCGAAGACGTCGAAGATCCACGCCTGCGGCACCTGCCTTCCGCGGATTACTATTCCATCCGGCTCTTCGCGGGCCGGAACATTCAATCACGGTTTAGCCGGCCGAGCCATTCGTTTGTCGAGCGGCGCGAGGCGCTGGCTTACGATTTCTTCCGCAAGTTCGGCGTGCCGCTGCCGCGCATCAGTTATTCTTCGAGCCCGCAGGACGACCTGCTGGCCGGCGGGCCCGATGCCTTTCGGATCGAGGTGCTCAACCAGAGTTCGACAGATTCGGAAGCCCAACCCATGGTGGCCACCGCCGATACGGCGCCGGATCGAATGATGGCGGCGCTACGAATCCGCGCCGAAGGCCTGAGAAGCACCCTGCTGAGCCAGGAAGAGGTGAACGGGCTGGGTCCCGACGTAGACGATTCGCTAAAGACATGGCTGGTACTGAAGCGGTATTCCATGACCGATATCAAGGTCATGATGCGAGCCGTGCTGCGTCCGTCCGCGGAGGAACTCGCGCAACGGCGTGCAGCCAAAGACAGCGACCCGATAGCGATTCCCGCCGAGGACAGTCTCCGGCACCTGGACTGGCTGCTTCGCTCTCTCGTGTTCTGGTCGGAAATCGCCGACGCGCATTCCGCCGCGGCCATGACCGACGGACTTCGGCAGACGCAGCGGGCGCGCTTAAAGCCGGTCACCGCGCAGGGGAACCAGGCTGTGTCCGCCCAGGTCACCCGGGGGATCGCGCAAGTAGAGGCGGGCAGCCTGGAGGAGGCAGAAAAGACGTTCGCCGGCGCGGTCCAGGCGGATCGCAACACTGCGATACAGGCTTTCCTGGCGGCTTACCCGGGCAGCCTGCGAGCCATCGATCTACGCAGGTTTACGGACGAATGTACCGATCCGATGAAGGCCCGCCTGTCGCTTACGAAACAGGTCGATCTGGAAGATTTTCTCAGCGGCTATGGCAACGACATGGGCCAGGACCAGAGCCGGAAGCTGAAGCTCTGCCTTCTGGCTTCCTATCCCACGAACCTGCATGAAAGGCGGCTGGCGCTGGAGAAGGACCTGATGAAACGGCACGGGGCCGCCGGGGATTGGCCTGCCGCCGAGGGCGGGTGGCTGGCGCTCGAAGCACTCGAGGATTATCAGCCATTCGCGGATTCGCTGGAAACCAGGCAAAGCGCCGAGGCATTTCTGAAGAGCGCCATCTCGCGCATGAACACCGACGAAGCCTGGAAGATGTATCAAGACGCGGAGAAACTCCTCGAGAAGCCCGGCCCCAAAGAGTGGTCGTGGAACATCCTGAAGGATCTGGCGGCAGTCCGCCAGGATGTCCGCACTTCGGTCGAGCTCGCCGTCCAGCTGAGCAACCACGAGCGCGCGGAAGAACTGCAGCAGTCGCTGGACCTCGCCGGGCAACTGGAGAAGAGAATTCCGGCAAGTAACCTCTCGTCCACGGACCGGGCCTGGGCTCGGGACTGGACTCTCTTTGCCAGGGCCAATGCTCTGGCATATCTCTCCAGGGTAGGTTCCGGAGACCACTGGACCGAATGCGAAGAGATCCTTCGCAAGCTGGGATCCTCGCCGGTACCCGGAATCAAGGGCCAGGCCCTGACCGAACTGGTGGAAGCGGAACTGGACAGGGAACGCTACCAGGAAGCCCACACGATGGCACGGCAGGCCATGGCGGTGCCGAAGGACGCCGACGATCCGAATCTGTACCTGCTGGATTTCTGGGCGAATCTTTTTCTGGGCAAGTACTCCGAAGCGAGGGCAGTGGCGCAGGAAGCACTTCGCCGGGCGGACGTCAACCCCAACAATGACACACACTCCGGCATGCTCTATACGGCGGCGCTGGGCAAGATTCTCATGCACGACTCGGATTTCGAGGAGACCGGGCTGAAGTTTCTGGAGACTGAAAGTCCCTACGTCCCCTACATCGCGATGATGCTTTATGCGCATCTCGGAGGGCAGGCCCAGGACGAGGCTCTTCAGGTGGTCAGGCAGCGGTGGGCGGGGGCCGACCGGTCGCGCTGGCGAGAGCGTTTACGGGGAGGCGATGAGAGCGCGTGGCGTGAGATGCTGATCGGCTACTATCTCGGCGAGGTCAAATCCGACGATATTTTCGCCGGCCTGGAAACGGAAGCAGCCTACGCCAACTCCGACTTCCGTTCCCTCCCGATGCCGCGGCGGGCGATGCTTTGCGAAGCGTATTTCTACGACGCCCTGCTGGCCGAGGCCAAAGGAGACGTGAAAGCGCGGGACCGGCGGCTGCAGCAAGTACTGGAGACGAAGTGGAACCACTACCTGGAATACAAGATGGCGAAGTTCCTGCTCCAGAGCGGCTCGCATTGATCGCGGCACGCACGGGCACGCCGGCCCAGGCGCAAAATAATAAATCATCAGGACATACCGGGCATCGTTTTTCGTAGCTCTGAGGGGTTGCCGCATGCCGGACACGCCAGATGCCGCCAAGAGTTCGCACAAGGCCGTGCTGATCGTCGATGCCAACCCCGAGATCGACGCACTAGTGCAGAAGATCGCCAGCGACGCGAATTGGAAGGTGGAGCATGCCGCCAACAACGAGGCAGCGCTGGCGGCGGTTCAGGGCAGGCATTTCGACGTTGTGGTCACGAGCGAAAAGACCTCGGGCGCGGAAGACGTCGCCCTGCTCCGTAGAATCAGGCGTGCGCATCCGCACACCAGAGTCATTATTCTCACGGGCGCCGGCGCGCCTGAAGCCGTTATCGCAGCGATGCGCGAGAACGCATTCAGCTATTTCACGGCACCTTTCGTGGCGGGACAATTCGAGGACATGCTGCAAAAGGCGCTGGAAGCTCCGGCCTGGGACGACGGCATCGAACTGGAGTCGGCGACCCCGGCGTGGATCCGCCTGTCGGTGCGATGCGACCAGACGACAGCCGAGCGGCTCGTGCAGTTCGTCAACGAGATTGGAGAGGACCTGGCTCTGGCGGACCGGGCGCATCTGAGCACGGCGTTTCGCGAAATGCTGCTCAATGCGATGGAACATGGCGGGCGGTTCGATCCGAACGAATACGTGGAAATCTCGTACCTTCGGTCGAGCCGCGCGATTTCGTGCAGAATTCGAGATCCAGGCGAAGGTTTCTCTCTGAACGAGATTCCGCACGCGGCGGTTTCGAACGCGCCGGAGGATCCGTGCGGGCACCTCGTACACCGGGAAGCACAGGGATTGCGCCCCGGCGGATTCGGCATCCTCCTGACGAAGAATCTCGTGGACGAAGTGATCTACTCCGAGAAAGGGAACGAGGTCATCCTGATCAAACATCTTGACCGGGCACGCAAGGAACGGAACTAGCGGCAAGCAATAACAAAGAGGCGCCGGAAAGGAAAAAGCACTTTCCCATCGGGGCGCGGCGGATAGACGGAGCGGATGGCCTGGAGGTAGTCGGCGGCGAAGCGGGCGCGCTCCGCATCGGTGGCGAGGGCTTCCAGAAAGGGACGCATGCCGGTGCCTTTGTACCAGTCGACGATCGCTTCCGCGCTGTCCATGATGTGGAGGTATTCGGTCTCCCATAGATCGACGCGGGCGGCGTGCGGAGCGAGAGTGTCGTAGTAGAAGGCGGGGTCGTGCGAGAACCACTCGCGGACGCGGCCTTCGAGCGGGTAGCGTTTAGCTACCTCGCGCATGGTGCGGTGGGCGGGGTCGTCCCAGTTGCCGGGGATCTGGAAGGCGAACACGGACGCGCGAGAGAGGAGCAGCGGGAGGACGGCGGTGTGGTCGGGAACCCATTGAAGGGCGGCGTTGGAGAAGACGAGGTCGTACTCCGGGTTGCGCGCGGGGTGAGCGGTCCATTGCTCGATTTCGGCGGCCAGCCAGTGCCAAGCGGGATGCGCGGCACTGGCCTTGGCGATCATGTCGGGAGAGCTATCGAGGCCGGTGAGATCGGCGGCGGGCCAGCGAGCGGCGAGAACTTCGGTGCTGTTGCCGGGGCCGCAGCCGAGGTCGATGATGCGGCGCGGAGAGTCGAGCTCAATGCGCGCGACGAGGTCGCGGCAGGGACGGGTGCGCTCTTCGGAGAACTTGAGGTATTGAGCGGGGTTCCAGTCAGGCATCCCCACCATCCGCGGTGAAATAGGCGCAGTCGGGGTGATGGAAGACCAATGCGCTGACGCTGGCTTCGGGCTCCATCATGTAGCTCTCGGTGAGCTTCACTCCGATTTCTTCAGGCTGGAGCAGCTTCCAGATTCCTTCCTGGCCCGCCATGTTCGGGCACGCAGGATATCCGAAGCTGTAACGCTTGCCCCGATATTTGGAAGTGAAGCGATCGTGCATGGTGGTGGAGGGAGGATCGGGGAAGCCCCAGTCTTCACGAATGCGACGGTGAAGCCACTCGGCCGTGCCTTCGGCGGTCTCGGTGGCCAGTGCCTGGATGGCGATCGACTTGAAATACTCGCCCCGCTGCTTCCACTCTTCGGCGCGCTCGCGAATGCATTCGCCGGCGGTGACGACGAAGAGCGCCAGGTGATCGCGGCGGCCCTCCTCGGATTCCAGGATGTAGTCGCTGAGGCAGAGGCCATCCTCGCGCGGCTGGCGGCCGAAGGCAAAGGTATGGACGGGGGATGCCGCACCGGGCTCGAAGAGGTGGATGGCGTTGCCGTCACGCTCGGCCTCCAAGAAGCGCCAGACGGCGCGGACTTTCATGAAGCGGGCGGCTTCCTGCTTGACTTCTTCGACCTTGTGGAAGAGATCGAGAGCTTTGGGCTCGTGGGCGGCGAGGTCTTTGTCGAAATTGCCCTTGTAGCCGAGGTTCTTGCCGTAGAGCATGAAGGGGTTGATGTAGCTCCAGACTTCGGCGAGATGGGGCACGGCGCGGACGCGGCGGTCGAGGTAGGGGGCGGGCGGGATGGCGATATCCGCGCGGACTTTGCGGCTGCGGGCGGTGGAGGCGGGGGTAGCGCTTGAAGGCCGCTCCGCGGCGGGCAGGTCGGAAACCTGCCCCACGGCTCGCCACTCGGCGAGCACTCGCTCGCGATCGGCGGGGTCCATGAGGCGATTGAGAACGGCCAGGCCGGTCATGGCGTCCTTGGCGTAAGTCACGGCTTCGGAGTATGCGGGCGCGATTTTGGTGCGCGTGAACTTCTCCGAGAGGGCTGCGCCGCCTACCAGCAAGGGAACCGAGATACCGGCGGCTTTCAGGTCAATGGCGGTGACCACCATCTGGTGCGTACTCTTGACGAGCAGGCCGCTGAGGCCGATGGCGTCGGGCTTGTGCTCGTGATAGGCCTGGATCAGCACGTCCGGCGGCACCTTGATGCCGAGGTTGACGACGGTGTAGCCGTTGTTAGCGAAGATGATCTCGACCAGGTTCTTGCCGATGTCATGGACGTCGCCCTTGACGGTGGCGAGAATGACCTTGCCGCGCGCGGACGATTCGCTCTTTTCCATGAACTGCTCGAGGTGGCTGACGGCGGCCTTCATGGCCTCGGCGGATTGCAGGACTTCGGCGACGATCAGCTCGTTGTTATTGAAGAGGCGGCCGACCTCGCTCATGCCGGCCATGAGCGGACCGTTGATGATTTCGAGCGGGGCAGCGCCTTCGGCGCGCTTACGGTCGAGGTCGGCGACCAGGCCGTCCCTGGTGCCTTCGATGATGTAGTTGGCCAGGCGCTGATCGAGCGGCAGGTCTTCGGCGCGGACTTTTTCGCGTTTGCCGCTCTTGCGGAAGTGCTCGGTGATGGCGGCGATGTGCCACTGGTTGATGGCGACCTTCTGACCGGGCGTCTGGAGGCGCCAGTCTTCGGGGGCGGTGCGGAGCTCCTCATCAGCGGCGTCCACGGGGGGCGAGTTGAAGAGCAGATTCTCGGCGAGACGGCGCTCCTCTTCGGGAATGGAGGCGAAGCGCTCCAGTTTCTCGGCGTTGACGATGGCGAGGTCGAGGCCGGCCTTGGTGCAGTAATAGAGGAAGACCGAGTTGACCACTTCGCGCGCCGCGGCGGGCAGGCCGAAGCTGATGTTCGAGATGCCGAGCACGGTCTTGACGAAGGGGATCTGCTCCTTCACCAGGCGGATGCCTTCGATGGTCTCGACGGCGGCGCCGATGTAGTTGGCATCGCCGGTGGCGCAGGGGAAGACCAGCGGGTCGATGACGATGTCTTCGGCGGGAATCCCGTACTTTTCGGTGAGCAGCCTGACGCTGCGCGCGGCCACGGCCAGCTTGCGCTCGCGCGTGAAGGCCTGCGCCTGCACGGGGTCTTCATCAATGGAGCCGACCACCAGGGCGGCGCCGTAACGCCGGGCGATGGGGCAGACGCGCTCGAACTTCTCTTCGCCGTCTTCCAGGTTGATGGAGTTGATGATGCTCTTGCCCTGGCAGTACTTCAGCGCCAACTCGACCGCCTTGGGGTCGGTGGTGTCGATCATGACGGGCGCTTTGATCTTGCGGACGAGCTTTTCGTAGAACGGCGGAATATCGTTGATCTCGTCGCGATCGGTGCTCTGGAGGCAGACGTCGATGACGTGGGCGCCGTTGCGGAACTGGCGGCGGGCGATGTCGGTGGCTTCTTCCCACTTCTCTTCGGCAACGAGGTTTTTGAAGAGGCGCGAGCCGATCACGTTGGTGCGTTCGCCAACGAGCAGCGGGCGGTTGCTGTCCTCGGCTTCCACCAGTTCGACGCCCGAGTAATAAGCGCGATGGCGCGAGGCGGGCGCCTGGCGCGGGCGCCTGCCTTCGATCATCTGCGCGATCGCGCGAATGTGGGCCGGCGTGGTGCCGCAGCATCCGCCGACCAGATTCAGCCATCCGTGGCCGGCGAACCTTTCGAGCTGGGCGGCCAACGATTCCGGAGTTTCGCCAAACTTGCCCTCGGCGTTGGGCAACCCGGCGTTCGGATAGCACGAGATGCGGTGCGCGGACATTTCGGCCAGGGTACGGATGTGGTCGGTCATCAGGTCCGGACCGGTGGCGCAGTTCATGCCGACGGCCAGCAGGTCGTGGCCGGCGATGGAGGCGTAGAGAGCGTCGATTCCCTGCCCTCCCAGCATGGTGCCGGTGCGCTCGATGGTGACGGAGGCCACGGCCGGAATGTCTATGCCGAGATCGCGGCGCAACTGTTCGACGGCGAGGAGGCCGGCCTTGAGGCTGCCGGTATCGAAGCAGGTCTCGATGAGCAGGAAATCGGCGCCGCCTTCGACGAGGCCCCTGGACTGTACGTAATAGCCGTCGCGGAGCTGATCGAAAGTGGCGGTGCCGGTGATGTTCAGGTCTTTGTTTGTCGGACCCATGGACCCGGCGACGAAGCGCGGCTTGGAGGCGGTCGAGTAACGGTCGGCGATTTCGCGGGCCAGTCTGGCGGCGGCGAAATTTAGTTCGTAGGCGCGGTCATCGAGCTTGTTATCGGCCAGCGCGATGGGAGCGCCGCCGAAGGTGTTGGTTTCGATGATATCGGCGCCAGCTTCGAGGTATTGGCGGTGTATGTCCTGGATGACGTCAGGCCGCGTGACGTTGAGGATTTCCGGGCAATTCTCGCGTCCCAGGTAGTCGGTTTCGACGGACAGGGGAGCGGCGTGGATCATGGTCCCCATGGCGCCATCGAGGACGAGGACACGTTGCTCCAGGATATCTTTGAGCGCCTGGTGACGCTCCGCGGCTGTGGTCATAAGGCAGGTGCTTACTTCAGGATAGCAGGCCGCGAAGTGGTTACCGATTGTGGAGAAGACGAGTCCTAGCGCGCCCGCCGCAGCTTCCAGCCGCCGTATGCAATTGCCAGGCCGACGAGGCCGAAGAAGGAAGGTTCCGGGCCCTGCGTGGTGCCGCTCTGAAGCAGAGAGAACCGGTCCGGATCGTAGACCTCAAACGGCTGGGGGCCGGGCAGGCCTTGGCCAAGCCAGGTGAATTGAACCTCAAACCCGGACACGAAACTGCCCTCAGGGATGCCGGCGCCATTCGCGAGCGCATCGTAGGCAGCTCCCAGGGGAGGCACCGAATGCAAAAATATCTGGTCCCAATCGGTGCTCAGCGGAGGAGGTGTGGTGGCGGTGAGGGAAGTCTCCAAGTAAAGAGTCGGATCGAAGTAGATATCGAAGAGCTGAACCGGAAAGCCCGCGTCGTCGTTATAAATCCAGTAGTCGTATTGGAAGGAGCTTCCGCCGAGACCGGTAACCGAATATCCGATCATCACCGAGCCGGCCATCGCCGGCAAGGACAGGAGCAGAATCAGCGCCAAAAGGACGAACGACGATCTTAGGAGCATGCCGACGCCTCCAACTTTCACCCGGGGAACAAACTTATACGAGAAAGAGTATACATCAGTTTTACCGACTTACAGTTCTTTCATCGTATTAGTAGTACCAGTCAAGCGGACGATCAGAAACCAATTGTCCGCCCCACGGAACACGCTAATCGCTGACCGTGGCCGGAACAGATGTTGCATTTTTCGGCGTTGAAAAACCCTGCGGGGTGGAGAGGGTAATTACGGTGACCCCCTTCCCGACGGGCGTAAAGCGGCTGACGGCATGGTTCGAGCCGGAGGTAAGAGTCAACGGCGATTCCACAGTGCCCACTTCGGGGTTGCTGCTTTTCAGGTTCACGGTGGCGGTCACGCCGGGCCGGAGGGCCTGAACGGTGATGTCGGCGGCCAGACGGGATTGCGGGTCGAGGTGCACCGACCAGACCACGACGTGGATAGGTTTGTCCTTGGCGCTGGCCGCGGACACGAAGAACCGGCGCTCCTCGTCGGCACCGCCGGGACGAAGCACGGCGGCCTCATCGGGAGGGCCGTACCGCTCGTAGGCAACGATAAATCCGGAGGGAGCCATCCGTACCTTCGCGGTCCGGCTGCGGAATCCAGAGGCTTCGGCGGTGTAAGTCACGTCGCCCGAATCTCCGAGGCCCTGCAAGTAATACGGCGCTGTGGACTTACCTTCCGGGATGGTGAGCGTGATGGTGGCGGAACCGAGTTCGGTCTCCTTGGCGGAGATCAGCAGTTTCGAACCGTCCGAGCTCGACAGCGTCACGTTCAACCCGCCCGGCGGCGCCGGTTCGCCGAGGCAGAGTGTGTCGGGAAGCTCCAGGTCCTTTCCCAGGAAGGTTTCGCCTACCACCGCGATGCCCGGTTTTTCGACCGAGGCAGTCACGGCGGCGTAATCGGCCGGAGTCACAAAACCGTGCGGCTGAACGGGCGTCAAAGCAGTCTTGCCTTCCGCGGAGGGCTCGAACCATGTCACTGCCGAACTGGACCCGCCGCTCAGGGTCAGGGCCGAGGCCCGTAACTTGCCCGTTTTCGGATTCGAGCTGGCGATGGTCACTTCGATCCTGGAGCCTCCGGCCACCTGCTGCTCGGCCAGCAATTTCGAGGAGCCATCCAGTGCCGCCGAATAGATCGCGATCCGGGCAGGTTCCGCCCGCGGCGTGGTGGGAAACGTGGGTGCTTTGAACGGGCCGGTGATGAGGATGGCGGAGGGCGCCAGCGTGACGGTGCCCTTGGCGCCGGCCATGCCCGGGGCGGTCACGGTGTAAGTAACCGTGCCGTGATCCGCCAGAGCCTGGAGCCAGAATTCGGGTCCTTCGGGAAAGCGCGGCTGAACCATCAAGTCGATGGTCGCAGAGCCGGCCTGGTCCGGCGCGCGGGACAGCAACAGGCGGCTAGGGTCGTCGCTGGTCAGGGTCAGTTTCAGGCCTTCCTGCGGGGCCCCGCCGGCCACCCTGATGCTGGCGTACATCTGGAGGTTCTTGCCAACCGTGACATCGGCGGCGGTGAGTCCGGGCGCGGCTGTCAGGAGGGACGGCCCAAGGAGCGCCAGGGCGGCGATTGCCGAAAAAGTGAATCGCATAGTTGCCTCTTGCATATGGAATCGGGGCAGGCCTCGCGGCCTGCCGCGTGTCATTGCACCTTGATGTTCAGGGTCGTTAGCTGGCTTGGCGTCGTCCACCCTGTGGGTTGATCCAGAGACACCGTGGTGGATCCGGCGGCCAGCGGCACGAACAGGGTGGTACTGTTATTCGTTCCGGGCGAGATGATCACGCTGCTGGAGACAGATCCGATGGTGGGGTCGCTGTTGTGCAGCGAAACGATCAGCGAGCCTCCGCCGGCCAGCGCTTCCGGAATGACGGGTGTATTCAGTCCGTCGCCGGACAATTGCGCCGTGTAAATGGTGAGCGTCAGGGTGCCGGGCCTGGTTACACTGCCTGGTCCTTGAATCACGACACCGGACGGGACGAGCGTGATGGTTCCGCTGCTAGGCGCATACCCGGCGGCCGACGCCGTGAAGCTTGCGGTGCCCGAGGAGCCCATCGCGTGAATGTAGAAGTAGAAGACGGTCTGGCCCTCGGTGAAGTGCAGCAGAAGTGAGCTCGAGCCGGCATCACCGGCGCCGACCGCGAACTGGAGTCCGCCGGAGTTGGCTTGCACGGTGACATCGAGACCTCCGGCCGGGGCTTTATTCGGGAGGACCACCGAGCCTTGCTCCTGCAAGAACTGGCCAACGGTCACTCCATCGGTTACCACCATCCTGGGCAGTTGAACGGCCGCGTTCACGGAGCCCGATGTGTATCCGTCAGCGCTTGCCGTGATCGTGGTGTTTCCCGCGCCGGCAGCATGGAACTGCGTATAGCCGTACGGATTTCCGCTGTCGGTGGTCACGATGGTGACGGGAGAGGCGGTTATGGTGCCGACCGAAGTATTGGAACTGTTGACCGCGGCGGATATCGAGAATTCCGGCGCCAGGGTTTGCCGGGTTACGAAACCACCACTGCCGTTCAACAGTGCCGTGAAGATGTACAGATCCGCGTCCGGACCTCCGAGCGTTGACAGGTAGCTGGCGCCGCACGCAATGTCGTCGTATGGGTTTTGGCAGATGGCGAGGCCGGAAGGTCCAAGGGGCATCGTGGTGTTGACGGTGCCGTAGCCGTTGGCCGATACAGTAAAGGGGATTGCACCCGAGCTATCGTAGCCGCGGATGTAGAAGTCCGGCGAGTTGGTCTGGTTCTGCGGGATGGTGACGGTAATGGTATCGCTGCCGGTGCCGGTGGACGTGTTGGCGAATTTCAGACGGCTGATATCGCTGCTGTGGATCGTGACCAACACGTCAGCCGACGCTTTTGCGCTCAGCGAGATGGAGCCCGAGATTTGCAGATTCTTTCCGACGGTCACACCGCTGGGCGGCATCAGGGTCGGGGGAATCACAGTCGCCGTAATCGTTCCGCCCAATGAGGGGAACACGAACGGGTAGGGCGAGTTGACGGTGACGGTGGTGTTGCCCGGGCCTTTGGCTGTAAACGAGACGGTGGCGCTATCCGCTCCGCCGCTGAACGAGACGGAGGAAGCCGACAGGGTGCCGACACCAGTGTCCGAGCTGTTGACGGGCACGCTGATGGAATACCCGCCACGAAGCTGCTGCGATTGGTGGAAGTTCCCGGACGAATCGAGTTGGGCGGGGTAGACGGTGAGCGTGGAAACGGCTCCTTGGGAAACAGTGAAGGCGCCGCCGATCCCGGCAGGACCAGATACCACGAAGCCCGAGTTCGCCAGGGTCATCGTACCGTTGCCGGCTATATAGCTAGGCGCGCTGGCGGTAATGGTAGCTGTCCCGGAGTTCATCATCGCCTTGGCATAGGTGGCTACGGTTGAAGTGCCCGCCGGGACTGTGGTTGTCAGTTGCATCGAGCCGCCGGCACCCAAGTTGCCCAGCATCACCAGTCCCGGGGAATTGGACGTAATCGTCAGCGTGATGTCAACGGACGGGGCCGGGTTGAAGGTGATGTTGATGGGGACCTGCAGATTCTGCCCGATCGTGGCGTCGGTGACGGACAGCACGCCTACGCCCATCGGCAGGGTGACATTCAGGGTCAGCACGGCCTTGGCGATCTGCGGCGTGGGCTGAGCGCTGTCAGTTGCCGTAATCGTCACAGTGTAAGTTCCTACATCTGCAATCAACGGGGTGCCGGTAATGTACCCGCTCGACGGATCAATGCTCAGAGAGGAAGGCAAGCCGGTTGCCGACCACATTATGGGCGATGTTCCGCCGCTTGCCTGCACCTGGAGACTGTAGTAGGTGTTGATCAAGGCGTTGTCAAGGCCGGTAGTCGTAATCACCAGCGGTGCGGGAACGATGGTAAGCGAGAGGGATGTAGAAGCGTTTTGCTGAGGGCTGCTCGAGTCCGTCACGCTTATGCTCACCGTGAACTTGGCTGCAGAACGAGTCGTGCCACTGATGATACCCGTCGAGGAATCATAGTTGAACGTCGCCGGCAGCCCGGTGATCGACCAGGTCAAGGGCGCCTTGCCACCAGTCGCGAGGATTTGAAACGAGTAGAATGTGTTTGCGGTTCCGTTTGGCAGGGACGTGGTCGTGATGGTGAGCTTGGCGGTATTGATGGTGAACGATGCTGCCGTAGAGGTGCCGCCGCCCGGCGTCGGGTTGAATACCGTCACCTGGGCGGTGCCCGCGCTGGCGATGTCGGCCGCCGATATCGACGCGGTCACCTGCGTCGCGTTGACGTAGCTGGTTGTCCGTGCCGACCCGTTCCAGTTCACTACAGAGGTGTTGAGGAAGCCGGTGCCGTTGACCGTCAGAAGGAACGCCGATCCACCCGCCGTCGCGCTGGATGGTGACAGGCTGGTGATCGTGGGCACGGGGTTAGCCGCGTTGATCGTGAACGATGCTGCCGTAGAGGTGCCGCCGCCGGGCGTCGGGTTGAATACCGTCACCTGGGCGGTGCCCGCGCTGGCGATGTCGGCTGCCGATATCGACGCGGTCACCTGCGTCGCGCTGACATAGCTGGTGGTCCGCGCCGACCCGTTCCAGTTCACTACAGAACTGTTGAGGAAGCCGGTGCCGTTGACCGTCAGGAGGAACGCCGAGCCGCCCGCGGTCGCGCTCGATGGCGACAGGCTCGTGATCGTGGGCACGGGGTTAGGCGTGTTAATGGTGAAGGACACTGGCGCCGAGGTGCCGCCGCCGGGCGCCGGGTTGAACACCGTCACCTGGGCGGTGCCCGCGCTGGCGATGTCGGCCGCCGCGATCGCCGCCGTCACCTGCGTCGCGCTGACATAGCTCGTGGTTCGCGCAGACCCGTTCCAGTTCACCACCGAGCCGTTGACAAAGCCGGTCCCGTTGACCGTGAGGGTGAACGCCGAGCCGCCCGCCGTCGCGCTCGATGGTGACAGGCCCGTGATCGTGGGCACCGGGCTGGTCGCGTTGATGGCGAAGGCTGCTGCCGCCGAGGTGCCGCCGCCCGGAGTCGGGCTGAACACTGTCACCTGTGCCGTGCCCGGGCTGGCGATATCGGCCGCCGTGATCGCCGCCGTCAACTGCGAGGCACTGACGTAGGTGGTGGTTCGCGCCGACCCGTTCCAGTTCACCACGGAGCCGTTGACAAAGCCGGTCCCGTTGACCGTGAGGGTGAACGCCGAGCCGCCCGCCGTGGCGCTCGATGGCGACAGGCTCGTGATGGCGGGCACGGGGTTATCGGCAACCACGGTAACCGTCGCCGTCACGTCCGGAACGTTCGTGGCGCTGGCGTGGATGGTCGTGGTACCCGGGGTGACCGACGTCACCGGGAGCAGAATCGCCGGTGCGTTGCTGCCGTCCCAGATGAAGATGCCGGTTGCCTGGATGGTGGCCACCGAAGGATCACTGGAGGTGAGGTTGACTGTCAACCCGTCCAGCGGCGCGGTGGCATTGAGCCGCAACTGAAGATTTCCCGTCTTGTTCAGACCCGTGATGGTGATACTAGGCGTGACCCACGTGATGGTCGCGTTGACGCTTACCGCCAAGGGGGAGGAACTGTTGTAGCCCGTCGCAGACGCGGTGATGTTGGCCGAACCCACATTGACTGCCACAACCTGCGGCTGAGCGGTCGGGGTGGTGGCGCCGGCGGCAACGAAGACACTCGCCGGCGAGACGTTCACCTTTTTCGAATCGGTGGTGGTTAAATCGACCGTCACACCATTTCCGGGCGCGGGGGTGGATAACGTGACAGTAAGGTTCCCCGTGGTACTCAGTCCCATGCTGCTCGCACCGGAGAGCAAGATCGACCCTGGAGGCTGGACAGTGACGGTGGCCGTGGTATCCGGTATGCCAGTCGCACTGACATGAATTACGGCCGAGCCCACCGAGACGCTGGTGATGCGCGTACCGATGCTGGACGAGGTCGCGGTCATGGTCACGCTTGAAGGGACGGTGGCCACGGCGGGATTACTCGAGTACATGTTGAAAGTGATTCCGCCGGCGGGCGCCTGGCCGGCGATCATCAGTGTAAGAGTCGCGGTGTTGCCGTTCCCCAGTATGGTGATGCTGGTCGGAGTCAGGGTAAGCGCGTATCCGACGGTAACGTTTGAAGTACCCGGGCTGAGGCCCGATCCGGTCGATTTGGCAGTGATGGTTGCGGTGCCCGCCGCTACGCCGGTGACTTGGGGCTGCGAGGAAGGCTGCTTTTGCCCGGCAGCGATCGTGACTTGCGAGGGCGAGATGGTGGCTATCGTGGAATCGCTGGTAGTCAGGTCGATGAAAAGGTTTGACGTGGGGGCGGTCGCCACGCTCACCGGGAAGGCCGCAGTGTCGCCCGGCGCAACGGTCAGAGTGGCGGGGACGATGATGCTGCCTCCGGCGCTGACGGTGGCGGTAGTGCTTGTCCCGGTGACATTCGGATTGGTGGTACTCGCCGTAATCGTGGCGGAACCCGCAGCCACACCGGTGACCGGCACGGTCACCTTGCTGGCGCCGGCAACGATGGTGACGGTGGCAGGCACGGTCGCGGCCGCGGTATTGTTCGAGTTCAGGTTGATGGACAGGCCGCCGGCGGGCGCGGGTGCTGAGAGGAGTAAGTCAACATTTTGTACCCCGCCCACACCCACCGACACGGCCTGAGTCGAGAAACTGAGAGTTGCTGTGGAATTGACGGACTGGCTGGTAGCGGCATAACCCGGCGCGGATGCCGACACCGTTACGGTGCCGATGGCCACCCCGGTCACTTGCGGCTGCGGAGACGGACTGGTGGCGCCCTGGGCAATGAAGACACTCGGCGGGACCGTCAGAACCGTAGAGTCGCTGCTGCTGAGGGAAACCGTGACGCCGTTGGCGGGCGCGGCGGTGGACAGCGTGACGTTGAGGGGCGCAGATTGCCCGACCGGCACCGAGACACCCGAGGCCAGAGTGATCGAGCCGAGGCTGGCGACCGTCACCGTGACGTTACCCGGTTGATATCCCGAAGCGCTGGCCGTAATCGACGTGTGGCCCGGCGCTACCGGAGTTACCGTGACATTGGCGCCGGTCGAGTTCTGTGGCACCGTCACCGAGGCCTGGACCGAGATCACGTTCGTGTCAAAGCCCGTCAAACCAACCGTGACGCCGCCCGACCCGGCGGGAGCGCTAAGGGTCACGGTCAGCGCGGCCGGCGAGTTGTACAGGTTCAGGGGATTTGGCGACAGCGTGATGGTCATCGTGCTGGCGGTAATCGTGACCGTCGCCGGAGCGCTGTTGACAAAACCGTCGTTGACAATCAACTGCACCACGTAGGTGCCGGCGGCATCGGCGACAAAGGTCGGCGACTTGGTGTTGGCACCCGACAAGGTCGCGCTGCTTCCCGGCGCACGGCTCGAGAAGGACCAGGAGTAGGTAAGCGGATCGTTGTCCGCGTCACTGGATTTGCTGCCGTCCAAAGTCACGGTAGCGCCCACGTAGACACTCTGGCTCTGCCCCGCGTCGGCAACCGGCGCGGTATTCGTGGTGGTGATGGTTAC
>DATJYW010000016.1:0-4895 GCA_035499435.1 Candidatus Acidiferrales bacterium | reverse complement strand
AGGCGAAGGCCGGAACGAAGTATCAGCGAAGGAAGCGGAGCGCACAGCGGAAGACAAGAGACAATCGACCGAATTTCGATCTGGGGGCGGAACTGCAGCGGCTGCTAGGGGTCGATCTGCGCATCATCGACGGCATTGATTTAATGACGGCGCAGACGCTTTACTCGGAATTAGGGCCGGACTTGAGCGCCTGGCCGACGGAAAAGCATTTCACGTCCTGGTTGGAGCTATCGCCACGGCGCGACGTGAGTGGAGGCCAGGTGATCCGACACGAAAAACGGCAGGTTCGGAACCGGGTCGCGAACGCACTTCGCAACGCCGCACAAAGCCTATTCCGGAGCGACAGCTACCTGGGAGCACGCTATCGGCATCTGAGAGCGCGTCTCGGTGGGCTTAAGGCCGTCAAGGCAATGGCCCGCTACTTGGCGTGTCTCATTTACCGCCTGCTGACCGAGGGCCCGGCCTGGGTAGACCGTGGCGCCGCCTACTATGAGCAGCAGCGGGACCAACGCGAACTAAAGGCCCTCCATCGTAAGGCCGCCGCTAAAGGCATGAAGCTCATTCCGCTAGTCTGACGTCCAGCGCCACCCAGAGTACGAAGGAGTTTCCGGAGAGGAAAGGCCGCGCCATTGGCACCGTCTTCGCCTGTGTCAAAACCTAGAGTTTTCGGCCTGTGACGGAAACGCTAGTTTTTGACACATCGGTGTTGCTTCTGCTCGGAAGCATGGTTCCTCCGCTGCACCAGCGGTCCCTCGGAAACCGCGAGAAAATGCCTGCCAAACGGGCTTCCCACAACGGGAAATCCGGGGACGTTTTCGGCCAGCGATCAAAACAGCCGAAAATCTTTGCGCGGCCCCTCTTGTCAGTACGCGGGATTGCCATAGGATCTGCCGGATCGAAGGGTCGGCTTGGATGAATTTGCCTTTTCGCCGACCACCTCAGACGTTCCGAAAGCGGATTCCGGCTACTTTGAGACGCACGGTTGCCGCTTAAAGCTGCATCCGCTCTTGTCGGGCAATCGAAACCAGTAATGCGCCGTCTATGGATCAGAGCATATGGCAGCGGACCAGCCGCGTGATAGTAAGGAACGGAGGCAGTGGACGATCATGAACATGAGAACCGGTAGCGCGATAGCGTTGTCGGTCGGCTTGTTGTTGGCGTATGGTGCACAGAATAGCCCCAATGCGCAGAATCGCGATGTCTTCGGCACGCTCCCACGGGATACTAGCAAGCCTGTCGCTACCAAAGCACAGATCATCGCGGCCTGGCAGAGGCGCCAGGACGGCATCAAGTCGGCAAGCTTCGCCTGGGTTGAACAACAAACTTATCCGAATGGATGGCTCGGCAACCCAAGATTTCCGGAGCGTGAACGCGCTGCGATACCAGCGTTGCGCGAGGACCGGACCTATCTCGTATCCAAGACTTTGGCGGTGGATGGGAACAAGATGCGATATAGCTTCGAGCTCGATCGTAAAGAGAAGCCCGATGGCGTGCGCGTCCAGACTCCCGACAATCGCACGGATGGGTTGGGCCTGAGACGGAAATATCGATACTTAAGTGTATTTGACGGACAGGTGGGGAAGACCCGTCTTACATCCCTGCTAGACTCTCCGCCACAGTCACCAGGCAGATAGCAACGAACCCCGACGCTCAGAACCTGGACATCAGAGCGATCATGATGGCAATTCGTCCCCTTGATCCGGTAATGGGCCACCTACTTATGGAACGCGCGGTCACCAATGAAGGGCGGAGGCTTTACAAGGGCAGGTCGACGATGATCTTGGAGGAGCAACATGATCCGTCGGGCTGGAAAACGTCGCTGTGGATCGAACCGGAACGAGATTGCCTGGTGAGTCGCTACCGCGTTGTGTTCGAACAGAGGGGTACAGTAGACATCGACATCGACTACAAAAAGGACCCACAATGGGGATGGATTCCGGAAGCCTGGCGGGTCTCCGAAATGCTGGCCGATGGGTCGACGCGCCTGGTGACTGAGGCGAGAGTGACGACCTATCGCATTAATGTTCCAATCGCGGCAGGTGAGTTCCGTTGAAACGGAATGTACTGGAGACGCCACATTATGAAACGCCGGCAATTTCTCACTAGCTCGATCGCGGGCCTTGGCGGCGCCGTGGCCAGCCGCTTTACCGCGCGCGCATCGAGCGAATCGGGGGATGCGCCCAACACAGTCCAGCCTCTGCGACGCGGAAGATCCTCATCTCCGGCGGCAGTTACGACACAGCATGGGTGCGCTACATGGCGGCGCTCTCAAGCCACGTTCGTGGCGTGCGTGAGGGCAGACTGTGCCGCCGCATTGACGAAGGTCAGGCGATCCATGTCGCACGCCATCACCATCTCGGTGAGGCCTTTCGCGATGGGGCGGAAGCGCGCCTCGCTGTGCCGCAGCGCTTCTTCCAGCCGCTGCGCGAGTTGGGCCTCCATTTCTTCGTGCCGGTCCACGTTACGAATATCGTAACTAATGTGAGGATCAGGCTTCAGGTGTCAGCAAAGCCGGACCGGCGGTCCACAGGCGCTCCGGCAGGGCTACGACACCCTCCACGGCGTGAGGCGTGGAATCCACCTCGGCACCCCGGTGCAGAATGCCTCGTACTCGGAACCGAATGTGTCCCTGAGGGTCGGTTCCTCGTAACCCAGCACGAACAGATGGAACAGCAGCCAGACCAGTCCGCTGTATTTCAGCAGCCACATGTTTCCAAGCACCAGCCCCTGACCGAGAATCGCGCTCACCACCGATACGTACATCGGATTGCGGACATAGCGGTAGAAGCCGGTGATTATCAGATGACGGGTCGGGAAAACGGGTGCCAGCGTGCCGACACCCTGCAGGGCGAATCGGAGGAACGAATGCAGCAGGCCGGCAACGCCCGCGGCGATCAATAAGCCGCCCACGACGCGGACTAGTCTAGCGGCATCCCCAGGAACGGAGGTTCGAGCCGCCAGGCCGAGATCCATCGTGGCACGAGCCCCGCCACGAACCCGGGCGCAATCACCAGGAAGATTGCCGAGCCGATCAAGGCCGCGATCTTCCGGATCATGTCCTGATGTAAGCAGCTTCCTTCGCGACACGCAAGGCAGCTCCGGCGCGGGGCCTGATAGAATCTCCTTGCCGGTAGACGCGCCAGCATGGGAAACGAACGGTGCCAGGTTTTTCTTTCATACAACCGGGCGGATGAAACGGCCGTCGAGGCCATCGCATCGAAACTGCGTGCAGCGGGCGTCGAGCCGTGGCTCGACAAGTGGAATCTCATCCCCGGCAAGCCGTGGCAGGAGGAGATCGAAACCGCCCTTACTTCCTGCGGCAGTTGCGCCGTCTTTTTCGGTCCGGAAGGCACGGGCCCCTGGCAGAACGAGGAGATGCGCACCGCGCTCGACCACAGAGTGCGCGAGGATCACTACCGGGTGATCCCGGTTCTTCTGCCCGGCGGCGTGCGCGAGGAACGCGGGTCGCTGCCCGGCTTTCTGACGCGCGTCACGTGGGTCAAGTTCCGCGATCTCGACGATGCGGACGCATTTCGGCGCCTGCTGGCCGGTATCCGCGATGTCAAGCCGGAGCCATTGCCGGGCGCAGTCGGCCCCTGCCCGTATCGCGGACTGCGCTATTTCGACGTCGGCGACGCCGCCGCTTTCCACGGCAGGGACGCGCTGGTCGATCTCGTGCTCGACGAATTGCGCGGCCGGACGGGGCGCGAAGCCAATCGATTTCTCGGAGTCGTCGGCTGCTCGGGCAGCGGCAAATCGTCGTTCGCCCGCGCCGGCCTGCTGGCGTCCTTCGAGCGCGGCGCGATCGAGGGCAGCGCGCAATGGCCGGTAGCGATCTGCCGTCCGGGCGTCAATCCGCTGGAGAGCCTGGCGGTCGCGCTCGCGGCTTCGCTTGGCTTCGAAAAGAACCCCGGCCAGGTTCTGGACCTCGCCTCCCGCTTTGCCGCCGGGGAGACCGCTCTGCACGTCACCACGCGCCTGCGCCTTCAAAACGACCCGCAGGCCAGCCGATTGGTCGTGCTGGTCGACCAGTTCGAAGAGTGCTTCACTCTGTGCCGCGACAAGAACTTGCGCGACGGGCTTTTTTGCAACCTGGTCTACGCCGCCACCATCCCGCAGGGACAAACTATCGTCCTGCTCGCCATGCGCGCGGATTTCTACGGCGAGTGCGCCGCCTATCCGGAGCTGGCCGCCGCTCTGAGCGATCATCAGATCCTGATCGGCCCGATGAGGGAATCTGAGCTTCGTGAGGCCATCGAAGTGCCCGCCCGAGAGCAGGGCGTCGAGTTCGATCCGGGCCTGGTGGACCTGCTGCTGGACGAGGTGAAGGACCAGCCAGCCGCCCTGCCCTTGCTGCAATACACGCTCGAGGAGCTCTGGAAGGCCCGCGCGGGGAGCCGGCTGACCCACGAGGCCTACCGCACGCTGGGCACGGTCAGCGGCGTGCTGGGCCGCCGTGCGGACGAAATCCTCGGCCAGTTCAATCCGAGCGAGAAGGAGATGTGCCGCCACGTTCTGCTCCGGCTGGTTCAGCACGTAGAAGGCGAGATCTACACGCGACGGCGGGTTCCGCTGGCGGATCTGGCATCGGCCCGTTTCGATGCCGCCGCGTTGCGCCCGGTGGTTGACAAGCTCGCCGGGGAAAGCGCGCGACTCATCGTTCTCGAGGCCGACAGTATCGATGCCAACACCCAGGTCGTAGAGCTTGCGCACGAAGCGCTCATCGCGGGCTGGCCGCAATTGCGCGCCTGGCTGAGCGAAGATCGCGATTTCCAGCGTTGGCGCAGCCGGCTCCGGGGCGCTCTCGAGAATTGGCGCGACATGAAGAGAGACCCTTCCGCGCTGCTGGTGGGCGCGGTGCTGGACGAGGCGCTCCGCTACGCCAGTCTCCGGGC
>DATJYW010000015.1:0-2374 GCA_035499435.1 Candidatus Acidiferrales bacterium | reverse complement strand
ATGCGTTTCTTGACTTCCTGCGGATTTTCCTGAACATCGAACCCGGCGATATTGGCCTTGCCGGAGGTGGGCGGCAGGAAGCAGGTGAGCACCCGCATGGTAGTGGTCTTTCCGGCGCCATTGGGCCCCAGGAATCCGACGATTTGTCCTTTTTCGACCTCAAAGGAAATGTCGTCGACCGCGATTGTGCGGGCGTATCGCTTGGTCAGACCTTCAACTTTGATCATATTGATATCCCAGACCAGACAGACGTGACAATGTGCATTGGGCAGCGAAACGTGGCGCAAGTGTTTTAGCGCCAACTGGTTGACTTGAACTTTCATGATATGAAGGGCGGGGAAGAGTTGTCAATCGCGGGGAGGGGGGATTCCCGCCGGACCGATCGGTAGAGGGGGCACCGGGGAGTCGGTATGGCGGTTCGGGAGCGGCGGACGACCGAAGACGATCGTCCGCCTCGGGCTGCTTCAGAAATCCAGGCGCAGGCCGAGTTCGATCCAGCGAGCGCTGTTGGTGCGGTTGGCCGGCGTGTAAGTTCCGGTGATTACGCCGAACGATGTCGGGCTGGTGTAGTTCAACGCAGGCGTTGTGAAATTGTGGTGGTTGAAGACGTTGAAGAAGTCCGCCGAGAAGCCCAGGCGACGGTGTTCGCTGCGCAGCGGGAAGTCCTTCCCGAAGCGCATGTCCATGTTGCGGACTGGGAGTCCACGCATGGGGTTGGCCCGGCCCGTCCGTGTATCGCTGCTGAGCTGGATGTAGCGCAAGTTGCTGTATACAGCACAGGGATTCGAAAAGAGATTGAGACCGCTGCCGGTGGCCGCAGTCGATCCGACGCTGCCCACGCCGCTCAGCGTGCATCCGGCCGAACCGCTGTTGACCGCGGTCGAAGAGATCGAGCCGGTGGGGATCATGGCGCTGTTCACGCCAATGGTGGCCGTTCCGCCGCCGAAGACCTGCGAACTTTCGGTCACGGTCAGGGGCAGGCCGCTGAATGCGGTCACGATTCCGGAGGTGTACCAGCCGCCGACAATCTGGTCGAGGATCGCATTTGTGTGAAACGCCCGTCCGCGGCCGACCGGCAGATCGTAGGTGTAGTACGCGTTGAACACGTGATGCCGGTCGTAGGCCGACGGGCCGTAGTCGACGCCGGGATGGAAGCTGTTGCCGTAGTACCCGGCGTTGTTCTGGTTCGACAGGTTGTCGTCGAGCGCGTGCGAATAGGTGTAGTTTGCGCCGACGCTCAACCCGTGGCCGGTGCGCTTTTGAATGGTCAGGATCCCGGCGTTGTAGTTGGATTGGCCGATGTAGGTGCGCATGAACTCCACCTGCGACTGGTCGTTGGACAGCGGGATCAGGCCGATGGAGCGGCGATACCCGGCCAGGTTGATGAACAGCGTGCCCAGGTTGCCCTGCACGAAGCTGGAGCTGTTGCGCCCGACGATGAACGCCGTGGCGGACGCAGTACTGTTCAGCTTGGCCAAGCCGGGGAACTGGTTTTCGAAAAAGGGCTGTGCGGGGATAGAGGCCGCCGCCTGGCCGGCCCGGAGCGCATTCGCAATCGCGTCATACGCCTGCGCGAACGACTGATTGGAGGCGGAATCGACCATCATGTAGGGCGCCGACGCGAGATTCACGGCCTGTGGAAGCCGGCGCGAGAACCGTCCAAGGTACGCGGCTTCGACGATGATGCCGCCGGGCAGCTCGCGCTGCAGGCTGAGATCGACGTTATAGCTGCGGCCCACCTTGGTGGCGGGGTCCACCTGGAACGAGAGGGTCTCGGTGTAGCCCGGGGGAGGAATTACGGGCGAGGTAACAGCCGTTGCCACGGGAGTGGGCAGGGTGCCATCGACGCCGACGCGGAAGCTGGCGAGACCGGGATTAGCCGCAGCGCCCGCGCTGGCGTTGCAGCCGGAGCCGCCCGCGCCGGTGGCATTGCAGAGCGGCGCCTGCACGATGATGTTCTGGTCGAACCCGATGCCGAGCATAGGGATCTCGACGCTTTGCACGGTGTTGGAACGGTCGTAGACGATGGCGAAGCCGCCGCGCAGCACCGTTTTGTTGGCGAAGAGCTTCCCGCCGGGCTTCCACGCGAAGCTGGCGCGCGGCGCGATATCGCCCCAGTCTACGTCATAGACGGGAACCTTCGCCTGTCCGACGGTGGCAAAGCCGAGCGTCGGGTTATAATTTTGCCCTGCCAGCGCCCCTTGCAGGCGGGACGCCATGTACTGCGTCGCGCTCAGGAGCTGGCCGCTCTCGGCGTTGATCATGACGGTTTGCAGGTTGTGCGCTTCGGTGGGCGAGGTCTGCCAGCCGTAGGAGAGTCCCAGGCTCAGGGTGAGCGAGGGGCTCACGCGCCACGAGTCCTGGAAGTAGAAGT
>DATJYW010000014.1:0-3743 GCA_035499435.1 Candidatus Acidiferrales bacterium | reverse complement strand
AACATCATGCTGACGCGCGACGGCCGCCCCAAGGTCCTGGATTTCGGCCTCGCCAAGCACATAGCGCCTCCCGCTCCGGGAGACAGCGACGCCACAAAGCTGCTCACGCGCACATCGCCCGGCGCCGTTCTGGGCACGGCGGCATACATGTCGCCCGAGCAGGTGCGGGCAGGCGAGATCGATTTCCGGAGCGACATATTCAGCCTGGGCCTGGTCTTGCATGAGTGCCTGGCAGGCCAGCAGACGTTTCGGCGGGCCACGGCGGCCGAAGCGATGACCGCGATCCTCCGCGAAGATCCCCCGGAGCTTCCGGAAACGGTTTCGCCGGCCCTGCGCCAGATCGTTCTTCATTGCCTCGAAAAGGAGCCGGAGCGACGGTTCCATTCGGCGCGCGACCTGGCTTTCGCGCTGCGCACCGTCAGCCCGGCCAGCGCAGGCTCGCGCACCAGTTCCGCGGGGCAGGCGGCCCCGGCGCCGCGCGCCCGCGGATGGGTCTGGCCGGGTGCAGCCGCGCTTCTGGCCCTGTCGACCGCCGCGCTCGCGTGGGTTCACTTCCGAGAACCAACGCCAATCGAGCTTGCCGCGTACCGGTTCGCGCCATTTGCCAACGACAGCGAGGATGAGAACCGGGCCGCCTGGAGCCCCGACGGGAAGAGCATCGCCTACCTCAAGACCATTGACGGCATCCCGCAGGTGATGGTGCGGGCGCTCGACTCGCCGACGCCGCGCCAGCTCACCAGGTCGGCGGCTGCCGTGACGGACACCTTCTGGTCGCCCGATTCCACGCTGGTGTTTTACGCCGTCCGGGCCGGCCGGGGCGAGCTATGGGGAGTCAGTCCCTCGGGTGGACGGCCGACGCGGATCATGGAGGACCTGCGTGGCGCGGCGATTTCTCCCGATGGCCAGACGCTGGCGATCTGGCGCGCGACCGAGACGGGCGGGGAGGTGCAATCGTCGGTCTGGATTTCGTCGCCGCGCAACGCCGCCCCGCGGCTGTACAAGCCGGCGCCTTTTGCCGTGCCGCTGGACAGCCCCGGCAGCTCGCTGGCCTTCTCTCCGGACGGCGCTTCCATCCTGCTGATCGCGGCGGGAGTGAGCCCGGAGATCTGGCTGCTTCCGTTCCCGGAAAGCACCGGGACGCCGCGGCGCTTGTTTGCGGGCACGGAATTCAACTGGGTGCCGCGCGCGAGCTGGATGCCGGACAGCCGCCACGCCATGCTTTCGTTTTCGCGCGGCGAATCCGAATCGGCGCTGTGGCTGGCTGATCTCGGGACCGGGCGTCTCCGCCGCCTCACGGCCAGCGCCCGTGGAGAGGAGTCGCCGTCGCTTTCGCCCGACGGCCGGCGCGCGGTGTTCAGCGCGGTCACGGAAGACTTCAATCTGCTCGAGCTTCCGCTGGACGGCGGGAAGCCGCGGACTTTGCTCGCCAACAGCCGCAACATGTATTCGCCCTCATGGTCGCCGGCGGGCGATCAGTTTCTCTACGCGACGGACCGTGACGGGACGAGCGAGATCTGGGTACATAATCTGAAGGCGGGAATCGACCGTCCCCTGGTCACGCCGCGCGATTTTCCGCCGGGAACCACGACCGGCCTGGCGCACCCGGTCTTTTCGCCGGACGCAAGCCGGTTCGCGTTTGTACGCTCCTCGACGAACGAGCCAACAACGATCTGGGTCGAGCCGATCGTGGGCGGCGCGCCGATCCGGCTGGCGGCCCAGTATATCGTGGCGCCCACCTGGTCGCCGGACGGCAATTCCATCGCCGGGCTGATGCATCGGGAGCGCCCGTGGCAGCCGGCCATCGTGGGCGTGGGGGCCAACATGACGCCGCACGCCATTGCCGGCGCGCCGACGTGCCTGATTCCCCTGGAATGGTCGCCGGCGGGCGACTGGCTGGCATGCGAGGCCCGGGACGGCATTCAGCTCTTCTCCCCCGACGGACAACGGCGCCGGAAGCTGCCCGGCATGAATACCAGCGCCGTTGTTTTCTCACGCGATGGCAGGACGCTTTATGCGGCTGGGCGCGAGGACGGACGCACGTTCCTCAAAGCCATCGACGTTGCGAGCGGCGCGGTGCGCGACATCGCCGCTCACACCGGCGATTTCACGCTCTCCGGCGGCGCAACCTATCGCGCGCGCCTCAGCCTGGCGCCGGATGGCAGGAGCCTGGCTACATCGGTGGCGCAATCGCACAGCGATCTCTGGATCATGGAAGGCTACCCGCTGCCGCGGTAGCCCAACCTTCAACCGGCGCGTTTCTTTCTTTGCCAGCCGCCGATTGCGATCAATCCAAGGCCGCTCAGAACGAGACCCACGTCGGCGGGCTCGGGAGCATTTCCCAGCGGTCCGCCGTCGTAGGGGACCGGCCCGATCAGGTTCTGCACCGGCGTCCCGTTTCCGACCGTGACGTTGTGATAGACCGGCTCGTACATGAAGGCCTGGCCCACGCTCTGAGTCTCGTACTGAGTGGCCAGTGTGAGAACCGTGGAATCCGTCGGATTTTGGCTGGAAGTCGATTTGTAGACATTGCCCGCCCCCACCGCGAAGCCGTCACCGTTGTCTTCGATGATGTCCCAAATTGCGAGCTGGAAGGCGGCGCCCTGCGTTTGGGTGGTCAGCCCGGGCGCGATGTTTTGAATCATCCAGGCCACGCGCTCGAGTTGCGGCGTGTCCGCCCAATCGATGGTCGTGTTGTAGGTCGTGTTGACGCTGATGTCCACGAACAACTGCACGCACCACATGGTGCGCGTGTAGGTATTGTCGACTTTGGCGTTGATGCCGCCCGCCCAATAGAGCTGCGTGTTGGTGCCCTTCTCGTTGATCCACAGAGTCGACTGCTCGCCCAGGGGCGTGTCCAGACCGGTGACAATGATGGTATCCGCGCAGAGGGACCCCGAGCATACAACGAGCGCCGTTAACAGGCGTGCAACCGACATCGCTTCCAGGGTATGAGAATGCGGCCCATCAGGACCAGTTATGGTACTCCCCTGGGCGTACTTTATCTTCGGAGAGCGTGGAGTTCCGTAAAGAAACCTGCGGGAATATTCACCATCCGCTAACCTTCGTTACTATTGCGCCGACTTCTCCAGGGCTTCCTTGATCTTCTTCGACTCCTCGCTCGAGGGGTTGGACTGCAACGCCGCGGTTAACTGTTGGGTGGCGGCAAATTTGTCGCCCTTGGCCAGGAGCGCCATAGCCAGATGGTAATGGAACGTCGGATTCCCCGGCTCCTTTTGCACCAGTCCGTCGAACATACCGACTGCCGCGTCCGTCATGCCCTTCTTGAGGTAGATCCAGCCCAAGGTATCGGAGATCGCCGGAAGATCCTGGCGCGCGGCGCGGGCGCGCTGAGCCAACTGGAGCGCCTCGTCGAGGTCGCCGCCGTTGTCGGCCAGCAGATAGGCGAGGTTGTTCATGGCGAGCCCGTTATCGGGATCGAGCTTCAACACCGCGCGGTACTGCTTCTCGGCTTCCTCTGACTGGCCGGCCTGGTCCTGCACCAGGGCCAGCGTGCCGCCGATGACGATATCGTCCGGCAGGATTTGCTGCGCCTGCCGCAGACTGGCGATGGCCGAGGCGGTGTCGCCCTTGCGCCGGTAGCTCTCGCCGATGCGCAGGTAGACATCGGCCCTCGCTTTGGCATCTTTGTCCAGCTTCGGGAGGACTTCCCGGAAGGCGGCGATGCCCAGGTCATACTTGCCCATTCTCACGGCGGCATTGCCCAGCGCCATGCGGAGGTCGAT
>DATJYW010000013.1:0-4155 GCA_035499435.1 Candidatus Acidiferrales bacterium | reverse complement strand
GCGCTGGATAGGATCAGTCCGCGCCATGACGGTAATAATATGGAATTGGCGAGATCGGGGGGTTCCCTTCGCTCTGCCGGCTGACTCGCGTGCCAGCACCAAAATACGCCAAACTTATGTTATCGCAGTACCAACTCGCATCCGTCGCTGCCACACACCAGCTTCTCCACTCGCGCCTTCGCGCCTTCCCGCTGTTCGGCGCCTGCCGCTTCTTCGGCCACGCAACCAAACCCGGAGCGCACGCCGGAATACAAAACGAACCTAATCCCATTTTCGGACACTCGCCTCTCTTCCCATACTTCACACAGAAGCAGTGCGCCTGCGGATCAGCTACAATGTCACTCCAGGATGTTTTAACGTTAGGAGCATCATATGGATAACCCCGCAGCCCCCGCGGAAGGCCTCAACGTCGAGCAGTTGCTCCAACTCCACACGCTCACCAAGGAAGTCGCCAGAGCCTGCCAGAAGCAGCTCCGCGGCTACCTCGATACCATGGCGCTCCTCTTCCGCCCCCGGCGCATCCTCGGCGAGGCCATGGAAGGCGCCGAACCCGAAGCCGGCGGCGATTCCGAGCGCACCCTCGCCGAGCTCCGCGACCTCTACCGCAAAGTCGCCCTGCGGCCCTTCGACCTCCGCCCCGAGCTCAGCGTTCCCCTCGAGGCCGTCTCCACCAAGATGCAGCTCTACGATTGGGAGTATCTGCATCAGTCGAAGACCGACCGCGGCTGGCGCAGCATCAACGTCACTTCGCCGCTCACCTGGGTCGTAGCGTATTCTTCCACGTACTCGCTCTCCATGGTCCGCCAGGTCCTCTCGGGACAGGAGAAGCGCGATTCCGATGCCGTTCGCGCGTTTGTGCTGCGCGCCTGCCTCATTCATCTCCACTTCCAGCGCTTCCCGGCCCTCGCCGAGCTGCTCGCCGGGCTTCGCTACAAGGTCGAGGTCCGCTACGCCCCGGAAACCGGCGACCTTCCCTTCGTAACCATCTCGGCGCCCTTCTCCACCATCCGGCCGCCCGATAGCCTGGTCGCCGTCGCCGCCGGCCTCGCGGGCGGAACCAGCTTCGCCGAAGTGCTGGACCTCGCCACCGTCCAGAACCTCAAGGACCCGCTGCGCGAGCAGGTCGCCGCCATTCTTCGCAGTCACGGGCAGGAGCTCTAACTCGCCATGAGGAACCGCCACCGCGTCGTCTGGACCAAGGGAATGTTCCTCACCCCCCAGCAATTCCAGACGCAGGACCAGTTTTTCGAGGACGCGCTCCAGTTCCGGTTCGCGGCCTCCCAGTTTGCGAACTGGGGCTTCACCGAGCTCGATATCGATTCCGAGGCCCTCGGCAACGGCCTCTTCCGTCTCGCGAAATGCTCCGGCGTCATGCCCGATGGCGAGCCCTTCGACATGCCCGACATCGACGACCTGCCGCCCTCGCGCGCGGTCACGGAGCACTTCCCGCCGTCGCGCGAATCGCTGGATGTCTTCCTCGCTATCCCGGAGCGCCGTCCGCGCGCCCGCAACGTCAGCATTCCGGAGACCGAGGAGGCGGAGCCCTCCACTGCGCTTCCCGCGACTCGCTACCTCGCCGAGACGCGCATGTTCACCGACGAGAACACCGGCAACGAAGAGAAACCCGTCCAGGTGGCGCGAAGGATCTTCCGCATTCTCTTTGAGGACGAGTACCGCGACGGCTTCTCGACCCTCCGCATCGCCCAGGTGACACGCAACGCCGCCGGCATTCCGATCCTCAATCCCAAGTTCGTCGCGCCGTGCCTGAATCTCGCGTCCAGCACCTATCTGAACATGCTGCTGCGCCGCCAGATCGAGATCCTGGCGACCAAGAGTGCCGCCCTGTCCGGCCCGCGCCGGCAGCGCGGCAAGATCACCGCCGAGTTCTCGCCTTCGGAGACCGCCAACTTCTGGCTGCTGCACACCGTCAATTCCTACCTCCCGGAGCTCAAGCACATCTGGAAGGTGCGCAAGGGCCACCCCGAGGCAGCCTACGTGTCGATGCTGCGGCTCGCCGGCGCGCTGGCGACGTTTTCGCTCGAAGCGCAGCCGGAGAACCTCCCCGATTACGATCACAACGATCTGGGGCGCTGCTTCACGCTCCTCGATCAGAATATCCGCGACCTGATGGAGACCGTGATCCCATCCAAGTTCGTGGCCGTGCCGCTGGAGGTCCGCGACCGGTTCCTGTGGGGCGGCACCGTGACCGAGGACCAATACTTCCACAACTCGCAGTTCTACCTGGCCGTCAGCGCCAAGATGGGCGTGGACGACGTCATCCGCAAGGTGCCGCAGCTCGTCAAGATCTCGGCGCCCGACGATATCCAGCGGATCATCCGCAACGCGCTCCAGGGTCTGACGCTGCGGCACACGCCGGTGCCGCCTTCGGCTATTCCCATGAAACTGGACAACCAGTATTTCGTGCTCAACCAGGGAGGCGACCTGTGGAAAGCGATCATGCTGTCCCGCCAGATCGCCGTGCATGCGCCGGGCGAGATCGTCGATCCGAAGATGGAGGTGCTGATCGTCCTCGAGTGAACTATCCTCCGCCCTTGATCGTCAGTGCCACTTCGCCTTTGAATCCGAACCGGCCGGTCGGTTGGCCGGAGTTGGCGCGTTCGTATCGGTCCAGTTCCTTCCCTTGCGCGTCGCGGATCACGATGGACTGAGCCCCGATGTCGATGTCGAGTACATAGGTTTCGCCCGCACCGGTTACGGCCGCTTTGATCCCCGGCTGCTGTTTGCCCGCCACTGTCGCGCGGCGGGTCAGATTACTGAAGTCGAAGGTATAGTCGACGCGGCCGGTGTCGGTGGAATCGATCACCCACTCGACGCGCTTCGCCTTCTTGAACACCTTGGTCGTCTGGCGCCTGAATTCAATCCGGTACCGGCCCTGGGCCACGCGCAGCCAGCCCATGCCTTCGCTTCTGTGTACTCTCCATGAACCGTCCGCCTCCCAATCGCTCGGAACCGCGAAGTACTCGACGGGCACTGGCTTGGGCGGCGGAGGCGGGGCTACCGGAGTCACGATGGACGGCAGGGTCCAGGCGACCTGCGTGAGTTGGCCTGATCCGACAATAAAGTGATCGTCACGGTTTCGATATCCGGTGGCACGGGTGGATATCAGATAGTTCCCCTGCTTCACGCGAACTGATTTCCCGTTCTCCGCCTCGTGCGGTTGCGACTCGTCCGACCGCATATACGATATACGCGCAGCCGCCGGCACGATATGGAATTCGAGTGTTCCGAAAGGCGTCAGTTGTGCGTCTGCTATTCGCACTGTCTGGCCGGATGTGAAAGGCCTTGGAAACGGCCGATCTTCATAATCCGCGTGCCGCAGCACGATTGCGTGGTCTCCAGGCGGAATACCGTCCTTCCGGAAGGAGCCATCGCTTCCTACCGTGCCAAGATGCTGGCCGTCGAGCAGAACCTCGGCATCCCTGGTGGCCCCGTCGATGGCTAACGATGCGGTTCGGGGCAGCGCTTTCAAGGCGAAGGCCAATGGGACTACTTCGCCCTTCTTGACCTCGACCACCTGCTGCAGTGGCTCGAAGCCTTCTTTGGACAGCCGGATCGTGTGCTTGCCGGGTTGCAGGCTGCGGCGGTTCGTCCCAGCGCGGAGAGGCGACGGCTTCCTGCCGTCGATCGCGATCTCGCCGCCAGGCTCGGACGCGGTCACCTCGATGCTTCCGAGGCTGGGATCGCTGACCAGCCAGACCGCCAGCGTGGGCGCGTTGCTCGCCTCGATCGTCAGGGGCCGCGTCGCCTTGCCATTGTCCACGATGAACTCGGCATTCCCGCTCAATGCGCCGAGCGGCATACCCTCCTCCGTAATCGGCGCGGGCGATGCATCTTTCAGCCCGCCCTTCAGGGAGTGGTCCGTCGCGTAGACCATGGCCCGCGATGCCAGGCTGGCGATCAGCACCGTGCTGAGGTCCTTCGATTTCATGGGCGAGGGAAGCGTAACTAGTCCGCCGGGTTCCGCGCGGAAAGAGAACGCCAGTGATTCCTGGCCGGCCTGCGACAGGGAAACGGTGTGCTCGACGGACAGTGCCAGGCCATCCCTGGAGTAACTGCCATCCTCCTGGAGGTCCTCTGAGGATTGTCCGTCGATCGACACCTTGCCGGACTTGAGGTCCGAATTCAAGCGCAGCC
>DATJYW010000012.1:0-3955 GCA_035499435.1 Candidatus Acidiferrales bacterium | reverse complement strand
GTACTCGGGCGGATGCGCCAGGGTCACGTCCATGCCGAAGCGGGGCATCAGCATGATCAGGCCCTGCGGCACCGAGAGCGGCTTGGCGTAGCTGGGCGCATAGGCCCACGCGACCGCAATCTTGAGCCCCCGCAGGTCCTTGCCGCGCTTTTCGCGGATGGTCATCAGATCGGCCAGCGTCTGGCACGGATGATCGACATCGCACTGCATGTTGATCACGGGTTTGTCGGCCCAGCGCGCGACCTCGCGCATGTAGGCGTTGCCTTCGCCGGGAATGAGATCGTGGCGGATGGCGATGCCGTGCCCGTAGCTGGAAAGGATGATGCCGGTATCTTTGGCGCTCTCGCCGTGAGAGACCTGCATGACATCGGCGGTCAGGAAATGAGCGTGGCCGCCGAGCTGCGTCATGCCGGCTTCGAACGAGTTGCGCGTGCGCGTCGACTTATCGAAGAACATGAGGAAGATGGTCTGGTCGGGCAGGTAGCGGTGCGGCACGCGCGCCTTGAACTTGCATTTGAGGTCGCCGGCGACGTCGAGCATGACGTCGAGCTCGGTGTTGGTCCACTCCTGGGTGGTGATCCAGTCTCTTCCGGCGAAGAGGGCTTTTTTCATGCGTTCTCCTGAATGACGCCGGCGTTGACGAAGTGCACGCGGCGGGGATCGCTGACGGCCTCGGCCAGCAGCTTGAGCTTGAGGTACGGCAGCATGTCGAGTGTGGTTTCGGTCTCGACGTGCCAATGAAGGGGTTGATTGTCGCTGAGACGGATCTGAACTTCGCAGCCGGTCTGCGCGAACCAGCCGTTGGAGGGGTCGAGGGCGAGGACGTAGGAGCGGCCATCGATTCTGCCGTGGATGGCCGCGCCATCGAAGAAGAACCCGTCTGGGCCCGCGGACTTCCCAAAACTCTCGAGGCTGCCGAAGAACCGCGGCTTGGCCTGAAAAGGCCCGCCGTCCTCGGGGCAGAAGATATCGCAGTTGCCGCATTCGTTGCACGCGTCCGCGTAGTTGGCGAACTGGCGGGCTTTCATCACGCGCAGGATGCCGCCCGGAATGCGGCGCATCGTGCCGGGAGTCAGCACGAAGTTGTCGTACTCGATCGCCAGAGGCGCCGTCTGGTAGCTGAAATTCGCGTCGTTAGGGCAGACCGGGACGCACTTGTCGCAAGTGATGCAGTCGTACATCCAAAGGTCGGAGCCGATCTTGCGCGGCACGCCGTGGTTGCGCTCCCACCGGTAGCGCGGATTGGCGGTGGCTTCTTCCACCAGGATCGGCGTGTTGAGCAGGCCGGCAGCGTGGACGTCGCCGCCAGCCGCTTCGGCCTGTCCGCGAAAGTGGAGCACGAAATCGGAAATTCGCGCGACGCCGAGGCGGCGCATCTCGGCGGCGAGGTTCTCGAGGTACCTGATGAGACGCGCATACCCGCCCGGCCGCAGCAGGTCGGTGCAGGTAGTGACGGGGACGAAGTTCATCGCCACCGCGGCGGCCATATTGTGCTGGTCGATCCCGCCCGAAAACGAAATCGGGATTGGCTGCGAGAGTTTGGCGCGAAACTCCCGCACCAGGTTCATCGCGAGCACGTGCAGCGGAGCGCCCGACATGTACATCTGCTCGTCCTGGAAGAACTGTTTGTGGTTCCGCACGACGAGCGTGTTGGTGAATTTCAGCGAAAGGCCGCGATTGTGCCGGCGCGCGACGGCCTGGAGGCTCGGGATCAGGTCGAGCGCCTCGTCGAATTGCAGGTCGTTGGCGAATGCCGGCGGGTGGAGCCGGATCTCGCGGTAGCCGAGCACGTCGTGAAGCAGGTGCCGGACGCGCTCCTCGCCCAGCAGCGTGGGGTTCAGCTTGATGCAGACGTGGCAGCCCATTTCGGCCAGCAGGAAGGTCACGATGCCTTCGATCTCGTTGGCCGGACAGCCGTGAAAAGTGGAGAGCGCGATGGTGTCACTGATGCGCGTGGCGAATGGCAGATCGCGATAACGGGCAAATTCCCGCGTGAGGCCCATGCGGAGCTCGTCGATCACCGGCCCGGCGCTCCGCATCGCCGCGATCCAGGAGCGCACGCGCGGCGAGCGGATGCCCTCCAGGTTGTACCCCACGCTCATGTCGAAGACCGTGTCCCCGGGGATGCCCTCGCCCAGAATGCCGGAGGCGCGCAGGATTTCGAGCAACATGCCGGCCTTGACGTATTCGCGGAGCGACTGCTCGAGCTTCAGCTCCTGCGACCACTCGACGTTGTAGCCGACGTTGGCGGCGTCGATGCACGGGCGCGGGATCTTCAGCTCGTCCAGGATCTGCACCGTCTTCAGCTCGATGATGCGCGAGCCGCCCAGCCACGCGAGCGCAATGTTCTGGGCAAGCTGCCCGTGAGGTCCGGCGGCCGGCCCCAGCGGCGTGGACGCGCGATGCCCGTGAAAATCGACCGAGAGATCCAGACCGGGGAATCCGCGGAAGAACTTGCTCGCGGGCAGATCGAAGATTTTGTTTTCCCGTTCGAACTCGAGAAACGCGCGGCGCAACAGCAGCGGCAGCGGGATCGGAACCAGCTCAGCCATTGCCGTTCTGGATGGTAGCCGTGTAGACCAGCGGAAATGCCGCGTAGAACTGCGCGGCGTCCACCAGGTGACGGATGGGCACGCGCTCGATCACCGAGTGTGCGACCTCCTCTTCGCCCGGACCGAACCCGATGGTCGGCACGCCCATCAGTCCCATGGACGCGACGCCGTTGGTAGAGAAGGTCCACTTGTCCACCACCGGCTGCTTGTCCCAAAGGCCTTGGAATGTGGAGACGGCCGCCCGCGCCAGCGGGTGGGATTCCTCCAGCACCCAAGTCGGATAGTACTTCTCCATCGGGTAGCGCAGGCCGGTGTAGCTGGGCACGTCGTAAGTGAGAATCTCGATCTCGGCGTCTTCGGCGCCCGCCAGCGCGCGAACCTCGGCCACCGCGCTCTCCCTGGTCTCGCCGGCGGTAAGGCGCCGATCCAGATGGACCGAGCACGCTCCCGGCACCGCGCACAGCGACGGCGACAGCGAGCGGATCTCGGTCACGGCGATCGTGCCCTTGCCCAGAAATGCATCGTGCTTCAGCCGCTCGTTGAGGCGCTCCACTTCCTGTACCAGCCGGCTCATCTTGTAGATCGGGTTATCGCCGCGCTCCGGCGCGCTCGCGTGGCACGACTTGCCGCGCAGGTGAACCTCGATCTCCATGCGGCCGCGATGTCCGCGGTAGATGCCCAGCTTGCTCGGCTCGGTGATCACCACGCAATCGGGCCGGATGCCGTCTTCCTTGAGGATGTAGAGCCAGCAGAGCCCGTCGCAGTCCTCCTCCTGAACGCTTCCCACCACCCACAGCGTGTAATCGCCGAGCAGGTTCAGCTCCTTGATCATCTTGCCCGCGTACACCATGCTGGCCATGCCGGCGCGCTGGTCGCACGCGCCGCGTCCGAAGATGTAGCCGTCTTCGACCTTGCCCTGGTACGGATCCCAGGCCCACTCCTTGGGATCGCCTACGCCAACCGTGTCGGTGTGCGAATCCATGGCGATCACCGTCTTGCCGCAACCGATGCGGCCCAGAATGTTGCCCATGGGGTCGATGCGGATCTCGTCGAACCCGGCCTTCTCCATCTCCTGGCGGATGCGCGCGATGACCGGACCTTCCTGGCAGCTCTCGGCCGGAATCCGGATCAGGTCCCGTAGGAAGGCAACGATGTCTGGTTCGCAGACCTGGGCCAGTTTCGCCAGTTTTTCCCGATTCACGATTTCAGTAGATATGGTGTTCATCTGGCCAGCACGGCCTCCTCTTCCGCCACCGGCGCCTCGGCCTTCGCCCGCAGCGCGTCCAGCACATCCTCCGGCCGGATGGGCAGCTTGCGAATGCGCACGCCCACCGCGTGGAAAATGGCGTTGGCGATCGCCGGAGCCGGCCCGTTGATCGGCACCTCCGAGATCGATTTCGCGC
>DATJYW010000011.1:0-12949 GCA_035499435.1 Candidatus Acidiferrales bacterium | reverse complement strand
GTTGGCGGTCTAACCCCCCGCAGCCCGTGTTCGCCGTACTCGGGGAAGGCCCGGCTCAGCGCGACCGTCACGGCCGAGAGATTCGCCTCCGACCCGCCGCTGGTGAAGGTGGCCGCAGCGCCGGCAGGCAATCCAAACTTGCCCGCCAGCCACGCCAGGGTATGCCGCTCGATCTCGTTGGCCGCTGGCGAAGTGCGCCAGGTCGCAAGCTGCGGGTTGTACATCGCCGCCAGCGTGTCTCCCAGAATCCCCGAAAAAGTCACGCTCGGATTGAAGAGTCCGAGGTAGCGCGGATGCGTGACCTGCACGTGCCACATGCGCATCATGTCTTCCACGTCGGCCGCCACATCTTCCAGAGGCAGCGAATTTGCGAAGTCGTACCGCGCAAGACGATTTCGGATCGCTTCGGGCGTCACCCTGGGCACAATAGGGCCGTTCTCGATATCGGACGCGAGTGCCGCGGCGGTATTCCGGAGCTGCTCAATTAGCATCGATGGTAAGCTCCCGGCGCCAAGATATCTTCGGCCTGAATGCGGTTGTAGAGCGCCCCGTCAATGCGGACGAATCGTCCCTGTTCCGGATCGTTGAAATAGATCGCATCCGCTGTCGCGGCAGGGTCGTACGCCTGGCGCACCAGTTCGGTCTTCGTGCACTTGAAAGTAGAGGTCACCTCCATCTCGCCGCGGACGCGAAGGAACAGCGGACGCGCGTATTCCGGCAGCCGGCAGATCAGGTGAGCCCGGAGGGCGTCCAGGTCCAGTTCGTCGCCCGCGACCAGCGCGGCCATGCCGGCCCGGCCCTCGGTCCCGGGCATTTCCACGCCGTAGACGTTGGCCTGCTTCACTCCCGGAAACTCGCAGATCGCCTCCGCCACCTCGGAAGCCGCCACATTCTCCCCCTTCCAACGAAACGTGTCGCCCACCCGATCGACAAAATAGAAGAAGCCTTTCCCGTTCCTCCTCATCAGGTCGCCGGTACGAAACCACGCATCGCCAGATTTGAAAACGTCGCGGAGGATCTTCTTCTCCGAGGCTTCCCTGCTGGTGTAACCCTCGAAGCGTCCGGCAAAATCCGCCGCGCCGTTTAAAATCGGCCCGATCGCCTCTCCCGTTTCGTTCGGCCCGCAGTGGACGCAGAATCCCTGGTCGTTGCGGACCGGAGCTTCTTTTTCAAAATCGAACCGGACCAGCGCCACCGGGGACCGGTGCGCGAGGTACGGCGGGATGCGGCCGATCGATCCTGGCTCTCCCTCGACGTTGAACAGCGAGACGTTGCCTTCGGTGGCGGCGTAGAACTCGAGGATCCGGGGAATGTTGAAGCGATTCTGGAAGGTCTCCCAAACGTCCGGCCGCAAGCCGTTGCCGCAAGCCATCCGGATGCGATGGCCGGTCTCGCGCGCGGACGACTCGGTGTGCAGCAGGTATCGGCAAAGCTCGCCGATGTATTGGAACATCGTGCAGTCCCACCTGCAGATGTCGTTCCAGAACTGGCCGGCCGAGAACTTCTCGCGGATCGCCACCGATCCGCCCCCGCACAGCAGCGCTCCCGGAGCCTGCACGCCGCCCACGCTGTGATACATCGGCAGGCAGTTGTACAGGCGATCGGTGGATTGCGTGTCCATCATGCCGGCGAACCAGTTGGTCCATTGCATCACGCGGCCGTGGCTGATGTTGGCGGCTTTCGGCAATCCCGTGGTGCCGGAAGTGAAGATGTACAGCGCCCGGTCCTCGACGCTTACCTGCCGGCGCTCGGATTCGGCCAGAGGCTCTCCCCCGTATTGCTCGACGGTGCGGTCGATGTGCGCCGAGACTCCCGGTGACACGGTAAGCCATGGCAGCGCGCTGGACAACGAATCCGCGAGCGCTTCATCCACGATGATCTGTTTGGGGGCGACGATGTTGATGCAATGCGCCAGCGAGGGACCCCTCAGATTGGTATTGAGCAGCGCCACGACGCCGCCCACCTTCGTAATGCCAAGCCAGATGGCCAGATACTCGGGCCGGTTGTGCATGAGCAGGGCGACGGTCTCGCCATTCTCAATACCCTGATCCAGCGCCCACCGCGCATATTGGTTCGACCGCCGCGCCAGTGCGCGATAGGTGAGAGATTCGCGGTCCGAGAGAAGCGCCGGCGAGTCGCCGAATGTTTCGGCCAGCTCCTCGATCATCACCGGGAAGATCCGTTCGGGATTCCGGGCAATCGGCGAGGTCCGCTCGAGCGCGCGCAGCCAGGCTTTAGCCACCGAATCGGGGCTGCCCGGCGATCGCGTTGTCGAATGTTCCGTCATGCCGTACTGCCTGCGTCAACCGTGAGCACCGTACCAGTGATGTTCTTCGCCCTGTCGCTCAGCAGGAACTCGACCGCGTCGGCCACGTCGTCGACTTCCGCCAGGCGATTCATGGCGCTGCGCCGCACAATCTTATCCCGCTGCTCGCCGGTGAGGCTCCGGGTCATATCCGTGTCCACAAAGCCCGGCGCCACGGAATTCACATTCACGCCCGCGCGCCCGACCTCCCGCGCCAGGGAGCGCGTAAAACCGAGCAGCGATGCTTTTGTGGAGCCGTAGACCGCAAGACCGCTGTAGCCGTTGAACCCGGCAATCGAGGCGATGTTGACGATCCGACCTCCGCCATCGGACATCATGGAACGCACCACGTACTTGGTCAGGATGATCGGAGAGAGCATGTTCACGCGCACGAGCTGCTCGATGACCGAATCCTGCATGAGGGAGAGCATCCCCTCGGAACTGATCCCGGCGTTGTTCACCAGGCCGTAGATTGCGCCAAAACTTTTCCGCAGCGTCTTGACGAACACAGCGATGTCATCGATCTGGCCCAGGTCGAAAGGGACAAAGTGGAAGGAGCCGGGGTTGGCGCGGCCGGCCTCGCACATCGCCGATGTCAGCTCATTGGTCTCCTTGCGCGCGACGGCGATCACGCGGTACCCTTCCGCGGCGAGTTTGCGCGCGATACCGAGGCCCAGGCCCCGGCTGCCCCCGGTGACGATGACGCTACGCATGACAACGCACCATCTTGCCGGTGGCGGCAAAGGCCAGCTCGGGGACGACCCGAATCGCGGCCGGCACCTTGTGCCTGGGAAGCACGTCCCGGCAGAGCTGGAGAATCTCCGTTTCCACGTTGCGCCCCGGCTCGGAGTCCTCCGGCTCCGCTCTCAGCACGACATCAGCGACGACGAGGGCGCCGGTGACGGGATTCTTTCGCGTCCGGACCAGCGACATGCGAACCCGCGGGTGGCGGTTGATTACGGCTTCGACTTCCTCGGGGTGGACTTTCATGCCGCCCACGTTGATCACGCCGTCTCTCCGGCCGGCGAAGTAATAGCGGTCCCCGCGAAGCTCGACCATGTCGCCGGTGTCGATGAAACCGTCTTCTCCGGCCAGGCGCCGCTCCCCGTCTCCCAGGTACCTGGTCGCGGTCCGAGGGGAGCGAATCCGGAGCGAGCCATCCTCCACCCTCATCTCGACATCACCGGGCTGCCCGATGAGGCTCGCCGGAAAACCCGCGCTGCCGTCCCTGACTTCAAACGCAACACCCGCTTCGGTCGAAGCGAACGCGTGGGCAACGCGCGCGTGGGGATAGAAAGCGTGGAGATGATCGAGGATGGGCTGGTCCGCGATCTCACCCGACAGGCGGACGTATTGGGGTGCGATACACCGGGCCGCCGGACTCATGAGAGCACGCCGCCAATGCGATGGGGTCCCGGAAATGTGCGTCACCTGGTGCCGGCCCGCCCGAATCAAAAAGTCCGCCGTCGAATCCCGCGCGCTCGACAGCACCAGCGATGTCCCGCCCAGCACTACCCGCAGAAAGATCTGCAGTCCGCCGTAGCGGCGAATGTCATAGAACGTGCTCCAAACCACCGGGCTTGCCGGTGCGGCGCTTGCGATGGCTCCGGCCAGGCTCGCCAGCGTATGCACCACCATCCTCGGCCGTCCCGTGGTGCCGGATGTGAAGAGAATCCATTCGGTCTGATGCCGCGGGGTTCGGTCATCGTTGGCGGGCTCGATCTTCGAATTGCCGATGACGCGGGAGCGAACCGCGGCTGATTCCCATTCGGGCGCCGCATGGTCCGAGACGATCGCATCCACCTCCGCCGATGCCATGACGAAAGCAGCATGCTCCGCCGCCAGATCGGGCGGATAGAGGATCAGGCGCCGGGCAATGCTATCGAGCTCAACCAGCGCCAGTGCCGCGGTGAGCTGGCTCCTGGTCGCGACCAGGACCGAGCACCCGCGCAACTCCCGGCCGCGGCCGGAAAGAACAGAGCCATCCGCCAGGTCTCCCAAAGCCACGGTCGCATCGTGCCCCGACAGGAAGCGGGCGGACAGATCTCCAGCCGCGCCTGCCGCGCTCCAAAGCGACAGGCGGTCACCTTGCGGCATTTTCGTAAAACCTGACAAAGTCCCCCAGAGTGACGGGAAAACGAATGTCCTCGGCGGCGCTCAGCGGGTCTACGCCCAGCGTGTCCTCGAGCCTGGCGACGATGATCGCAAAACACAACGAGTCGAGGCCCGAGTCCAGAAGCGGCAGATCATCGTCGAGCGGCGCCAATCGCTTGCTTTGCTCCCTGGCAACTTGCTTGAACTGCTGTAACACTGCGGCCCTAACGGACATTTCGATCGGTCCCCAGAATGGCATTCGCGAACTCCGCCGCCTGCGGCTCGGAGTCCTGGGCGCCGCTGCATTTTGGAATCGGGAAACAAGCCTGCAACCACCGTTCCGTGCACTTGCCGACAGCTTCCCTGCTCTGGCGCTCCGCGAAGGCATGGCTGGCTCCTTCGACCGGCTCGAGGCTCATGCGGCTTCCTCGCGGCGAGCGCCGCTGCAGGTAATCGATGTAATCGAACCCTCCCGCTTTTGGAGCATACGAAGGGGATCTCAGGATCAGCATCGGGACTCCTGCGGACGCCAATTGATTCCAGCAGCGGATCAGCGGCAGATTCGCCGAGCCCGGCAGCTTCTTGCGCCGGACGAGAAGCCGGCTGCCATTGAGCCGGTGATAAATCTTCCGAAGCCCGGAAAGGACTTTTACGCCGGCTTCGCGCAATTTCAGCCGGGCGGCCCAGCCTCCGTCGAGGCTCCGGAAGACCCGCTTGTTCCAGTTGTTCAAAGCGGTCTGGACCTCGCTGTCCTGCTGCACGTGAAAGTACGGATCCAGCAGGATCAGGCCCGCGATGCGCCTGGTAGCGGCCGCGGCAAAGAGTGCGGTCACCGCTCCGGAACAGTGTCCGACAACAATCACGCCCGCCAGGTTGAACCGCTCAACCAGGTCGCTCGCGATCGCAGCGAGCCAGGGTGCATAACCTCCGGCGTCGGCGTGGGCTTGAAAATCAATCCCTTCGGCCGCGGGGTCCCGGTCCGAATCTCCCAGCCCCGGCAGGTCGAAGCGAAATGAAGGATAGCCGCTCGCTGCCAGCCAGTCGGCCCAATAGACTGCCGCATCGCCGCCGGCGGCTCTGGGCAGAACCCCGGAGTTGGGAAACAAAACGCCAACCCTGCGCTTCTCTTCCGTGGCGGGGCGGGCCGGTCTATGATAGGTCCCTTGCAGCCGGACTCCGCTGCTGACGACCGCGATTGCCTCCCTGGTTTCGATGGCCCGCTTCATTGCCTCTCCTGAAGCGCTGGCAGCGCCGCCATCATCCACTCGAGGTTGTCGGTGTAAAGGCCGCTCAGGTCCAGATTATGAGAAACGACATATCCCATCGCCGAGCCCTTGAGCAGCGAAGCCGGAGTTCCCTCGAGATTGACCACCTTCACCGGCCTTCCTCCGGCCTCGGTGTCATCAGGCATTTGGAACGTGAAGGACTCCCGCCAGAGCCTGTGCGACCACTCATACCCCTCCACTTCCAGAACACCGTCTGCTTCCAGGTCCCGGATGTAATCCGAGGCCGATTTCCGGGCGTACATATTCTTGAACGCATGCCGGGAAAGGGGCCGTCGAAGAACATCGTTGGCATTTGCCGGCGCCGACCACAACAGCAGCGCATCCCCCAGGCCGGACGCAAAGGTCTTGCTTGCCAGAATCGCGCCCAGCTCATGCCCATGCAGAACCAGCGGCAGGTGCGGAGAGCGATTTTTGAGCCACCCGGCAAGGAAATCGACGTCTTCGCTCCAATCCGTAAAACTCATCCGGTCAAACCCGCCGGTGCTCTCACCCACGCCGCGATAGTCGAACCGGAGAACTTCGATTCCCCTGGCCGCCAGGAAGCGCGCCCATCGAACCCGCGGCACGTAGGAGAAGTACCTTTCCGATGCAAACGGGCCGGCTAGCAGAACGCGGGCGAATGGATCCGAGGCTCCATGCAGCACGGAATAGAGATGAGCGCCGCAGAATTCCAGGTAGCCAGGCCGTTCCACAGGATTGTTCAGGCGATCTGCTTGCAGGTCCATCGGCCATACCTCTTTGCGCCCGGCGTTCACGCAGGCAAGGCGCTAACTGGGCCGCGGGTACCGTCGAAATGGACGATGGTGCCGATCAGAGTTCGAAGCAGCGTGACGCCCTCAAACAGGTCTGCTTCGGGTTCAGGCGGTACGCTAGCCATCTCCGCCGCGAGTGCCCGGAATAGCCCGTCGGTATGGGCGATATCACAGACGCCGTGAACATCCGTGTATTCCATTTCGGCCGATCCCTGCCGTTGGCCGAGTTCCGCCAGGAACGCCATGAATCGCTGAATCAAGCCCTCGAAGAACGCCATCATCAGGAGGAGCCGTACCGGCGACAGGCGGCCCACAAACAGGCGCACATTCATCAGGTCGCGGGAGACTGCCAGGAAATCCGACTCCGTAGGAGCGGCATGAGCGGCACCGGCAAACCTTCGCATCATCCCGGGGTGACAGTCCCGGACTTCTTCGTGGAGATTCTCCAGGATGATCGCGCGCGATTCATCGGTTCTGACCGAGAGATAGGCACCCGTCATCCAGTAGATGAAATTCCCCTCGAGCACCGCGGCGTATCTTGCGATGATGCCTCGCCGCTGATCGGCGGACAGACGCTCGGGTTTAGGTAATGACGCCAGGATTTCGTCGATGATTCGCTCCGTCTGGCACCGAAGTGAGGCTCCGTATATGGCTGGTGTAGCCTGAAGCCCTGGAGATGCTGAAGTCATGTCTGGCCCTCCGCGATGTCGTCCCCGTTGTGAAATCCCACGGCGTGGAGGATCACCGCCGTCTGCTCGTAAGCTGCCCGTCGAATTAAGCCGCCGGTGACGGCCGCGCCTGATCCCTCGCTAACACTTAGCCGTACTACAGGCGCCTCGATAACTTTCACCCCTCACCCCCTGGGGCAAAGACCCTAGCCCTATGGCATTTTCAGTGCCAATACGGATTCCAAATCACCCTTCTCGACCGCCGGCGGCACAATGCCACTGTAATGGATTAGACCCAACTACTTACAAGTTCGCTCGTGGGCGTACGATTGGCCAGGCTGGTGAAAGAGATTTGAACCTGCACCAAAAACCTGGGGCTTAGTCGTAACTAAGTTTGAGCAGCGTACACCACGCTATGTACAGTACTGCTAAAACTTTTCGTACACCACCCGGTTATTGTGTTGGCTTCTGAAGCTCCGGCAGCATGACGAAGTTCTGTTTGCTTCGCAAGTTTACACCGGGATCCAGCGCCGGTTGCTGCGCCGCGACGTATCGTAGCCGGAGACGGCTCGCCACAATCATCAAGTGGATTTGCATCTCGACGCGGGCGAAGAGTTCACCAATACAGTTGCGCGGGCCCGCGGAAAACGGAAGCATGGCCGGACGGTGCTGGTCCTGAGAATATCCCGGCCCGAATCGATCGGGGTCGAAGTTATCCGGATCGCGCCATAAAGCCGGATGCCGCTGTATGAAGTAGGTCGGGATATAAATCTCGGTTCCAGCCGGAACAAGGTAATCGCCAAGCCGGTCGTCCTGGAGCGCCTTTCGTGTCATCAGCCAGCCCGCGGGGTACAAGCGCATCGCCTCTTCGATCACCTGCCGCACATACGGGAAGTTCGGCAGAACGCTCAAATTCGGAACGTCGCTTGGTCCTGAAGGGCTAAGTTCGTCCGATAGCTTTTTTTCTGCGGCGGGATGTTGCGAAAGCAGGTACCAGGTCCAGTTCAGAGTGCTGGCCGTGGTTTCGTGTCCCGCCACGATCAGCGTCATGATCTCGTTCAACAACTGGCGGTCCGGCATGCCGCGGCCGGCCGGGTCGCGTGCTTCCATCAGCAGTCCGAGGATATCGGATGGAGCCGGGCGCTCTTTCCTTCGCCGATCGGCGACCTGGAGAACGATGGGGCCCAGCGACCGGAAGGTCTGTGCGAATTCGAGGCTGCGCGCGGCTTCTTCGGAGAGCACGTTGAAATGAGGCGCGACATGAGCGTAGTCGTCGCCAAAGATGGAAACCAGCACCACCTTCAGAACCATGCGGCTGATGTCGGCCGTGACATCGACGGCTTTGCCGTCCCTGGCAGCCTGCTCCCAGGTTTCCAACAGAGGAATATTGGCTGCCGTCATGACCGGGATCAGATTCTCGATCCGGTCGCGGTGAAACGCGGGCTGGATCATCCGCCGCTGGGTTTTCCAAAACTCGCCCTCGCTGGCCATCAGGCCGTTGCCAAGAAGCAGAGCGACCCGTTTGATGGCCTGGCCTTTTACGTAATTGCGCCAGTTTTCGCGGAGGACGTGGGCGGCGAATCCGGGATCTCGGGTGATATAGGCGTTGGTTCCGTAGATGGAAGCTCGGTAGATGTCTCCAAATCGTTCAAACTGGTCGCCCATCCAGGTCAGGAGGTCCTGGTTTGCGCTGTACGGTTCGTCCGGTCCCGGCGGTATCCGGCCGCGTGTGGTCGTCATTATTGAACCAGGAGTTGTTCGTAAATTGTACAGCAGAGACCTTTGCCATCACTTGCCCCCGGCCTGTGAAGAATTAGAATTTCATCGACGGGTTTACTGCCGCACCGCGCCCATGCAGGCGGTTCCGGATTGTCCTAGCGCGTAGGAATTGTCTCTATCGCCGCCGGAAGGCAACATTGGAACCCAATTTGCACTGAGACCCGCTTCAAATCTTGCCCAATTGGAACATTGGAGGGACCAGGCAAATGCCGGGACGGCGGCAGCGGTGCGCGATCCTAATCTCTTTGTTCGCGTTGATACTGATGGCAGCCTGCGCGCGGACGCCCCAGGAGAAATACGCTCGGTTCTTGCAACGAGGAAAAAGGTTTCTGCAGGAACCGAATCCTGCGCGGGCGGTAGTGGAGTTTCGCAGCGCGATGCAGCAGCAGCCGAAGGCGCCTGAGGGCTATTATTGGCTGGCGCAAGCATTCCTGGCCCAGGACAAGGTAGCGGATGCGGTAGTTGCTTTGCGCAAGGCAACGGAACTCAAACCGGGCTACGCCCAGGCGCAGCTCAAACTGGCGGAGCTGATGGTGCGAAGCCGGAACGAGCAACTGCTGAAAGACGCGGAAACCCGACTCCAAAAGATCCTGACGGACAATCCCGGGGACGATGATGCGCTGCTGACGCTGGCCGCGGCTGAGGCGCAACTGGGAAAGACGGGCGATTCGGAAAAGTACCTGAAAGAGGCTCTGAAGCGGTCGCCGGACAATTTGCGGCCGAAGATCGCACTTGCGCTGGTGAAGGTCACGGAGAACGATCTGACGAGCGCGGAAGAGCTGCTGAAAGCTGCCGCACAACAGGCGCCGTGGTCTGACGACGTAGTAGTCGCACTGGGGCATCTCGAAGCCGGCATGGGGAGAACCGCAGAAGCCGCCGCGATGTTCCAGAAGGCGATTGGCATGGACCCGAACAACACGGCCGCGTGGATTTCCCTGGGATCGCTGCAACTGGAAGGAGGCGATCCGAAGGGGGCGGAGCAATCGTTCAGGCGAGCGGCGGATTCACCGAAGACCAAGGCTCCCTTGGCGTACGTGGTCTTTCTGATCCGGCAAAACCGTCGCGTGGAAGCGATCCGCAACCTGGAGCGGATGTTCAAGGCCATGCCGGAAAATCGCGTGGTGCGGAGCGCTCTGGTGGCGGGGTATATCACTGCCAACCGGCAGCTTGAGGCGGAAGACATCCTGAACGCGGCGATCAAGAAGAGCCCGAACGATCTGGAGGCGCTGCTACAGCAGAGCCAGATCTACATCCGGAAGCGCCGGCTCAAGGAAGCTCTGGCAGACCTGAATGTGGCCTTAACGATCTCGGCGAACTCGCCGCAGGCTCATTTTCTACGGTCGAAGATTTATTGGATGAAGGGGGACGAAGTCAAACGGAGAGAGGACCTGGCGGCTACGCTGCGGATGGTGCCCGATTCCCTTTTGGCGCGGATTGATCTGGCGGATGCGCTGCTGCAGACCAACAAGACGCAAGAGGCGCTGGACGTACTGAATCAGGCGACGGAAGAACAGAAGCGCATTTTGACATTTGCGGTGGCTTACAACTGGGCGTTGATCGGAATGGGGGATTTGGCGACAGCCCGGAAGGACGTGGACCGCTCGCTGGCAGCTTTCAAGAGCCCGCAGCTCCTGCTGCAGGATGCAGTGCTGAAAGTGAGCGCGCACGACTATGCCGGTGCGCGGCGCTCGTTGGACCAGGTGGTGGGCGAGACGCCGGACGAAACGCGGGCGATCAACCTGCTGATGGATACCTATATCGCTCAAAATCAGAGGCCTGCTGCTACGGAAAGATTGCGGCACCTCGCGCAGACCAATCCCAAGTCACTGCCAGTGCAAATGGCGTGGATCCGCTGGTTGATCGGCGAGAATCAATTGACGGATGCACGTAGAGCGCTCACCCAGACCGCGATGGCGAATCCGGCGAGCACAGAACCGCTGCTGGTGTCGGCGGGGCTGGATTTCAACTCCGGGCAACTGGCGGGCGCGCGCTCGACATTGAGAAACCTTTTTAAACTCGATGATCAAGTCACCCAGGCGTATCAGCTCGCGGGGCAGGTGGAAGAGGCGTCGGGAAACTACCAAGAAGCGATCTCATTTTACAAGAAAGTGCTCACTATGGACACCATCAATGTATTTGCACTTAATAACCTGGCCTATCTGCTGTCGCGCGATTCGAAACACCTGGAAGAGGCTCTGGACATGGCCCGAAGAGCAAAAGCCCAGGTACCGGACAGTCCGGAAGTACTGGACACTTTCGGCTGGCTATGCTACCGAAAGGGGGATTATGATCTGGCGGTCAAAGAACTGGAGCATGCGCTAGCAAAGGCGGAGTTGCCGGCCATCGAGTTCCATCTGGGAATGACCTACAGCCGTCTGGGAGACCGTGCAAAGGGAGCACGCCTGATCGCGGCAGCACTGGCGAAGGACCCGAAGTTGCTGGACTCCGAAGCCCTCCACTGAGAGAAATGTGGACCAAAGTTTTGGCAAGCGTGGAAAGTTATTCGGGATGCGTGTCTCGCTCAATGAACTAACTCCACCAGAAATGGCGACAACTCCTTTGGTATGACAATTGCTGGATTAAGCAGACCCACCGTGCCAGAGGACGCGATGCAGAAACGCAACTATCTCGGCCTGGCAGTTCTTCCCTTATTCTTTGCCTTTTGCCCATCGTTATCCGCTGCTAGCTACACGTGGGATTTCACCGGAAGCGGGGGTACCAACTGTCCCATCACATTTGGGCGCTACTCGTGTGCAAACCCGGGGAACAGCATGACTTTCACTTCGTACGGTGTGACGGTCACAGTGAGCGCGTGGTACGCCACGGGAAACAACACGCTGAGGAGTGCCACACTCGGCCAATACTCCAGCGGTCTGGGTGTCTGCGCCGCCGGCGATACTTGCATCGGCTCCGGTCAGCAGGTCGACAACACAAATAACGCCGGCGAATTTCTCCTGTTTCAGTTTAGTGCGCCGATCGATCCGACAAGTATCACTCTCCAGTCAACGTCGAACGGCGGGTTGAATGTCTCGTACTGGCTTGGGAGCACGGCCAACCAGTCGATCAATCTGACAAACATGGACATGACGACTTCGCTGTCGACTCTTGGTTTCGGATCGCAGAACACCGGCAGTGGTGGTACCGGGAGTGTCGGCACTGTCAATTTCGGCGGACCTCCGACTACATCGGTCAACGCGATTCTCTTCGGGTCGAAGTATGGATACAGCGGGGACTATTTTGACATCCGCAGTATGTCCGGAACGGGTATGAGTGTTCCCGAGCCGGCTTCGATATTCCTGCTCTTCACGACTGCAGTGGCGGGGTTGGAACTACGCCGCCGAGCGAAGAAGTCGCATCCGTAGTCTTCGATTCTGCTTATCAGGGGCGTGAGGGCCGTTCCTGCTGCCGGGGCCCGAAAAGGCGCTTGCGAAGTTAACGATTTGCTCCGTAAGCCTCGTGAAGACTGGCCTCGTTGGAGGCCCCTGCGACGTCAGCTGGTAGTCTACTGAATTGGGTTGCCGTACCTCGACGTAAACGTCGGGGGTCTTGCTGTTTCAAAGCAAGTAACGTCCAACATGTCGGCAGCGTGCAGGCTCGCTGCGAGCGAAGGTTTTGACAAAGCGCCGCAAAGCCCGCCTTGGCGGCGCTCTCATCGCCCAGAGCTGCATAGACCAGGGTATTCCTCTGCTGACGCGAGACCGGGATTTTCAAGCGTTCGCCGACGCTGCCGGCCTTGATCTCGTGGTGAACTGACCGACCCGCCGGCCATTTTTGGACCACCACGTCTATCTGTATTTACCTATAGATGGTTTGCTGTGTAGGTTTGGAACGCTGGCGCTGCTGAGCCGGGTCCGTGTGTCCACGTCTCCCTCAGCCGAGCTCCAGTACATCTCGTACCCCTTGTTCAACAGCTTCCAGCTCATGGGTAAGCGTCCGAGAATCACCGTCGCCGGGCAACAACGCAGGCCTGACCCTTTCGAATTCGAACTTCGGGATTAGGCCTGCGCGAGCTTCCAGTTGTGCGGCAGCAATTCGGCGAGCCGGGAGATGGGATAGGTGGCGATG
>DATJYW010000010.1:0-4791 GCA_035499435.1 Candidatus Acidiferrales bacterium | reverse complement strand
CCCATCTGCGCGCCCGTAGTCGAATTGAACGCGTTGATCTTGCCGTCGCCGAAGTTGGAGACCAGCAGCGTGTTCGCGAAATCGCCGAATGAGGCCGGCGCCATCGCCATCCCCCAGGGCGAATTCAGCGGACCCTTGGAGGTCAGGTTGCCCAGTAAGTTGCCCGCCAGATCGAATACCGCAACATACCCGTTGCCTGCCCCCGCGACATCGTCGTGCTTGTCGGCATCCGGCATCGCATAAGCCACATACAACCTTCCGCCGAGGTTCTCGATGTTAAAGGGCGCGAAGTTGGAAGGCACAGCCGGATTGGAGAACGCGGCGGTCTTCACCGGATTCAGATTGCCGTCCCACACGTCGATCTTTCCGCTGTTGAAGTTCGCGGCGTACAATAGCGGCGCCGAGGTGGTCCCTCCCAGCGCGCAACCCTTGTAAACCGCGCCGGACTTCGAATTGTCGATCATGATCAGCGCGTGCGTGCCGTCCACCGATGAGTTCCACCCCGAGATCGTGCCGTCCTCCGTGCAGAATATGAAGGATGCCGCTTTGCCCGCCGCCACGTTGAAAGACGTCGCGTTGCCATTGAACAGCACACCCGTGACCGCTCCCGAGGAGTTGCTTCCCGGCGGCCCCGGAATCGACACCACCAGCGCATTCGGAGTGCCCGTCCCGTCGTACAACGTGGACGTCCCCGTACCGTTGTTGCCGATCCAGAACGGGCTCGTGCCGCTGAACCCGTTGCCCCAGGCATTCACCAGGTTCTTGTCCTGGTGGTCCGCGATCCCCGGTAAATCGGAAACCAGGTTGTGAACCAGGTAGTTATTTGCTCCTGTAAGTGAACTTACAAATACAGCGAGCAGAAACCCGGTCCTGGCGCAATATGTGTAACTCAGCATGTTCTTATGAAATACCCTCCACGATCATGATGGCTACACGTGCCGGTTTGTTCCGGTCACCTTGTAAAAAGCTGTGTAAACACTACTCCACCTTCAGCCTCCTGCCGCTCACCGGCGACGAAAACACGATACTGGTCGTCGGCACGCCGAAATTCAGCAGCTTCTCCACCAGCCGCTCGAGATGCTCCACGCTCGCCGCCGTCACCTTCAGGATGAAGGCATCGCCGCCCGCCACGTGGTGGCACTCCATCACCGTATCCAGCGTCTGCACCGCTTTCAGGAACGGACGGTACATCGCCCCATCGCAGCTCAGGCGAATCATTGCCAGGATCGGCAGCCCCAGCGCCTCCCGGTCGATCTCCACCCCGTATCCTTTAATCACGCCGGCCTCTTCCAGCCGGCGCAGCCGCTCCGCCGTAGCCGCCGGCGAAAGCCCGATCCGCCGGCCCAGCTCCGCAAAGGACAATCGTGCATTGTCTTGAAGCGCTGACAGCAGTTTCCTGCCTGTTTCATCCAGTAGGGCACTGGTTTCCGTTGCCATAGGTCGATTCTACCGAAGTTTCCCTCTTTGGCAACCGGCCTGGCGGCGTTATTCTGGGCTCAGATGATGCAACTCAGTGGACAGCCTCTGACCCTCGCCGAAATCGCCGCCATCGCGGCCGGCGATCTCCGCGTCGAAATCGCGCCGCACGCCATCCCGCAGATGGCCGCGTCCGAACGCGTGGTCCGCGACGCCGCCGCAAATCACAACCCGGTCTACGGCATCAACACCGGCTTCGGCAAGCTGTGCGAAGTCCGCATCCCCGACGACGCCATCGAGCGCCTCCAGCTCAACCTCGTCCGCAGCCACGCCTGCGGCCTCGGCCGTCCGCTCTCCGAGCCCGAAACCCGCGTCGTCATGGCCCTCCGCGCCAACACTCTCGCCCTTGGCTACAGCGGCGTCCGCCCCGTGCTCGCGCAGACCCTCGCGGCCATGCTCAATCGCGGCGTCCACCCCGTCATCCCCGAAAAAGGCTCGGTCGGCGCCAGCGGCGACCTCGCCCCCCTCGCCCACCTCGCGCTCTGCGTTATCGGCGAAGGCGAGGCCATCTATCGCGGCGAGCGCCTCCCTGGCGGCGAAGCCCTGCGCCGCGCCGGCATCCAGCCCGTCCGCCTCGCCCCCAAGGAAGGTCTCGCGCTCCTCAACGGAACCCAGGTGCTCACGGCGGTAGGCGCGCTCGCGCTCTGGCGCGCCTGCCGCCTCGTGGAGCTTGCCGACGTCACCGGCGCGCTCACCCTCCAGGCCCTGCTCGGCACCCCCGTCGCCTTCGATCAGCGCATCCACGCCGCGCGCCCCCATCCTGGACAGGCCGCATCCGCCGCCCACCTGCGGGCTCTGCTCGAAGCCAGCGACGTCGATCCCGCCCGCCGCACCGCCCCCGCGCGCGTGCAGGACGCCTACAGCCTCCGCTGCATGCCGCAGGTCCACGGCGCCGTCCGCAACGCGCTCGAGTTCGCCCGCGCCGCCGTCGAGATCGAGACCGGCTCCGCCACCGACAACCCGCTCGTCTTCCCCGAGACCGGCGACGTGCTCTCCGGCGGCAACTTCCACGGCGCCCCGCTCGCCCTCGCTTTCGATTCCGCCGCCATCGCGCTCACCACGCTCTCCTCCATCCAGGAGCGCCGCATCGACCGCCTCGTCAACCCCGATCTCAACCACGGCCTACCCGCCTTCCTCGCCGCGCACCCCGGCGTCTCCAGCGGCTTCATGATCGCCCACGTCGCCGCCGTCTCCCTGCTCAACGAATCCAAGGTGCTTGCGCATCCCGCCAGCATCGACAACCTCCCCACCTCCGGCGGCCAGGAGGATCATGTGTCTATGGGCATGACCGCCGCCCTGAAATTCCGCAGCATCGTGGAAAACGGCGAATCCATCGCCGCCATCGAACTGCTCGCCGCCGCCGAAGCCCTCCGCTACCGCGAACCCTTCGACCCCGGCCCCAAGCTTCGCGCCGTCCTGACGCGCCTGCGCGAGATCGTCCCTCCGCTCTCCGAAGACCGTCCCCTGTCGCACGACATCGAAGCAGTCGTCTCCGAAATCCGTTGTGGGACAGGCTTCAGCCTGTCCAGTCTTGCCCCGCATGGAGTCCTCCAATGACCCTCACCACCGAAATCCGCGCCCCTCGTGGCTCGCAGCTCCGCTGCCGGGGCTGGCACCAGGAAGCCGCCCTGCGCATGATCCACAACAATCTCGATCCCGAAGTCGCCGAGAAGCCCGACCAGCTCATCGTGTACGGCGGCACCGGACGCGCCGCCCGCGACTGGCCCAGCTTCCACGCCATCGTCCGCGCCCTGGAATCGCTGGCCAACGACGAAACCCTCCTCGTCCAGTCCGGCCGCCCCGTCGGCATCTTCCGCACGCATCCCGAATCCCCGCGCGTCCTCATCGCCAACTCCAACCTGGTCGGCCACTGGTCCAACTTCGAGGAATTCACCCGCTTGGAAAAGCTCGGCCTCATGATGTACGGCCAGATGACCGCCGGCTCGTGGATCTACATTGGCAGCCAGGGCATCGTGCAGGGCACCTTCGAGACTTTCGCCTCCCTTGCCCGCAAGCACTTCGGCGGCAGCCTGGCCGGCAAGCTCGTCGTCTCCGGCGGCATGGGCGGGATGGGCGGCGCCCAGCCGCTCGCCGCCACCATGAACGGCGCCCGCTTCCTCGGCATCGACGTCGACCCTGCCCGCATCCAGCGGCGCCTCGACACAGGCTACTGCGATCACATGGCGCACACCCTCGATGAGGCCCTGCGCCTGCTCGACACCGCCGATCCCGTCTCCGTCGCCCTCGTCGGCAACTGCGCCGATGTCCTGCCCGAACTGGTCCGCCGCGGCCTCACGCCCGACGTCCTCACCGACCAGACCAGTGCCCACGATCCGCTCAACGGCTACGTCCCCAACGACCTTTCGCTCGAAGAAGCGCGCCGCCTCCGCGCCTCCGACCCCGGCGCCTACATCGCTCGCGCCATCGCCGCCATGGGCGTCCATGTCGAAGCTATGCTCGCGCTGCAGAAGGCCGGGGCCGTCACCTTCGATTACGGCAACAACATCCGCACCCAGGCCAGGAAGGCCGGCGTCGAGCGCGCCTATGATATCCCCGGCTTCGTGCCCGCGTACATCCGCCCGCTCTTCTGCGAGGGCCGCGGCCCCTTCCGCTGGGTCGCGCTCTCCGGCGATCCCGAGGACATCTACCGCACCGACCGCCTCGCCGCCGAGTTGTTCCCGCACGACGAAACCCTGGCTCGCTGGCTACCACTGGCTCGTGCCCGCATCCAGTTCCAGGGCCTGCCCGCGCGCATCTGCTGGCTCGGCTACGGCGAGCGTGCCGAATTCGGCCTCGCCATGAACCGCCTCGTCGCTAAAGGCGAGTTGAAGGCTCCGATCGTGATCGGCCGCGACCATCTTGACACCGGCAGCGTGGCCAGTCCCTTCCGCGAGACGGAAGGCATGAAGGACGGCAGCGACGCCGTGGCCGATTGGCCGCTGCTCAACGCCCTGGTGAACACGGCCGCCGGCGCAAGCTGGGTGAGCATCCACAACGGCGGCGGCGTCGGCATCGGCTATTCCCAGCACGCCGGCATGGTTGTAGTCGCCGACGGCACCGACGAATCCGGCCGCCGTCTCGAACGCGTCCTCACCAGCGACCCCGGCCTCGGCGTCATCCGCCACGCCGACGCCGGCTACGAAGCAGCCATCCGCTTCGCTGCCGACCACGGCATCAAGCGGCCGTAATGCGGATCGACTTTGCTGAGTTGCGATAAACAGCCGCGGTATTCGGCGTGAGAAAATCGGCGTCCCAACAGAGGACACAGGCCGCATCGTCATGGATCCGATCGTCGCCTCGTTCGCGCCCCGCCCT
>DATJYW010000009.1:0-26715 GCA_035499435.1 Candidatus Acidiferrales bacterium | reverse complement strand
TCGAATGGCGTGGAAGGTACCCCATGGGTCGGAGCGGTTTCCAGGATTCCGGCGATGGTCGCGCTCGCGGTATTGTTCGTGGTGCTGATGGCGCGCCGCAACTGGATGCGGCAGCGCGCCGACCGTGCCGGGGCATTTCATATCGCGCTCGCCAGTTTCCTGCTGCATGCCGTCGCGTGGGCCGGCCGCTTCCATCCGGTGGCCAGCAGCGACGTGCTCGATCTGTTCACGGGTGCGGTGGCGGAGTGGCTGCTGGGCGCCGCCATCCTGTGGTTCGCCTACCTGGCCCTGGAGCCCGAAGTCCGTGCCCGGTGGCCGCACTCGATCGTCACGTGGAACCGCGTGCTGGCGGGCAATTGGCTGGATGCGCAGGTGGGCTCCCACATCCTGATCGGCGCGGCGGTGGGTTCGGCTAGCTGGGTGTTCTTCAAAGCGGTGACCATCTTCTTTTTCAAGACCAACGAGCCGAGCAACTGGGACGTCTCGCTGGGATATTTGCTGGGCGCCCGCCATTGGATCGGCGCTCATGCCAACAACGCCAACAATGCGCTCGGCACTGGGATTTTCGTCTTCTTGACGATTTTCGGCATGCGGCAACTGTTGCGCAACCCGATTCTGGCCGCGCTGGCTGCCGCGGCGATCTTCGCACTCGCGCAGGGAGAAGTGACTGGACCCGACTGGTGGCTGATCGGACTGCTTTACGGGTCGGTGATTGCGGGATTGATCTTCGTGCTGCTGCGTTGCGGATTGCTGGCGACGATTTCGGCCGTGTTCTTTCTGGACGCGATCAACGGGATGGCCCTCGGTACCGATTGGAATGCCTGGTATGTGCCTGCTAGTCTGGCCACGCTGCTGCTGCTGATCGGGATCGCGACATTTGCCTTCTGGCGGTCTCTCGGAGGCCGCGAACTGATCGAGACCGGGTAGCGCCGGTATGATATGCTGCCCCCATCAGAGGGACAGCACAAATGGAACGAAAGAAGGCGTCCGACTATCCGCAGGAACTGCTCAATCTTTTCGATAAGTACGTGCACGGCGATATCGACCGGCGCGCATTTCTCGATGGCGCCCAGCGCTTTGCTACCGCGGCCTTCAGCGCCGCCGCCATCTTCGAGAGCCTGCGCCCGAATTACGCCTGGGCGCAGCAGGTGGCCAAGGACGATTCGCGGATACAGGCCGGGTATCTGAACATCGATTCTCCTCAAGGCAACGGCACGATCCGGTGTTATGGAGCGCGGCCCGCCGGCGAGGGCAAACTCCCGGGCGTCCTGGTGATTCACGAAAACCGTGGCTTGAACCCGTACATCGAAGACGTGGCCCGACGGCTGGCGGTGGCCGGTTTCGACGCGGCGGCTCCGGACGGCCTCACCAGTGTCGGCGGCTATCCGGGCGACGACGAAAAGGGCGGGGCACTGTTCGCCAAGGTGGACCGCGCCAAGATGACGGAGGATTTCATCGCGGTGGCCCGGTTTTTGAAGGCGCATCCGGCATGCACCGGGAAGATCGGCGTGGTGGGCTTCTGCTTCGGAGGCGGCATCGCCAACACGCTGGCCGTGCGTTTGGGTGCCGACCTCAGCGCCGCAGTGCCGTTCTATGGCGGACAGCCTCCCGCCGCAGAGGTGGCAAAGATCAAGGCGCCGCTCCTGATTCACTATGCCGGCCTGGATACGCGGGTCAACGCCGGCTGGCCGGCTTACGAGGAGGCGCTCAAGGCCAATCACGTCCGGTACACGGCCTACATCTACGAGGGCGCGAATCACGGGTTCCACAACGACACTACGCCGCGATATGACGAAAAGGCGGCCAAACTGGCGTGGCAGAGGACGCTGGATTTCTTTAATCAGAATTTGAAATAAGAGCGGCACGGCGGCAAACAGGAAACCCGCCTCACGAAGGACTTGCGCGAGGCGTGCGCGATTAGTATCGTCAGGGAGTGACCATCTCAAGACGATCCGTCCTCGCCGCTTTGTCCGCGGCCGCGGCGCAGGCCCAGCGCCAGCGCACGTTTCCAAACTGGAAGCCGCGGCTCGGAGTGTTGTGCCAGTACTCCGAAGCCAACCTCGACTTCGTCAAGGCGGAAGGCTTCACCAGTATGCAATTGCGTCTCGACCCGAACCGGCTCGATGACACCGCCATTTCGGCTATCAAGGAGAGGATCCAGAAGTCCGGCCTTTATGTTTCGTCGCTCGCGGTCGATGGCAACCACATCGATCCGGATCCCGCCGCCCGCGACCGCCAGAACCAGTACACGATCAAGTGCCTGGAACTCTGCGGGAAGCTGGGCATTCCCAACATCGGCGGGCAGAGCGGCACGATCAAGGGCCGTCCGCTGCAGGAGCAGGTGGATGAAATCGTACGCGTCTACACGGAGAAGTATTTCCCGCTTTGCGAAAAATACAAGGTGCGGATTCTCTGGGAGCCGTATGCGGGCGGTCCCAATATCGGAACGGGCCCGGTCGGTTGGGAAGCACTGTTCAAGGCGTTCAAGGACAGCCCGCATGTTGGCCTGCAGTTCGACCCTTCGCACCTGGTCTGGCAGTTCATGGACCCGGTTGCGGCCGCGCGCGAGTTCGCCGACAAAATCTACGATGTCCATCTGAAGGACACCGAGATCCTGTGGCACGTACTGCGCCGGACCGGCATCAATCCGCTGAACAATGCGCGCTGGTGGCGCTTCCGGATACCGGGGCAGGGGTCGGTGGATTGGAAGGGCTTCTTCAGCGTTCTCTCGGACGCGGGCTACACAGGCGCTATGAACATAGAAAACGAAGACGAATTTTACTATCCCGCCTATAACCAGGGTAATTTTACCGAGCAGTATAAGCGGGGATTCCGCCTGGCGCACGAGTATCTCAAGACGATGGTTCCACCCGTGGCATAGAGCGCCCGCGACATTTAGCCGTAACGGTACTGCCTGGTACTTCGTAACATTTTCGTCGTCATCGTTGTTAATTAGCGTGTAGCTCCTGTATACTCCAACAACCACTCACTGGAGGGTGAAGAGTTACAGATGCTCGTTTCCTCGTTTCGAAAGATAACTGTCTCCAATCTGATCTTTGCGGGTTGTCTCTCCGCCGCGACCCTATGCGTGAACCCGCAGGGCAGCGGCGGATGCATGAAGTCGATCGGCGCCGCGGTGAACGCCGCTAAGTCGGGCGACACCGTCGCTGTCGCGGCCGGCACGTATTCCGAGAGCGTCACCATCGGCAAGCCACTCTCGCTGATCGGCGCAGATCCGGCGAAGACCATCATCGAGGCCACCGGGCTGCCCAACGGCATCAACGTGGACGGTCTCAACAACAGCAACCTTGCCGGCGTGTTCATCTCGGGCTTCACGGTGCAGAACGCCAAGTTCGAAGGCATCGTGGTGACGAATGCTTCAGCCGTGACGATCTCCGGCAACATCGTCACCGGAAACAATAAGGGCCTGACATTCGGCGCACAAGGCCCGAGTTGTCCCGGCGCGCCGTCGTGGGAAACCGCGGAGGACTTCGATTGCGGCGAGGCGGTTCACTTCTCCGGCGTAGATCACTCCTCGGTCATCAACAACACGATCCAGGGCAATGCCGGCGGCATTCTCCTCACAGACGAGACCGGAGCCACTCACGACAATCTGGTCACTGGCAATATCGTCACCAACAACCCATCGGACTGCGGCATCACGCTGGCTTCGCACCCGCCCGCGCCGGGGGCTTCTTCGACCGATTCTTACGGGGTTTACAGCAACTTTATTGTGGCGAACCAATCGACGCAGAACGGACTCAAGGGCGAAGGCGCCGGCGTCGGTCTGTTCGCGCCCAGTCCCGGCACCAAGACCTACAGCAACCTGGTGGTCAACAACACGCTGACCGGCAACAACCTGCCCGGGATCGCGGTTCACGGGCACGCGCCGAACCAGGTGCTGGATGGCCATGTGTTCATCGGCAATACGATCAGCGGCAACGGTCCCGATACCGACGATGCCGCCACGCCGGGAACCGCGGGCATCATGTTCTTCAGCGTGTCGCCTGTTGTTGGGACGGTGATCGCGCAGAACACCTTCTCGAACCAGGACATCGCGGTGACCTGGAGCGCTCCCGGCGAAGGCAAAGTCCTACGCAACAGCCTGGGTGGTAAGGCGGGCGTTTACAACCTCGGCCCCGGCACGGTGAGTGCCGAAGACAATTGGTGGGGCTGCGGCACCGATCCCACCAGCAACATCGCGTTCTTGGCGGGGTGTAGCGTGATTCGCGGAATGGTCACGGCGACGACGTGGCTGACCACGGCGCCGAAGTAGGCTAGAAAACAGGGGACGGACGGCAGAAGCGGCCTTCCGTCCCCAAATTTCAGAAGTTGTAATAGATCGCAAACTGGAAAACGCGCGGGCCGCCCGGGCCCGTGCTGGTGATCTTGCCGAAAGTGGTCGATGTCGAGGTCTGGTCGCCGATGGCAAATGTGGGATGGTTGAATAGATTCCGGGCGTCCATGCGGAGCTGGATGTTGTTGCGCTCGGTGATGCGGATGAACTTGCTGGCGCCGAAGTCGAAGGTGGTGTCCCACGGACCGTCGAAGACGCGCCGGCCGAGCGTGCCGATGGTGCCCGCCGGCGGCATGAAGAACGCCTGGCCGCTGAATGCCGCCGAGCCGTCCGGAGCCACCGCGCGGCCATCCGTGCCGATGGCAGAGGCCGCGAAGAAGTACGGCCCGTTGCCGGTCATGCGGAACTGGAAGAGCTGGCGGAGCTGATCCATGGTCAGCGTGCTGTCCATGGTATTGCCCTGGTTGGATTGCATGTTGCTCTGGCGGTTGAACGTGCCGCGCCCCGAATAGACGCTGAAGTCTTCGCCGGACTGCCGGTTGAAGATGCCGGTGATCTGCCAGCCCGACAGCACGTACTTGTTGAGCGGTTTCCAGCCGAGCATGTGGCCATCGCCGATGGGCAGGCGATACACGTAGCTGAACTTCATCACGTGGGTGAGGTCGAAGGGCGCGCGGGCACGCTCCAGGCCCGGATTGTTGTTGTCCATGAGCGGCTCGTAGCGGCCCTGGTTGTTGTTGTCCACGCCGCTCACCGCGTCGCTGAGAACTTTCGAGTAGGTATAGTTGCCGAATAGGGTCAGGCCCTTGTGGTCGCGGGTGCGCACGTCGATCTGGACGCCGTTGTAGGACGAATTGGAATAGTTGGTCATCATGCGCAGGCTGGCGGCATAAGGATTCGGGAAGAAGTTGACCGGGCCATTGGCCTTGGTGGATTGGTAGGTCCATGCGAGGTCGGCGACGGCGCCCTGCTGGATCATGGTGCGGTTGGTGGAATTGGTCAGGCTGCCGCCGCTGGGCATGGTGGGGAACACGGTCAGCACCTGGCTGCCTTTGATATTGGCGTTGTAGCTCGGGTCGAATACGCCGGTCGCCGCCTGGGCGAGGAAGCCGTTGCTCTGCGCCCGCTGAAAATCAGCCAGGAAGCCGCTGGCATTGATGTTGATCTGGTTGTAATCCAGCGCGCGGAACAGCTTCGTGCCGTGGTTGCCGACGTAGCGGACATCCACCACGAAGCCCTTGACGTCCTGCTCGATGCCGATGTTCCACTGCTGCACGTAAGGCGAGCGCAGGTTCGGATCGGGAATGGCGAAGTTGCTGGTCGGGCTCAGATTGTAGTTGTCGAGGAACGTGCGCGGAACCTGGAAGGTCGGGGTCGTAATGGCCGGAAGCCCGTTGCGGACCAGCGAGGCCAGCGCGGTGGGATTGGTCACGCTCTGCGAGAGACCGGCGTTGGTGCCCACATTACCGGAGATGGCGACCAGGTACTCGTCGTTGACGAAGTTGATGCTGTACCCGCCGCGCACCGCGGTCTTGCCGTTGCCGAACACGTCCCACGCCAGGCCGAGGTTGGGTGCGAAGTTGTTGCGGTCGGGATTGTACAATGGCGCGCCCGAGCCGGAAGCGAAGTTGAGCGTGCTGTTGGAAAGCAGGGTGGCGATCGGGTTGTTGTTGACGAGCTGCGGCAGGAGCGCGAGTCCGTTCTGCTCCTTCACGGGCGTGAAGTATTCGTAGCGCAAACCGAGGTTCAGGGTCAGGCGGCGTTCGACCCTCCAGTTGTCCTGCACGTACCCGGAGTGATCGTCTACCATCCAGTTGCGCTGGTTGGTGGCGCCGTTGACGAAGCCGCTGGTCCGGCTGGTGACGTTGTAGGTTTGGGTGTAGGAGGAAACGTACCCTACCAGGTTGGCGAGCAGGTTGTTGGCGGCCGTGATGTCGCTCGAGGCAGCTCCGGGCAGTTGCGCCGTGCTCAAGCCGTTCGGGTTGACGGAGCTGATGCCCAGGGTGTAGGTGGGCGTAATGCCGGCGTCGTTGTAGGGTTGTGTATATGCCCGCTGCAACTGGTACCCGAACTGGATGTTGTGCTTGCCGCGCGTGTAGCTGGCGTTGTCGGCGAAGTTGTAGGTGTTGGTGAACCGGCCCTGCGCGCGGAACGTGTTCACCGGGTTGGCGAACACCAGCCCGCCGTAGAGCGCGGTGCCGAAGTTCTCGTTGGTGAGAAAGAGCGCAGGGGCGAAGTCAAGGCCGAAGCGCACTTCGTTGGTCAGGTTCGGCTTGGGCACCGAGCGCCAGACCGTCGAGAGCAGCTTCACTTTGTCGTTGTTGCTGACGTTGGGAATGGTCGCGAAGTTGGTCGCCAGGTCCGGGCGGTCCAGCAGGTCGGTGTTGTAAGCGAAGGTCGCGGAGATGCTGTTCTTGGGCGACATCACGTAGTCGCCCTTGCCGGTGACGTTGTTGCGAATCCGATTATTTCGGATGTTGAAGGCATAGCCGGCCGTATTGCGCAGCGCGCCCAGCGATGTGCTGTCGCCGGTAGTGGTCGTATTGATCGCGCCCGGCGGAGGAATCTGCTTGATCAGCCCGGCAATGGTCGGGTCCGGGGTCAGTCCCGTGACCTGGTACAGGTTCACCTTCTGCAGGGCGCCGCTGGCGTTGGGATAGGTAAAGATCCCGTTGGCGGCGTCCGCCGTCAGGATGGTACGTGTGGCCGGCGACTGGGTGTGCTGCCGGAAGGCTTCGAAATTTGCATAGAAGAACAGCTTGTCCCGCTTGATGGGTCCGCCGATCTTGCCGCCGAGCTGGTTCACGTTGAGGAACGAGCGCCCGACGCCGCTCTGGTTGTTGAACCAACTGTTGGCGCCGAAGTGGCTGTTGCGGTTGTGCTCGAACAATCCGCCGTGGAACTGGTTGGTTCCCGAGGGCGTGACGAACGTGATCTGCGACGCGCCGACGCCGAACGCCGGGTTGGTGTTCGAAGTCGAGATGGTCATTTCGGACACCTGGTCGAGGAGCAGCAGGTTCGGCGAGAAGTCCACCGCGTTGGTGCGGATGAAATTGTCCTGGATGTTGATGCCGTCCAGGGTCATGTTGGTGAACGAGGTGCGCTGGCCGTTGATGATGCTGTCTCCCGCGCGCCCGTTCGACACGCCAGCGAGGGCGGTCACCAGGCCCAGGGGGCTGCGGTTGAGCAGCGGCAGGTCTTTGATCTGGGTGCGGCTCATGTTCATGGCCACTTCGGCGTTAGTGGTCTGGACAGTCGTCGCGGAGTCGGTGACCTCCACGGTATCGGTAACGCTGCCCACTTCCAGTTTGATCGCCGGCATCGCCGTCTCGACGCCGGCCGTCAGCACGACTCCGCGGTCGGTATGCTTGCGGAAACCTGCCGCGGAGACAATAACGTCATAGGTTGCGGGTGGGACGCCCGTAAACGCAAACAGGCCGTCGGTCGTAGTCGGCACGCTCAACAGCGGCTTGGCGCCGCCGGGCAAATAGACATCGACCACCGCCGCGGGTACCGCCGCGCCGCTCGGATCGGTTACAGATCCGGTTAATCGTGAAGTGACTTGAGCGGAAAGAGACCCGCACACGACAGTGGCCGCAAACAGCCAGCGATAAGCTTGCATTGTTTACCCCTCGAATGTGATTTTTGACCCAGTGGAGAGAGTATACACTAATTCCGGCGCACGGAAATGTAAACGTTAACAGGCAGGTCTTACGCGGGGTAAATTGCTAGCCGATGCCGGCGTGGCGTTTGAAGATCATGAGCATATTCTGCGAAAACGCCGAGCGGGCGAGGACCATGTCGCAGCCGGCATCCTGCGCCTTCACCTTGAGCTCGCTCTGGAGGTGGGAGAGGTAGCCGAGCAGGCTCACGCTCTTCGTCTCCGTGCTGCCCTTGAGCTTGGTGATGAGCTTCAAGGGATCGACTGCATCGAAGTTCAGATCGAACACGATCAGGCTCGGTCTGTGTTTCGCCTTTTCGAGCACTTCCCCGGATTCTTTCACGAACTCCAGGGCCAGTCCGTTACGCTTGGCGGCTTCGCTGATCTTGACGGAGAAGAACAGATCATTCACTACCGCGAGGACTCTCTTCGGTTCCTGCTTGGGCATAGCTTGTATTTTTGACGAGTTCCCGACTCAGAACTAGAAGGATGGGACAAGTGAATTCTATCATGAATCCATGGACGTCCATTCGTTCTCCCGGCCGGACCGCGCGCGCGTCCGGCACATCTCTCTCGATCTGCAAGTCGATTTCAGCCGCAAAGTGCTGGAAGGCTCGGCGGAGCTGCACTTCGATCTGCTCGCTGGCAAGGAGCTGATCCTGGATACGCGCGGGCTGGAGATCGGCTCGGTGGAGCCGGCGAAATCGTGGGAGCTGGGGCCGGAGCATGCGATTCTCGGCCGGCCGCTGTTCATCCGGGTGGGGCAGGGAACCAGAGCGGTGAAGGTCCGATACGCGACAACGCCGCCGGCCAGCGGGCTGCAATGGCTCGATCCGCCGCAGACCGCGGGCAGGCAGCATCCGTTCCTGTTCACGCAGTCGCAGGCCATCCACGCGCGAAGCTGGATTCCGCTGCAGGACACGCCCGGCGTGCGAGTGACGTTCGAGGCACGGGTAACGGTTCCCGCGCCCCTGCGGGCCGTGATGGGCGCCGTGGCACGGGACAGCGTTTTCCGCATGGACCACCCGATCCCGTCCTATCTGATTTCGCTGGCCGCCGGAGACATCGCGCATCGCTCGATCGGGCCGCGCTCCGCGGTCTACGCCGAGCCTGCGCTGCTCGATGCCGCGGCCCGCGAATTCGAGGATACCGAGAGCATGATCCAGGCGGTCGAGTCGCTGTACGGGCCGTATCGCTGGGGCCGCTACGATATCCTCGTGCTGCCGCCGTCGTTTCCGTTCGGGGGCATGGAGAACCCCTGCCTGACGTTCGCCACGCCGACGGTGCTGGCCGGCGACAAGAGCCTGGTCTCTCTTGTGGCGCACGAATTGGCGCACTCGTGGAGCGGCAACCTGGTAACCAATGCCACGTGGAGCGACTTCTGGCTGAACGAGGGCTTCACGGTGTACGTCGAACGCCGCGTGCTCGAACAGGTCTACGGCCGCCGCCGCGCGGATATGGAAGCAGTGCTGGGCCGTGGCGAACTGGAGAAGGAGTTCGCTCGGCTGCCGGAGAACGACCGCGTCCTGCACGTGGACCTCAACGGCCGCGATCCCGACGACGGCTGTACGCTGGTGCCGTACGAAAAGGGCGCGCTGCTGTTGCGCACGATCGAGGAATCCGTGGGCCGCGAGCGCTTCGACGCATTCCTGCGCGCTTACTTTGACCGCTTCGCGTTTCAGAGCATCACCACCACGCAGTTCCAGGAGTACCTGCGCGCGGCGCTGCCCAACCCGGTGCCGCTCGACGAATGGATCTCGCGCCCCGGAGTCCCGCCCGGTGCCGCGCGGCCGCACTCGGACGCGTTCGAGCACCTCGATTGGCCGGCGCCCGGGTGGTCGACCCACGAATGGCTGCATTTCCTGCGATCGCAGACGGCGCCCGACATGGCGCGCCTCGACCGCGAGTTTCATCTGAGCGATGCGCGGAACTCGGAGATCCTGCACCAGTGGCTGCTGATGAGCGTGCAGCACGGCTACCCGCCCGGCATCGAAAACGTGGAGCCGTTTCTGTGCTCGGTGGGCCGGCGCAAGTTCCTCAAGCCGCTGTATACGGAGTTAATGAAGACCGAGGACGGGCGCGAGCGGGCCCGCGCGATTTATGCCAAGGCGCGGCCGGGGTACCATCCGATCGCTCAGACCACGATCGACGCGCTTGTGGGGCAGATTTCCGATCGGCCCCGGACCGGCTGAGCTGGTCCCACGGACGCTCAGAACTTCATCGCGGTCAAGATCTCTTTCCTCAACCCGGCTCGCGCGGCGAAGTCCTCGTCCCCGGAAAACGGCTTCTGCGCGCGCGCCGATTGCCACGCGGCTACCTCCGCCTCGCTGATCCCCGGCACCAGGCGCATAATCCCGGGCTGGACCGTGTTGACGTCGAAGCGCACGGTCATCTCCTCGCCGAAGGCCGCGATCCGCACCTTCACCGAGGGCACTTCGCACGCCACCTCCGGTCCGAGTCGCGAAAGCAGAACCCCGGGATCGGCCAGCACCTGCTCGCGCCACTTCTTTCGCGAGGCGGTGATTCCCTGCGCATTCATCTTGCCCACGTCCAGTCGGAGTGCAGCCACGTAATGGTCCCTCCAAAGCGAGGCCGCAGCGGGGTCGACGAATACGCCGTGACTGGTGTCGTTGAGCGCGTCCACGATCGATGTCTTCTCTTCGGGGAACAGCTTCATATATTCGATGACCACGCGCGGCAACCACGGTCCGGGCTCGAGCCTGGGGTTGGTTTGAAAGGCGGCGTGGATGGCCCGCAGCACTTGGCGCTCGCGGGCATCGATGGCTGCATCTTCCGGGACGCTGGTACCGCGCATCACGTAAAGGAAAAAGAAGCTCGCGTAATAGCCTTCGGCCTCGAGGAGCTGATTGGCATCTCGGACAGCGGCGAAATCGCGCGCCTTTTCGAGCTGCACGCGGAGGTAATCCGCTCCCTGAAACGCGCTCTCGAACGCAAAATTGTTCTCGCGGACCTCGCTGTAGCGCGCCACGTTCTGCGAATAGCTGGTCAGATCCGCGGAGTGCCGGAAATATTCCACTGCCTGAAACGGGCCGTCGCCGAACAGCACCAAACCGCGGTGATACCGCTGGCGATTGCGTGTATCGCGGCCGAGATGCGCCTGCATGGTCTCCAGGTGGATGGCGTACCCTTCGCTGAAGGCCGTGTTGCGATCGGTGAGCGCCGCGGTCGAGTGCGGGATGGCGGCCATCGCCTTGCCTTCCATCTGGCGCCCGCCGGCGAGCATCTCCATCGCCATGTGCCCGGTCTCGTGCAGCAGCGTGGTCTCGAAGCGCCACTCTTCGGCGTCCAGCAGGATATAAGGTTGTCCCGGGTGCTCTTCGACTGCGTCTCCTTTCTGCACGCGGAATCCGGCCGCGGCGTGATTGCCGCCTTTCACCAGTGCCACGTAGTAATCCGGGATGCCAGTGCCCGCGTGCACGATCTCGCAGGCATCGCGATAGAGCCGGAATGCGCGCGCCGCGGAATCGTTATTCAGCCAGGCAGCGTAGCGGCCGGGATCGGCCGCCGGCCGGTAAAGCGCGTTCTTCGCTTCGATCTCTGGGCCGCGCGTGTCCACTCCGCTCACAGGCTCCAGGAAAATCACGCGCACCGGCGATTGCCCGGCCGCGCAGGCCGCTGCCAGCCCGGCCAGCAGGCCAACTCGAAAAGTCATCATATATACAATGACGGTCCTCCGCCCTCAATCCTAACGATTCGCGTGCCCGGTGCGTCTAAAATTTCATCCCAGCGTCTGGCATACTACCAACTGAATGCCCAAGGTACTGATCGCCGGAGGAGGACTTGCCGGGCTCGCGGCCGCCGCTGCCCTCGGCAGTTCGGGCTACGAGGTCGACCTCTTCGAAGCGCGCCCGTTCCTGGGCGGACGCGCGACCTCGTACGCCGTCCCGGCCTCCGCCGGCGAGGTCGCTGAAACCATCGACAACTGCCAGCATATTCTGCTTCGCTGCTGCACCAACCTGCTCGATTTCTACCAGCGCCTGGGCGTCCGCGACCGCATCCGGTTCTATCGCGAGTTCTATTTCATCGAGCCCGGCGGCAAGATTTCGGTTCTCCGGCGCGGCCGCCTGCCCGCGCCTTTCCACTTCACGGGAGCTTTCTTAGGCATGCACTGCCTGGCGCGCGCCGACAAGATCGGCATTGCCCGCGCCCTGCTTGCCCTGCGCCGGGAGCGCAACCGCCGCAAGGATCTCGACCGCATCAGCATGCTCGACTGGCTGCTGCAGAAGCGGCAGACGCCCCACGCAATCGACCGGTTCTGGCGGCAGATCCTGGTCAGCGCCGTCAACGAAGACCTGGACCGCATGGCCGCCACGCACGGATTCCAGGTCTTCTGGCTCGGCTTTCTGGCGCGTGCCGACGCCTACGAAATGGGCGTTCCCAGCATTCCGCTGGGAAGCCTCTACTCGGCCGAAGCCTGGAGCAAGCTGCCCAACGTGCGCATGCACTTCCGCTCGACGGTCGACGGCATCGGACCCGAAGGTTTCACCGTCGCGGGGCAGACCTGCGCCGCGGACGCCTACATCTGCGCACTGCCGTTCGAGCGGCTCGAGGCCCTCGGGCTGCCTGCGCCAAAGCTCGAACATTCTCCTATCACCGGAGTGCATCTCTGGTTCGACCGTGAGATCACTACACTGCCGCACGCCACGCTGCTCGACCGCACCATGCAGTGGATGTTCAATAAAGACAGCGGCAAGTATCTTCAGCTTGTGGTGAGCGCCTCGCGCGACCTGACGCCTCTTTCGCGCAACGAGATCGTGGACATCGCGATCGGCGACCTGCGCCTCTTCTTCCCGCGCGTCCACGATGCGAAGCTGTTGAAGTCGCACGTCGTGAAGGAGCAGCGTGCCACGTTTTCGGCGGCTCCCGAGACCGAGCATCTGCGCCCCGGCCCCGGGACGGCGCAAGCGAATCTCTTCCTGGCGGGCGATTGGACCCGCACTGGCTGGCCGGCCACCATGGAAGGCGCGGTGCGCAGCGGCTACCTTGCCGCAGAGGCCGTGTGTACCGCCGGCGGCAGCCCGCGCAGTTTTCTTGTATGAAGATGCGCACCGGCCGCGCCGACGCCTTCTGTGAGCGCTACGGCCTCCGAGTCCCCATCCTGCTCGCACCCATGGCCGGAGCCATCAGCTCGCACGCATGAAGGAGACCGGCGCCGCGGCCGGCGACTATCATCGCAGGCAGGGCTGGGCCGGACAGTCCGCCGCCATGGCGCGCTCCATACCGGCGGGCGATCTCGTCAGGGAAATCTGGGAGCAGGCGCGGTCACTGCTCTGACTCCGGATTTGATACCGTTGATGCGAGACCCAAGGAAACCGCCATGAGGATTCCAATCCGCCTCTGCCTCGCCGCGATCCTGATCAGCCTCGCCGCCTTCGCCCAGGAGCCGCGCCTCACTCCACCCGTGAGCCAGCAGCACCCCACTCTGGCCATAGGGTCCTCCGCGCCGGATTTCGCTCTTTCCGGCATCGACGGCAAGATCCATCGGCTCGCGGAGTACACCGACCCGATCCTGGTGGTCATGTTCATCTGCAACCATTGCCCGACCTCGCAGCTTTACGAAGGACGCATGAAGAGGCTGGTCGAGGACTATCGCGGCAAGGGCGTGGGCTTCGTCGCCATCAATCCCAATGACCCCAAGGCCATCACGCTCTCCGAACTCGGCTACACCGATGTCAGCGACAGCCTCGACGAAATGAAGGTCCGCGCGGAATACCGCCAGTTCAACTTCCCGTACCTCTACGATGGCGAGACGCAGTCGGTTGCGCAGGCGTACGGACCGCAAGCCACGCCGCACGTCTTCATCTTCGACCGGGACCGCAAGCTGCGCTACGAAGGACGGATCGACAACGCTCAGCGTGAGTCCCTGGTCAAGATTCAAGACGCCCGGCGCGCCTTGGACGCGATGCTGGCCGGCCAACCGGTTGCGGTTCCGCATACTCCGGCGTTCGGGTGCTCCACCAAGTGGAAATCGAAGACGGATAGCCGCCTGGCCGAGATGAAGCGCATCGAGGCCGAGGCTGTCAACGTCGAGATGGCTTCAGCCGATGACCTGAAGAAGCTGCGCTCCAATCCAACCGGCAAGGTGCTGCTGGTCAACTTCTGGGCTACCTGGTGCGGACCTTGTCTCACGGAATTCCCCGCGATCGAAGAAACCTATCGCATGCTCCGCCGCCGCGACTTCGACCTGGTCACCGTCTCCGCCAACTATCCCGACGAAAAGACCGGTGTGCTGAAGACCCTTCAGGCTCAGCACGCGTCGAGCCGCAATCTGCTCTTCGGTTCCGAAGACACCTACGCCATGCAGGCGGCATTCGAGCCCAAGTGGGAAGCCGGTGTGCCCTTCACGATGCTGATCGCTCCGGGCGGCAAGGTGCTGTATCAGCAGCAGGGCGAGGTGGACGTCATTGCCCTTCGCCGCGTGATCCTGGCGAACCTGGAGAACGAGACCTATATCGGACACCCGGCATACTGGGCTGCGCACTGATCGGCCTCCAATAATCTACATCCGCATCAAGGCCGCCGTTATCGTCACTACGGAGAACTATGAGAGTTACTCTGTTCGGCGCGGGCGGGGGCGATGTCACCGGTTCGGCCTACCTGCTTATGTGGCTTTCGCCGATGTTACCCAGCCGTCCGAGAGTATTCCTCACTCACGGCGACACCGACGCGCGGGGAGCCTTGGCGGCGGCCCTCGACAAGCAGTTCCGGCTGAAGGCACAATTGCCAGGAGACCGCGAGACGGTCGAGATCTGACGCTTTCGTTTACCTGATCCGACACCGGGGCGCGATAGAATCTCTGTTCCACTGCATCGCGCGATCGGGAATCTCCTGAGCGATGGGTGGAAATTCTCCCAGGAGATTACAATGTCCAAACGAACGACGATGCTGCTGGCGTCTTTTCTGCTCGCCAGCCCAACGATGTTTGCCCAGGCTTCCGGCGGCCAACCAGAGAAGAGCTACTGGATCCCGGTGGCTGCCGTGTTCGCCATGGCGATCGCTTCCGGCCTGGCCGCCCTGGCGCAGGGAAAGGCGGTGGTAGGCGCCGCGGAAGGAATGGCGCGGAACCCCGGCGCCACCACGGCAATCCGTTTTGCCCTCCTGCTGGGTCTGGTGCTGATCGAGTCTCTCGCGCTCTACACCCTCGTGGTGTCGTTCACGGTAATTTTCCAGAAGTAGGCGAGCCGACTTATCCTTCTCCCAGGCTTGAACCACGGTAGGACGTTTTGTCATACTGGAGATATGGTTCAGAAGATCGCAGTTACCTTGGACCAAAGGACCGTCGCCGACCTGGACCGCTGGGTCAGGGAAGGCAAGTACCCAAATAGAAGCCGCGCGCTTCAATCAGCCGTCAACCTGTTAAGCGAGCGCGAAAAGCGGACTCGGCTGGTGCGCGAGCTCTCAAAGATCGATCCCCACGAAGAAAAGCAGTTAGCCGAACAGGGTTTGGGTGACCGCTCTTGGGCCGAATACTGAGGGGTGAAATTTACTGGGCTGACCTGAATCCCGTCAGGGGACGGGAACAGGCTGGTTTGCGGCCGGTTCTGATCCTTAGCCACGACCTTTTTAATCGAAAATCAGAAACGGTGATTGCGATGGCAATCACGTGCCAGCCGCAACGGGCGGGGTTCCCACTGACCTTGGCGCTTCCGGCCGAAATGCTCCCGAAATCCTCTTGGGTCAAGATCTCACAGATTCGCACAATCTCAATCGACCGTCTCGGCAAGAGAATCGCCATCTTCGACACAGAAACACTCTCGCAGTTGATCGACGGCCTGCTCGAACTGATCGCGTAGGCGTTCATTCTTCCCGTAGCGCCCGCACCGGGTCTACCCGGCTTGCCCGCCGCGCCGGCACGAAGCTGGCCAGGAGCGCCGCTGCCACCAGCACGGCCACCATGCCCACGGACGTACCCACGCCACCCGACTGCATTCCTTCGACCAGCCGCTGCAGGATTTTTCCAGCGGCCAGCGCGGCGCATAAGCCCACACCCACACCGATGACGATCATCGAGGCACTCTGGCGCAGCACCAGGCGGATCACGTCGCTGCCGCTCGCACCCAGCGCCATGCGGACGCCGATCTCCGGCACGCGCCGAGCGGTCAGGTAGGCCAGGACACCGTAAATCCCGATGCACGCCAGCATGAGGGCGAGTCCGCCGAACACCGCGAACAGCAGCAGCAGGAAACGCTGGCGGGCCACGGAGCTGCGCGCCAACTGTTCCAGCGTCCGCACCTCGTATAGCACCTGGTCGTTGGCGGCCCCGCGCACCGATACCCGCAGCGGCTCGACCAGGCTCAGCGGCGGCACGGTGGTGCGCACGGCGATCGACATCAGCTCCGACCAGCGGCGCAGCCAGGCATCGGGCACTTGGGCGAACGGATAGTAGTACTGCGCCCGGACGCGCGCCTGGTCGTCGCCGGCCAGCCCCCAATAGCGCACGTGCCCCACCACGCCCACGACTTTGAGCGGCGCCGAACCCATGTCCGGAATCCAGAGCCGCTTCCCGACGGCTTCGTCCCGACCGAATGCGTCCTTGGCCAGCACGTCGTCGATGACGATCACGGGCTCGCTGCCCATGCGGTCCCGTTCGTCGAAGAACCGGCCCTCGTGCAGCGGCAGGCCCACGACTTTCAGGTAGTCCGGAGTCACGCAAGTGGAGAGCGCCATCGGCTGGCGGTTTTCGGGCGGCACAGCGGCGTTGGTCCAGTAGCCGTTCTGGTTGTTCCCCGGACGCATGGGAACCGTGTCTACCAGGGTCACGGCATCCGCGCCGGGGACGCGGCGCGCCCGCTCCAGAATCTCGTCCCAGGCGATGCGGATGCGCGCCGGGCTGGCCAGGGTCGCGGGCGCCAGCGCGGTCCGCGCAACCAACACGTTGCGGATATTGATGCCGGGGTCGAGCGAGGATAGGCGCACCAGCGTGCGGCCCAGCAGGCCTGCCGAGACCAGCAGCACCACGGCCAGCGCGATCTCGGAGACGACGAACGCCCCGTGCAGCCGCCGCGAACTGCCCGCGAGCGTCCGTGATCCAGAGCGCAAAGCCTGTTCCAGGTGACGTGTGGGAACGCGCAGGGCGGGCGCGAGTCCGAAAACTACTCCGCTGAGGAGTGAAACGGCCAGCGCGAACGCCAGGACGCGCCAGTCGAGCCGGACCTCTTCCGCGCGCGGCAGCGCGCCCGGCCAGAGCACGACAAAGGGCCGGATTCCAAGCGCGGCCAGCGCCACGCCCAGAACGCCTCCCGAGAGTCCGAGCACCGCGCTTTCCGTGAGGCATTGGCGTACCAACCTCCCGCGCGACGCGCCCAGGGCGGTGCGCATGGCCAATTCGCGCTCGCGCGACAAGGCCCGCGACAGCAGAAGGCTGGCCACGTTGGCGCAGGCAATCAGCAGGACGATCGTCACCGCGCCAAGAAGCAGCCACAGCGTTCCCGCAACGTCCTGCACATCGGGCCGCAGGATGCGCGCATCGAAGCCGCGGTCGGCGTTGGTGTCGCGGTATTGCGCGGCCAGGCGTCCGGCCATGGCCGAGAGCTCGGCCTGCGCCTGCGCGATGGTCACGCCCGGCAGGAGCCTCGCCAGCACGCCCACCGGATGAGCCCGGCGGTTTTGCAGGAACCTTCCAGGGTTCTGGCCCAGCGGCGTGTAGAGATCGGGTTCGTCGCCGTCGAGCCGGAACGCGGCGCGGGCGATTCCCACTACGGTGCGCCGCATACCGTCCAGTACCACGGATTGGCCGATCGCCGCGGTGCTTCCGGCGAAGCGTTGCTGCCAGAAGCTGTAGCCGAGAATGGCCACGGGCGCTGCGCCGAGCCGGTCTTCTTCAGGCAGAAACGTGCGGCCGGCGAGCAGCGGGACGCCCAACAACGCAAACAGCTCCGGCGAGACCTCGCGCCATTCCACGTAGGCTGCATTCCCGGGCTCGCTGACCGTGCCGCCGCTGTACAGCCATCCCGCCATCGCCAGCGAGCGGGTTGCGCGCTTCAAATCGAGAAAATCCAGGTAGGCGACGTTTTGCTCGCCGAACGCCGCGGCGTTCCAGATTGCCGACCGTCCGTGCACCGCAAGCAACTTTTCCGGATCGGCATAGGGCAGAGGCTTTAGCAGCACGCCGTCGGTTACCGTGAACATTACGGTGGTGGCTCCGATGCCGAGCGCCAGGGTACACAGGGTAACGGTCGTGAATCCGGGCTTCTGTCCCAGGGTTCTGACCGCGTACCGGAAATCCTGCCACAGGTCTTCGAGCCATCGGGTCCCCCGGGCATCGCGGCAGCTCTCCTTCACCTGCTCGGGACCGCCGAGCGCCAGCCGCGCCTGCCGCCGTGCTTCCGCCGGATCGACACCGCGCGCGACCAGGTCCGCGGCGTGCTGCTCCACGTGGAAGCGGAGCTCCTTTTCGAGCTGTTCTTCCAGTTGTCCGCGGTGGAGCAGGCGATGCCGCCACCTCATTCGGCGCCTCCTTCCGACATGCGGAGGATCAGGCTCACGGCTTCGGTGAGACGCTGCCAGCTTGCGGTCTCGGTCTCGAGCTGTGACTGGCCCTTTCGAGTCAGACGATAGAATTTGGCCTCGCGGCCCGTCTCGGTTTGCCTCCAATCCGCGCTCAAAAGGCCTCGGTTTTCCAGGCGGTGCAGGGCGGGGTAGAGCGATCCCTGGGGCACCTGCACCACGTCGCGCGACACCTGTTGCAGGCGCTGCGCGATGGCATAGCCATGTACCGGTCCGAGGGCGGCAACCTTCAGAATCAAAAGGTCGAGAGTTCCTTGCGGTAGTTCGGATTTCTCCGCCATCCGCGATACCTCGCTCTTCTACACGTTATCCCACTATGTGTAGAAGTGCAAGGCGTGGGATTGCGCGGCGTGATATGGCGCTTTTTTCGGAAAATACGGCGCTAAATGGTTGATATTTTCATCGGATCCGTTTAAAGTAGATCCATCTCGTTGTGGTTAGTCGACGCCGTACGCCGGTACGGAGACATCGCAATCTAAGAAAAGGTCTTACGTATGAGACGTGTATTTCTCTGTAATCTCGGGCTCTTTCTGGCCTTCGTGCTCCTGGCAGGTTTGTGCTTCGGACAAACCCAAACTGCTCGTCTGGTGGGAACCGTTCACGATAGCACGGGCGCGGTGGTGCCCAACGCTAAAGTGACTGCGGTCCATATGGCAACCAAGGTGAGAACTGAGGCTTCCACGAATGCCAACGGCGACTATGTCCTGCCGGCCCTGCAGCCGGGCAACTATGAGCTGATCGTTGAAGCTCCCGGTTTTCGGAAAGCCGCGATTGAAGGAATCGAGCTTGACGCGGCGGCCAACGTCTCCCAGTCCGTCACGCTGGAAGTCGGGCAGATGACCGAGGTAGTGGAGGTCACCGCCAACGCGATCAACGTGCAGACCAGCGATTCGCAGGTGGCGAACTCGGTGACCATCAAAGATATCGCGACCCTGCCGCAGTTGGCGCGCACGCCCATCACCCTGGCGGTCTTCCAGCCTGGCGTACAGATAAATCCGCAGGCCAACGGGAGCTCCAGCGGCGCCGATTACAGCTTCGCCCACGTCAATGGCCTGCGCCAGGGCAGTAACAACAATACACTCGACGGCATCGATGTCAACGATTCAGTGGCGCCGCGCATCGGACTCTCGCTGACGGCGAATAACACCGACTCGGTGGAAGAGGCGCGCGTGGTCAGCAGCAGCGGCAAGGCCGAATATGGGCGCAGCGCCGGCGGGCAGGTCCAGTTGATCACCCGCTCGGGCACCAATCAGTATCACGGCAATGGGTTCGACTACCTGCGCAATCGCGACCTCAACGCCAACGACTTTTTCAATAACAGCGCCGGTGTTCCGATCCCGGTGCTCATCCAGAATGTCTTCGGCGGCTCCTTCGGTGGCCCCATCAAGAAAAACAAACTTTTCATCTTCGGCAACTATCAGGGCATCCGCACCCACGCCCAGGGCATTCAGAACACGCTGGTTCCCACTGCCACCGCGCTGCAGGGAATTTACCAGTGGCAGCCCGCCGGCGGCGGCCCCGTGCAACAGTACAACATCGTCACCAACGATCCTCTTCACAAGGGAATCGACCCCACGGTCGCGTCACTGCTCAAGCTCTACCCGGCGCCCAACAACAATAACTGCTCCGGCGCCGACGGATTGAACTCCTCCTGCTACAGTTTCAACTTCCCCAATGGCAGCTACTCCGACCAGTTCACCATCAAAGCGGATTACAACATCAACGAGAAGAATCATATCTTCGAGCGCACCAGTTGGCAGCGCAATTCGGCCATCGACTCGCTCAACGGCGCTCAGAACGTGGTGCCTGGCCAGGATCCTGGAACACAGGGCGGCAAGCGTTGGGGCGTGGCTGGCGGCTGGGACTGGACCATCAGCCCCAACCTGGTCAACGAATTTCGCTACGGTCACCAGAGCGCGTCGGTGAACTTCAACCGGCCGGAGCGCGTTGCCGGCCCGATGGTCAGCTTCAACACCTGGACCACACCGATACTCACCGCGTTCCCGCAAGGACGCAATTCGCCGGTCAATCAGTACACGGACAACCTGACGAAGATCCACGGCAACCATACCTTCAAGTTCGGCGGCCAGCTCCGCTTCACCAAGCAGTACGGCTTTAACGCCGCCGGCATCTATCCGAACATCTCGCTCAGCACGGCCAATGGAAATATTCTGAGCTCCAGCCTGATCCCGGCCGGTCTGTCTTCGACGCAGCTCACCGTCTTCCAGGGCATGTGGAACGACCTGCTGGGCCGCATTTCCTCGGTCGGGGAAACCTACTACAGCAATCTCACCACGTGGCAGGCGGCGGGCACTCCGCGCGTGCGCAACTTCCTGTTCCACGAGTATGGCTTCTTCGGCCAGGACGACTGGAAGGTCAACCGAAAACTGACGATCAACCTCGGATTGCGCTGGGAATTCTATCCCGTGCCGTACGAGCAGGACGGTCAGCAGGGAGTCATGACCCCCATCAACATGTTCAATACTGCCGGACTGATCGACAACGCGACGGTGCAGCCCTCCAGCCACTGGTGGGGCAACAACTGGAAGAATTTCGCCCCCCGCGTCGGCTTTGCCTGGGATCCGTTCGGTGACGGCAAGACCTCGATCCGCGGCAGTTTTGGTGTCTTCAATGACCGCATCGTCGGAGCGGCGACCAGTTCCGTGGACGGAGCTACGCCCGGCTTCTCGCAGGCAGTGACCCTCTTCCCGAACTCGACTTCCGGCAGCGACGTCCGCATCGGCACGTCTCCGCCGCTTCCCTCGCAGCCGGCCAGTCCGGCGCTGACCCCGCCCACCACGCGCCAGGTGGCCCTGGATCTGATGAACCCGAACCTGCAGACTGGCTATGTGCTGCAGTGGAATCTCAACATCCAGCGGCAGATCGCCAAGAACACCATTCTGGACGTCGGCTACGTTGCCAACCGCGGCATCAAGCTCTTCTTCCAGACGAACCTGGATCAGTCGTATATCTATAACAACGGCTTCCTGACGGCGTTCAACCAGATCGCTGGCAACCTCTCGAACCTGGGCGCGGTGCCGCTGTCGAACCCGATCGCTTCGATCTTCGGTTCGGCCTCGGCCGCGGTTTCCGCCATCGGCTCCAGCGTGTTCTCAACCGGCCAGGTGGGCACGGCTGCCAACACCACCGACGTGAACAATTATTCCAAGTACGCAGCCGCCGGCATCTCCGAATACTACCTGCGCCATTTCCCGCAGTTCAGCAATGTGCTCATCGGCAACAACGATGGCCGCTCCGCGTACAATTCCCTGCAGGTTCGCCTGCAACGGCAGTTCGGTGCTTTCCGCGTGGCTGCCAACTACACCTGGAGCAAGTCCATCGACAACGACCTTTCCACAGCCACCGGCGGAGAGGGCAACGGCTTTGCGGCGCCGCTCGACAGCTTCAACGAGCGGCTGCAGCGCGGCCGCTCGAACTTCGATATCCCACACGCCTTCACCATGACCTCGCAGTACACGCTGCCGATCGGCAAAGGCCACGCGCTCGGCGGCAATATGCCGCACTGGGCCAACACGCTGGTCGGCGGGTGGGACCTGGGCGCGCTCATGATCTGGGAGAGCGGGTCGCCCTTCACCGTGAGCTCCGGCCGCGCCACCGGTCCGAGCACTGCCAATACCTGGGCGGACTACACGGGTTCGCGCAACATCGGCAGCGTGATGACCTCGAACAATGGCATCGGACCCGGAGTTTACTACTTCACGCCCGCCGAGATCGCCAATTTCGCGGAACCCGCGGCCGGCTCGCTCGGAAACTCGGGGCGCAACACCTTCCGCGGGCCTGGATTCTTCAACATCGACATGTCGCTGGTGAAGCGCTTCGAGTTGTTCGAGCGGAAATACCTCACCTTCCGGGCGGAAGCGTATAACTTCGTGAACAACCCCGATTTCGCCAATCCCGGCGTGAACTTCGGCGGCAATGCCATCGCCTTCGGGCGAATCAGCGCCGCGGTGAACAACCCGCGCATCGTCCAGTTGGCCCTGCGTTTCGACTTCTAGACGCCGGAAAACGGATAATCGACCCCTCACAGCGGCCTGCGGAGGCAACTCTGCAGGCCGCTTCTCATTTCGACCTTGATGACCGCCCCCTCAGATTTCCGATCTTTTGTCTAATTTCAGCCAAACAGAGGCTAATAGCTTGAAATAGCCACTGCAATATGGTTAAATCGAGCCACCCTGAGGTGGGTGTCCGTTCCCACGGCCAGTGCGGGACGGGTGACTACAGGCCGCTTCGTCCTCGGTTGAAACGCTGAAAAGAGGTTGGTTATGATTCGTCCGCACTCCTTCGTACTGCTTTCCGCGCTGCTTCTGTTGGCCGCGCTCAACCTTAACGCCCAGGTTGCGGCCAATGTGACCGGCACCGTACTCGATGCCACCGGCGCCGCCGTGCCCGATGCTACCGTGATGCTGCAACTGCCCGGCACCAACGCCGCCATGTTCACAGCCAAGACCACTGCGGCCGGCGATTTCACCATTCCCGCCGTCCCGCCGAACACCTACAATCTTTTCGTCGAGGCGAAGGGGTTCCAGAAAGCACAGGTGACCGGTCTCATCGTGGCCGCCGGCCGTGCCACGGACGTTCCCACGATCAAGCTGGAAGTCGGCGGCGTGACCCAGACCGTCGAAGTCACCGCATCGACGTCCACGGTGGAAACTTCCAATGCCGAGGTGTCCACCACTATTGCCAAGACCCAGATCGCCAATCTCCCGGTGCTGAACCGCAGCCCACTGGGCTTCCTCCAGACGCAGGCCGGCATCAATTACAGCTCCGGCAACACTACCGTCAACGGCCAGCGTCCCACATACACAAATGTGTCCATCGACGGGATCAACATCCAGGACAATTTCATCCGCACCAACGATCTGGACTTCCTGCCCAACCTGCTGCTTCTGGACCAGGTGGCGGAAGTGACGGTGTCTACTTCCAACGCCAATGCGGCGGCGTTCGGCGGCTCCTCGCAGGTGCAGTTCGTGACTCCCAGCGGCGGCAACCAATTTCACGGCAACGCCTACTGGTCCAACCGTAACAATTACTTCGCCGCCAACACCTGGTTCAACAACAAGAGCGGCACCAAGATCCCGTTCCTCAACCAGAACCAGGCGGGCTTCTCCCTGGGCGGACCGATCCTGAAGAACAAGCTGTTCTTCTACACCAACTACGAGGCCTTTCGCCTGAAGCAGCAGTCCACGTACAACACCACCATCCTCACCGCCGATGCACGCAACGGGATCTTCACCTACCGCGACACCGGTGGCAACGTGCAAAAGGTCAACGTGCTGCAGCAGATGGGCCTGCAGGCGGATCCAACCATGACGGCGCTGATCTCGAAAGTTCCGGGTCCGGCCAATATCAATAACTACGACGTGGGCGATTCGACAGCCGCCTTTGTGCGCAACACGGCGGGCTACCGGTACAACACGCGCAACAACCGCACGCGCGACAACCTGACCGCGAACGGCAACTACCAGATGTCGCCGCGCAACAACTTCCGCCTCACGTTCTTGTGGAACCGGGATATTCTGGACCGCCCGGATGTGGCGACGACTTTCGACCTGGTGCCCACCGTACAGAACGACGACACCACCAAGCTGATGTCCTTCACCTGGCGCACCAATCCCACCGCATCGCTGACCAACGAGGCGCGTTTCGGTTTCAACTGGGCGCCGGCCATCTTCCTGGCTTCGCAGGCGATTCCGAATTACTACATCACTCCTTCGCTGATCACGAACCCGATCAACACCTTCCGCACGCAGGGGCGCAACACGGACACCTACAATTTCGCCGACAACGCTGGCTGGGTACACGGCAAGCACACCCTGCAGTTCGGGTATTTCCAGCAGGACGTGCGCATCGAAACGTATAACGATGCCGGCATCACCCCAACATATACTAATGCTCTCGGTGGCAATCCCGCGCTGACCAATGCCAATCTGCCGGGCATCAGCTCGACCGACCTTTCGCGCGCGAACAGCCTGCTCTCGCTTCTGGCGGGGTACGTGAGCGCCTACACGCAGACCTTCAACGTGAGCAGCCGAAGCTCGGGTTACGTGGCCAACTACACGAACCTGAGGCACCTGATCAACAACAACTATGCGTTCTATGTGAACGATTCCTGGAAGATCAACCGGCGCCTGACGGCCACCATAGGCGTGCGCTGGGATTACTACTCTCCCATCGACGAGCGCGACGCGCTTTACCTGGCCCCGCAGTTGACCAACAACAATCCCATCGCGACCGTTTTCAACCCCAATACGGCGCTGGATTTCGCCGGCGGCGCTGTGGGCCGGCCCTGGTACAAGAAAGACCTGAACAACTTTGCACCCAACTTCGGCCTGGCATGGGATCCTACAGGCAGCGGCAAGTGGGCGGTGCGCGCCGGTTACTCGATCGGCTACGTCAACGACAACCTGGTTCGGTCGGTGGACAACAGTCTCGGCACCAACGCCGGGCTGCAGACGTCGGTCACCGGCTCGGGCCTGGCGGCCCGGGTATCCAGCCTGCCTGCGATCGCTACGCCGGTGTTCAAGGTGCCGCGGACGCTGGCCGACAACTACGCCACCAACCGCAGCGCCGCGATGGCCTTCCCCAGCCCCGACCTGGTGACGCCGTACGTCCAGCAGTGGAACGTGGGTGTGCAGCGCGCCATCAAGTCGACGGTGGTCGAGATCCGCTACGTGGGCAACCACCAGACCAAGATGATCCGCGGCATCGACTACAACCAGGTGGTGATCAGCCAGCTTCTGCCGGATTTCATCAAGGCGCAGAACAATGGTTTTCTGGCTCAGAAAGCCACCGGCGTGTTTAATCCGGCCTACAACGCGAACATCGCCGGCAGCCAGGCGCTTCCGTTCATCTCCACCCTGCCCAGCGGCGGCAGCCTGACTAACGGCACGGTGATCAGCGATATCCAGACCGGCCAGGTGGGCGAGTTAGCCAGCTATTACCAGACCTCGGGCATCAACGGCAGCGCCAACTTCTATAACAACCCCAATATCCTGGGCGGCAACGTTCTCACCAACTACAGCAATGCGACCTACAACGGGCTTCAGGTCGATGTGACGCACCGTTTCTCGCACGGCTTCCAGTTCCAGGCCAATTACGTTTTTTCGCGCGTCCTGGGCGATTCGCAAGGCGATCAGCAGACCGACTTCGAGCCGTTCCTGGATATCAATAACGCCAAGATCGAGCGCAGCCGCCCCTACGCCTACGACAACACGCACGTGTTCAAGGCCAACGGGTATTGGGAACTGCCGTTCGGGAAGAACCGCTTCTTCCACTCGTCCAACGCGGTGGTTTCCAAGCTGATCGAGGGCTGGAACGTGGCGGGCATCTACACGCAGCAGTCCGGCAACGCGTTCGGCATCTATTCGACCCGCGGCACCTTGAATCGTGCCGCCCGTTCCACGTACAACACCATGAACACCACGCTGACCAAGGGGCAGCTCGATCAGTTCTGGTCGTTCCGCATGACCGGCAACGGTCCCGTGATGGTTCCCGATTCGGCCAAGAACCCGCTGGATGGCAGCGCTGTGGCGGCGGATGGCTCGGCGCCGTTTACGGGCCAGGTGTTCTTCATGCCCGGCGCCGGCACGATCGGCGCCTTGCAGCGCAACTACTTCTCCGGACCGTGGGTGTGGAACATGGATCTCAAAGTCGGTAAGACCACGCATATCACCGAGCGGGTCTCCGCCGAGCTGCGCATGAACGCGGTCAACGTCTTCAACCATCCCGATTTCGGCACCCCGGTGACCACGCCGACGGCAACCAACTTCGGCGCCATCACCGGCACTTTCAATCCCAGCGGCTACAGCCGGAGACTGGTTCAGTTCGAGCTCTACTTCCGGTTTTAAGTAAGTAAGGCTTCACACCGAGAGCGCGGACGGCGAAATGCGACCGTCCGCTCCACGGGCGCAATTTACCCCTAGTCCCAGGGAAATCAGACTCGAATAGTTGAAATCCTCGGCGCAAGGTTGTTAAAGTGTGTGAAGTCGAGGTTAGAATTGTCCCTTTGCGCCAGCAGGGGACGCCTCCGTCTCCGGGCCATTATTGCCCGCGTTCGAAAACAGGAAGGTCCTCTTTATGATGCGTTGCCGTACTGCGTCCTGGTTGACGTGTGTTTGTCTGATCCTGGTAGTCTCCGTAAGTGCTCAGGTTGCCGGCCGTTTGAGCGGCAGTGTGCTCGATTCGAGCGGCGCGGCCATCCCCGGCGCCA
>DATJYW010000008.1:0-8244 GCA_035499435.1 Candidatus Acidiferrales bacterium | reverse complement strand
TTACGGTTCCGACCGCATAGAGGACCGTTTCGGAATCCGCTAAGGCCACACCCTCCAGTAAGGCACGCGCGGTGCTGCCGGTATAGGTGCCGTAGCAGGGCCTGCCGCTCGGCGGCAATGCGGCGAGGAACCCATCCTCTTCACCACCGCCGTATTGTGGCCGATAGCGGCCCGGCACGATGAGACTGTCCTCAAGGCGCCGACATCATCACAGTCGTCAAGGTCGAACCGCGGCAACAAAGAGAAAGACGACTAGGATCTTTGAAAGCACGGGGAACTCCGCTCAAGGCGTAGGCCATCACCCGTGTGACCGGTCCGCGAGGGATGACGTCTGAATCGTCCTGAGGCGTATGGCCGCACCGGCTACCGCGCCTTCACCGGGTCCATTCCACTCCTGCGAATCGCGCTTCCTGCCCCTTCCGATGCGAGGAATTGGATAAGACGCCTGCCGGCTTCCACCTGCTTCGATCCGGCGACGAGGGCGGCCGAGAACGTGGAAACGTATTGAACCTCTTCGGGGACCGGGCCCACGAAATCTACTCCCGGCACATTCACGATTTCACTGACGGGGCGAATGGCAAGCTCGACTTCGCCGCCGGCGATGCTCGCCACGCTCCCCTCTTTGATCTTGCCCGCCACCTCCGCCGCGATGCCGAGCCGCGGAAGCAGGGTCTGGGTCAGATACAGGCCCGTGGTGCTCACCGCATTGATGGACTTGGCGCGAAGTAGCATTTGCCGGAATGCTTCTACGGTGCGAATCTCCGGTTTGGGAGCGCCCGCGCGCACCGCTACGCCCAGCCGGGCCTGCGCCAGGTCCACTGCGCTTGCGGGGATGATTCTGCCTTCGGCGACCAGCTCGCGGAGCCCTTCCTTACTCATGATGACCACGTCCGCGGCCGTCCCGGCCCGGAGTTGTGCCGGAATCGTGTTGGGTCCGCTGCCTTGCGAGGCGAAGCGCTTTGTGGAGACTGCAAGCCCGCTGGTCTTCTCGAATTCAGGTAGCAGCTCCTGGTATGCGGCGGCAAAGCCGCCCGAGGTGATGACGTTGAGCTGGCCGAACAATGCCGGCGATGAAAGGAAGGCGACCGCGAGGAGCAACGGCCGGACGTGAGCGGCAATCATGGTGGAATCTCGCGTGTTCTGAGCATTGTACACGCTGCGAAAAGGGGATGAGGACTTCTTCTGGTTGGTTTCGATCGGCTCGGGTATGAGCGCACGTGTGACAAGTGATCCCGCAGGAGACGTCGAGCGCCTCATACGGACCGATGCCGCGGGAATTCGCGCGGAGGCCCTTATCGCCTCGCGGCCGAGAGACACCGCCCTACGGCGGTGAGTGCTACGCCTTTTTCAAAGCATCAGCGATGTTGGTCAACGCCAACGCCAGCGTCTTGCGGGACGTTGCGATATTCATCCGCATGTGGCCCGCCCCGCCGAGGCCGTACGCAGTTCCGGGGTTCAACTGGACCTTGGCATTGGTTACGAACCAGCGTTCCAGGATCGTCTCAGGCGTAATGGGTTTCGCGGAAGCACCGTTGCTCCGGTTGGCTTCGGCAGCCAGTTCTGCCGTGCCGATTCTGGCAGCAACCCGGCTGACGTCCAGCCAGGCCAGATAGGTGCCTTGTGGCTTGGTGAATCGGATTAGTGGAATATTCGCGCCGATGAACGCCTCGACAAAATCGTGGTTGCCATCGATATAGGCCGCCAGTTGCTCCAACCAGTCCGCCCCTTCGGCATACGCCGCCTGGTTGGCGACGATACCCGGCGTATTGAGAACCGGTTTGTGGTTGGCTCTGACTCTGGCGATCAGATCTGCGTTATCCGCGAACATCCAGCCATTCTTGAACGCCGACAAGCCGAATGACTTACTCGCTGCTTTGAAAGTAATGCTGTTCGCCACGATCTTCCGGTTATCCAGAGTGCAATAGGGAACGTGCCGATTCCCCTTGTTGACGAAATCGCAGTGAATCTCGTCGGCAAGAACGAGCACGCCGCGCCGGGTACAGATTTCTCCCAGATTCGTAAGATCCTCGCGCGACCAGCAATTCCCTGTCGGGTTGTGCGGATTGCAGAGAATCAGCGTCTTGGTATCGTGGCTGATGCGGCGCTCCAGATCCTCCAGATCCATCGCATAGCGCCCGTTGACCGGCTTCAGGGGACTCTCCTCGGGCTTGCACCCGGCGAACGCGATATCCGAATAGAAGCCGTCGTACACGGGCGTCTGCATCAGGACCTTGCTTCCGGGAGGGGAGAATGTCTTGAGCACGCTGATGATGCCGGGGTGAACCCCGTCAGTCACCAGCAGCAGATCCGGATTGATGTCGACGCCATAGTGCCTCTTGTTCCACCGGATGATGCCCTCGGTGTAGGAACGCGGGAGATCCAGGTAGCCCCAGTTCTCGTGCCGGACTCGGTCCGCCAGTGCTTTGGTAATGGCAGGCGCGCAGCGGAAATCCATGTCCGCGATACCCATGCCCACCGCGATGTTGTCCCTGCCATAGATACTGATCTGCCGGTCCCACTTGACGGAATCGCTCCCGATCCGGTTGTAGGGAGTGTCGAAATCAAACTTGCCGCTCGTGGCGGCATCCGCGGTGCCACTCGCGGCGCCTGTTCCCACTGCGCTCGCCAGAGCGGAGATTGGAGCGTTCCTCAGGAACGCCCTGCGATTCAGAACATGCTTCCGAGGCACAATCTCCCACCTTCTGAGTATCGTCAAACCGGCTTGATCGTGACCACCTTCTGGAACGGAGTGAAACCGGTGATGTAAACGCACGTTCCGCGCGCTCGCAGCGTAGCGCCGTGAGCAGCGTACGACGGACCCGAGAGGTTGATCTGCTGGTGCTCGGCTTGCCCCGGTCCGAACTCGATCGCATCGTCGCCCACCCGGTATCGCCCCACGCCTTCTTTCAGGAAGTAAACCTTCCCACCATCGCGCGTGCTGACCTCCTCCAGCGAGCCGGTGAACTCCCCGCCCGGCCGGAATGCCAGCTCCACCGCGTACGCAACCCGGCTGTGACCCGTTATGTCAAAGTGCAGCTCGAACGAGCCTTGATTCTCCGCAACCGTAACCTTCTGGTCGAGCACCTGGACGTTGCTCATCTGGCGGTGGGGAAAATCGAGCTTGCTCCAGAAGCGGACGTCGCGCGCTGGCGTCAGCTTATAGTCGCCGCGCGGATTTCGCAAATTCCGGGGCAAAGGCTGATAGTAGGGAGCGTCGAAGCGCTGATGCAAGGTGTATCGTCCGCGGTCGGCAGCGAGCCCCTCGCTGCGAAATACGCCTTCGCTGAAGAACTGTCCACCCATGCGCACCGATTCCAGCACCGCCCTTCCGTTGCGCACCGTGAAGAAGGTCGGGTTGGAGGCAAGGCCGGAAGCCACCCCGAGCGGCCAATCCGAGCCGCCGTAGACCGTGGCGCTTACCGCGCCCCGGCGGATGCGCGCCACGCCGCTATTCGCGAATACCTTGGCGTAATCGGAAGGAACCGCGCCGCCTTCCGGCAGCGGCTTCCTCAGCAGAGGTTCGTCCAGGAAATAGATCAGCGGGTTCGCGCCCTCGACGAAACCCACGTTGGAGCGTTCCTGGATGAGCCTGGTCACCGCCGCGAACCGGGGATTGTTGTCGTGGATCGCCAGATACCGGTACTGAAGGTAGTAGTTGGCGACCGAAACCGCCATGTTCTGGTCCTGCCGCCGCGATGCCACGGTTTCCATCTCGCCGTCCGGATGCAGGTAGTACAGGTTCATCTCCAGATTTCGCCGGACCGGATCGAGCAGCGTCGGCCGCTTCAGCAGGCGCGAGATCGTGAGGAATGCGTTATCGGTTACCCGCGAGTAGATCCCCGTGCTGCGTTCCTCGAACTGCCCGTCGCCATCCTGGTAGATGCCTTCGCCCAGCCAGTCGTCGATCCGGTTCACGTATTTGGCCGCCGGAAACAAGGCGTTGATGCGGGCGAGCGCGCAACACACCACCCAGCGATGATTGGGCGTGTGGATTCCGCCCGTGACCAGCGCCTCGCCGGCGCCCAACAGGAACTTCGTCAGCGTGTCTTTGGTCTGCTGAAGCCGGGGCTCGTCCATCCCCCGAAGCACGCCCAGTGAAGCCGCCAGCCCCTCCACCACGAACCCGGTGTCGGGCGGCGAAGCCAGGTTGCCGGCGTCCAGCGTCCCGTCGGGATTCTGAGCGTTGACGAACGCGCGCGACGCGTTCTCCATCAGAGGAATCAGACGCTCCGACCGGTAATGAGCCGACTCCTTGGAGCAGTACGCGGCCACCATGGCGGCCACGTTGCCTCCGCGCCCGAGGCCCCGCCCCTGCGCCGGCGACAACACGGTCTCGTCGCTACTCTTGAGCAGCCGCAGGAAAGTCCGCTGTCCTTCGTCGGCGCCGCCGGTCTCCTGGGCGGTCAAAGCCTGCGCGCCGACCGACGCCGCCAGCGTGGCCGCTTTTCCGAGAGCCGTCCTGCGAGTAAATTTCAACCGAAACATCATATCGCTTTCAGATGGTGATAGAATCTGCGTCAACCCGGGTAAGCAAGCTGCAACTTGGAGGTGCGTTCCATGAAGAGCGTTGGGGTACTGTATACTTGCCTTCTTTTGGCATCCGCGATGGCGCCCCGCCTGTCCGCCCAGGCAGTGTATGGCAACGTCGTCGGCGTGGTCACCGATAACAGCGGCGCCGCCGTCGTCGGCGCCCTGGTCACAATCCGCGACATCGACCGCGATGTCGAGTTCAACACCACTACCAATGAGGCCGGCGCCTACAGCCAGCGCCACCTCATTGCCGGCCGCTACCAGGTGCGCGCTTCCGCGCCCGGCTTCCGGACATTCGTCGATACCAACGTGATCGTTTCCGTGGACGCCGAAGTGAGGATTGATATCAAACTTCAGGTCGGTGAAGTAAAGGAAACAGTCCAGGTGACCGGCGAATCGCCCCTGCTCAAGACCGAGCGCAGCGACATCGCCGTCACCTACGACGAGAAGGTTGTCAACGAGCTGCCCATGATGAACCGGCGTTTCTCGAACCTCAGCCTACTGACGCCCGGCGTCCTCTTGCAAAGCGGCAGCCTGAACTCCACCGAATCCGAGAATCCGATGGGGTCGTATCGCCTCGAAGTCAACGGACACATGTACTCCGGCGTCTCCCACCTGCTCGACGGCACCGACAATCACGATTCGGTGCTCGCCTACCAGGTGATCAATCCCACGCTGGAATCGGTGACGGAGGCCAAGATCACCACCAGCGCCTTTGACGCCGAATTCTCCAACGCCGGCGCCATGGTGGTCAGTTCCCAGACCAAGTCGGGCACCAACCAACTGCACGGTAGCGCATTCGAGTTTCTGCGCAACGACCATCTGCAGGCCCGCGACCCCTTCGCGCAGGCGCAGCCCATCTACGGAGCCAATGGCCGCATGATTCCGGTGACCATCTGGAATCAGTTCGGCGCATCGATCGGCGGTCCCATCAAGAAGAACAAGATCTTCTATTTCGGCGACTATCAGGGCACCCGGCGCATTACCGGTGGCAGCAAGACCGTCTGGGTTCCGACGGCCGACGAGCGGGCGGGCAACCTCAACGATCTTGGAATCAATGTCTACGACCCGTCGAGCGGCTCCACCCCCGCCACCCGCACGCAATACCCCGGCAACATCATCCCGGCGAACCAGCTCTCGCCTCAAGCCGTGAGCCTCATCAACCTTTTACCCCTCCCCAACAAGCCGGCGGCTCCCAACCAGCCCAATTATCAGGGCTCCGGCAGCCTCTCGCTGCAGGAGGACTCGTTCAACGTGCGCGGCGACGATTACGTCACCCAGAAACTGCACGCGTTCGGCCGCTACAGCCAGCAGCGGTTCAACTTGACGGCGCCCGCGATCTTCGGCCTGGCGGGCGGAACTGGTTTCGACGCGAGCAACTTCGCCGGCACGTCCTACTCGCTGAATCGCAGCATCGCGGCCGGGTTCGACTACGTGGTCAGTCCCACGCTCGTAAGCGACTTCCGATTCGGCTACTTCCGCTACTACGTGAACGTCAATCCCCTGGGTCTGGACACCACCCCCGCCAAAGATGCCGGCATTCCGGGCCTCAACCTCGGCACTCCAACCACCGGCAGCATGCCGGCCTTCTCCGGGTTAGGCACTTCGTTCGGTTTCGGACTCGGCCCCAACAACTGCAACTGCCCGCTGCTCGAAAGCCAACATCAATATCAATTCGCCAACAACTGGACCAGGACGATGGGTAAGCACACCGTCAAGTTCGGCGTCGATGTGCGCCACGCCTACAATCTGCGGATCCCCAGCGACAACCATCCCTCCGGCGTGTTGAATTTCGGCGCGGCGCAAACCCAGGGTCCGAACGGCGGCGGCAGCGGTTTCGCATCTTATATGACCGGCCTTGTCGCCAGTTTCGCGCGCAACGTCGAGAGCGTCTACGACGCCAGCGAAATGCAGAACCGCTTCTTCTTCTACGGCCAGGACACCTGGCGCGTGAGCTCGAAGCTGACCGTGAATTTCGGATTGCGTTGGGAAATCTATCGTCCGGAATACGTGGCGGGCCCGGGAAAGGGCGCAAACATCAGCGCCAATACCGGCGAGGTTCTCGTGGCCGGCGCCCCCGGTGTGAGCGACAGCCTGAACGTCTCGATCCCCCCGAAGGCGTTCGCGCCGCGTGCCGGTGTGGCCTACCAGATGAACCAGAAGACGGTCGTCCGGGTTGGATACGGCCGCGGTTTCGATCAGGGGATTTTCGGCACGCTCTTCGGACACAACGTCACTCAAAATCTGCCCGTGCTGGCCATCCAGAACGTCACCCCGGCGTTTTCTTATCAAAGCGTCTTCACGCTGGCCCAGGGCCCGCCGGCCGTTCCCAGTCCGGCGTCGATCCTGGCCGCCCAACCCAAAGGGCCGAATGGCATGCCGATCGCGCCCAACGGCTACACCACCGACATCGTCCCCCCGTCGCAGAGGATTCCCACCATCGATAACTGGAATGTTGCGATCCAGCGGCAGCTCACCGCCACGGTCTCGCTCGAAGTCGCCTTCGTCGGATCCAAGGGCACCCACGAACCGCCGGCCTACAACGGATACTACAACAGCAACGAACCTACTCTCGTAGGCTATCTGGCCGGGCTCTCCACCAACCAGCGGCGGCCCTACTTCAGTTCCTTCGGCTGGACGCAGACCGTGCGCTACTCCGCGACCGACGCCAGTAACCGCTATAGCGCCCTGCAGACCAAGATCGAGAAGCGATTCTCCAGGGGGCTTCAACTCCTGGGGCACTACACCTGGTCGCGTGCCCTCGACTACGATACGACTCAGTACATCTACACGCGCGCTCAGGGTTTCGGTCCCAACAACACCAACCGCAACCACGTGATCACGGCGCTGGCGCTTTGGGAGGTGCCGGTGGGCCGCGGCCGGCACGCGCTCAACAATCTGCCAAAAGCCCTCGACCTGTTGATCGGAGGCTGGCAGACCAACGGCGTGGTGAACTGGATGACGGGCCAGCCGTTCACGCCGAGCTACCAGAACTGCAGTGCCGACGAAGATGCCGGCTGGTGCCGGCCGAACATCGTCGGCGATTGGAGTGTTCCCAATCCCAGCCAATTCGGCTGGTTCGCCACCGCGTCCACGCTGCTCTCCGCCAACGGCCAGGTGAGCGGCCCATGGCAGCGTCCCCAGCGCGGCACATGGGGAAACATCGGGCGCAACACCCTGCGCGGCCCGCGATTTTCGCAAGTGGATTTCTCGTTGTTCAAGGAAGTCCCGGTAAACGAGAGAATCAAATTCCAGCTTCGTGGCGAGGTGTTCAACCTGTTCAATCACACGAATCTCGGCCAGCCCACGGCTACCGTGGATGCGCCCGGGACCGCGGGACGCATCTTCGCGACCGCCGCGCAGTACCTGCCGCGCACCGCCCAACTGGCGCTCCGCCTGCAATTCTGATCGTTTGGCAAGGTCGGCGTGAGTTGAAATGCGCCGCGGTAGTACGAGGTTTGAAGATCAGGCGACCGCCGCGATGCCATGCTTCTCAACGAGAGACAGAAGCTTGAGCGCCGGGCCGGAAGGCCGTTTCTCGCCCCGCTCCCACTTGCTCACCAGATTCGGCGTGACGTTGAGGTAGGTCGCGAATACCGTCGGCTTACACCGCTCAAACCATCTGGTCTTGAAGACTCTCAAACTGCCCGATCGGCGTTCCAACGCCTTTTATTGTCACCGAGTACTACGTTTCAAGTTTTGGCGCGAGTTAGC
>DATJYW010000007.1:0-10181 GCA_035499435.1 Candidatus Acidiferrales bacterium | reverse complement strand
TCGGGGGTCTTCACCATGGTGGTGCGTTGCGCGAAGTGCTGCTGCACGTAAGCGGTTGAGCCGTAGACGCCCTGCTCTTCGCCGCCCCAGAGGGCAACGCGAACCGTACGCGCCATGGGTTTGTGCAGCGCGGCCAGAATGCGCACCGCCTCCATCGCCACCGACGATCCCGTGCCGTTATCCGTGGCGCCGGTGCCGCCCTGCCAGCTGTCAAAGTGACCGCCGAGCATGACGACTTCGTCCGCTTTAGTGGTGCCCGGAATCTCGCCGATGACATTGAATGCGTTCTCGTCTTCCTTCTGATAGTCGACAGCAATGTCGAAGTTCAGCTTCGGCGTGATGCCGTGCTGCAACAGGCGGACGATGCGGTTATACTGCTCCGCACCAATGGCGACGATCGGAGACGGGATGGGATCCTTGGGATTCTCCGACCCGCCATACGTGGAAAAGATCGTTCCGCCGTCTCCGTTGTAGCCGGGCGTGATGGAAATGGCCACGCCCTCTTCCTTCAGGAAAGTGTTGACCTCGTTGCGCAGATCCGTGTTCTTCGCGCTGGCCAAGGCAAGAGAGGTCGGCGAGTACGTCCACTCGCCCTCGCCGGGGCGCCCCCGGTTACTGGCATCGCGATTGGCCGAAGCGCCGGCTGCTGGTCCGCGCCCGCCGCCACCGCCGCGCCCGCCTCCCCGTGCCAGAATCTCCTCATCCGTTGGGGAAGGCTGCGCGTCCGCCCGCGTGTGCAGTGTGAGGGGCGCAGGGTCAAACATCAGCAGCGCCTTGCCCTTCAACTTGCCATGGTATTTGGGGAAATCTGCTTTCGAGTGGATGGGCGCCCACACCGGCTCGACCGTGATCGGGCCGTTCGTCCCAGGCGTCCATGCCAGCGGGAATCCGGTAAACGCGGCATAGACCGGGGTCTCCATAGCGGCGTAGAAATGCTTGATCTGCCATCCATACCCGAAGTGCCACTTTTCCAGGTGGACGTTCTTCAGTCCCCACGCTTGCATCTGCTTCATCGCCCACTCGGCCGCGAGCTTGTGATTGCGGCTATTGGTGACGCGCGGACCATACACCTCGGACATCCAAAAGAGGTTTTCCATCACCTGTGAGTGTTGGAACGCCTCGTTTTTGATCTGGGCCAACGCGTCCAGGTCGACGTTGTCGCCGCCTGGTTCCTGCGCGAAAGAAGCCGAGATGAGGAAAGCCGCCGTGACCATCGCGGCAGCCTGCCGGAAGCGGAGTAGTTTCATGGAGATTCTCGCTTTTTCCGGTACGCGACCCCCCTGAATGTCCATCGAGGAAGCCCGCCCGTTCTTAGGAACAAGAAGTTCATTCTCGCACGCTATTTGCCAGGAAGGCGCGGTCTGGCAAGGTATCCGGATGGCTCGCGGATCACCGATGGCCGTGCCACTTTTCCCTCGCGGGCCTCCTCGAGCGAAACGTGATTGGCGGTGAGCAGCGTTCCAGTGGTCCGGTCCAGGGCGATGCGGGCGGTCACATACGCTACGCGCGCGGTCAGCTCCGACGACTGCGCCGCTACGAGATCCCTCTGCTGCTGCGTCACGTTATACGGAATCGAAGCGCCTAATTGAAAACGCCGGCGCTCGGCCGCGAGCAGTTGCTCCTGGAGGATGCGGTTTTGCACCGCAGCCTGGTAACGCGCAAAGGCCTGGCGCACCGCCGTAACGTAGTTTGCCACGTCCACCTGGACCTGGTTGAAATCCTTGCGTGTAAGCAATTGGGTCTGGCGAAGCGTCAACTCGTCGATGGCATAGTCGGCCAGCGCCTGCCGGTTCCTCAGAGGCGTGAAGTACGCAGCACCCACTCGTTCCGAGGGGTAATTGAAGCGGACCACCTGCCCCATCGCCTTTCCCAGACCTCCCACCAGCGAGTCCGGCGCCTGCAGTGTGACGCCGTCAATCGTCAAGGGATGCGGCGTTCCGGCCAATCCGGCGGAGCTCACGCCCCCGAAGACAATGCCTGTGGGCAGCAGTGCGCTGCGGGTTCCCAGATTGTTGATGACGCTGGCAGCCTCGTTCTCTTTTTCCAAAGCCAGATCCGGCCGGTTGGCCCAAGCCAGCGCGATCAGTTCCTCGACAGAGGCAAGATCTTCGCGCTCGGGAACGCGGACCGGATCGAGCGGCACGATCCGCACCGTGCGCAGAATCGGGTCCGCCGTTCCATCGCGGCTCAGCAGGTTCTTCAACTGAATCTCCTGTTGTTCCAAACTCGTCTCGGAAAGCAGGCGTGCCTCTTCCGCCGAAACGGCCTGGCCCTCGGGGGCAATGACGTCCGAGGGAGCCACGGTTCCGATTCGCGCCCGTTCCCTCACGTCGGCAAGAAACGTCGTGGCTGTCTCCGCCGCAAGGCTTTTCGCCTTCACATCTTCGTATGACGCGGCCATCGTGTAGTACGAGTTCAAGACCTGGGCAATGACGTTGGCGACCGTGTTTCGAAAGCTCAGGTCGGAGGTATTCAGGTTCATTCGGGCCACTGTAATAGTGCGCTCATTCACTGCGCGCCCGAACCCTTGCAGCAGATTGTGTTGCACCGACACGGAAAGAGACGGAGCCGAGGAGGGGTTCAGCACATCCGTTAACGCGTTCTCGTTTAGCCAGTGCTCGGTGAAACCGACCGTCACGCTGCCGCCCGTGAGCAGCCCTTGCTGGACGCTGGCGGAGTGCGCGCGTGAATCGGAAACCAGCACCGGTGTGAAGCTCTGCTGCGAATTCGGCTCCACCGTGGTGGTATGGCTGAACGTGCTGGATTCCTGCACGATGGGGTCGAGAGTCTGGGTGACGGCTCCGACCTGCGAGATGGTCGCATTGGTGGATTGCGTGCGCCCGGAGGTCGATCCCGGAATGTTCACGCCCGCCGCCTGCTGGCTTCCCGCGACGCCCTGGCCGGAGGCCACCGATCCAGCCTGCGAAGCGTTGCTGGGTACGCCCGGCAACAGGCCGCCCGCCCTGGCGCGCGTCAGGTTCCATTCCAGCATCAGCGGATTGTACCGGACGATCTCGAGATCGATGTTGTTCTCGAGCGCCAACGCGATGGCATCCTCCGCGCTCAGATACAGAATTCCCGCACGGACCAGGCTGGCCAGGCGCGGGCTGTTGTCCAGGCGTATTGGCGGAACGTCCACCGGGTAATACGGCCGGAAGACGGAAAACGCCGACGAACGCACGGGAGCGATGGACCGCTCCTGCGCCCAGCCTGGACAGGCGGCACACACCGCCGACAGCCAGACTGCCAGAGATTTTCTGAGCAGGCTCATGGACGTGCCTCCTTGGGCAATCCCGCGGGCAGGGCCGAGGGCTGGGAGACGCTCCCCTGCAAGGCCTCGCTGACCGAGACCTGGTTTACCTGGAGCGACGTGCCGATCGCTTGTTCGAGCGCGATCCGCGCATGGGTGTAATTGGCCATACTCTGCACCTCCGCACTTTCCGCCGACGCCAGATCGCGCTGGTCCGTGACCACCTGGTACGCGATGGCGGCCCCTAGTTCGAACCTTCTCCGGTCCCCCGCCAGAGTCTGCTCCTGAAGCACCCGGGCTTTGGCGGCCGCATCGTAGCGGGCGCGCGCCTGCTCCAGCCCAACCAGGGCGTTCTGAACCTCCACGCGAATCTGATTGATGTTTTTGCGCAAATTCAGCTCGTTCTGGCGGATTTCCAGCAGACTGGTCGCGTAGTCCGCTTGCGCGGCACGGTTGCGCAGAGGGATATTCAAGCTCACGCCGACCGAATAGTTGGGATAGGCCCGGCGTGCGATCTGCAGCAGCAGATTCCCGTAGCCGCCGATCAAGTCCCCGATGCCGGGCTGCGACAGCCCGATCGCGGTCGGTTGCCCGGAAAGGCCATTATTGGTCAGCTCTCCGAAGGCCTGCAAAGTGGGCTTCAGAGAACTTTTGATCCCCACCAGGTTCATCTGGTTGCTTTCCAGGTTCAGCCGTGCCTGCTGCAGCTCGACCCTTTTCTGGAGAGCTTCGCCCACCCAGTCTTCCAACGGGCGGACCTGCTCTTTCTCCGGGATACTGAAGGTATCGAGCGGAACGATATGCAGATTCGTCAAACCCGCGCTCGCAATTCCGTTCCGGCTCAAATAGTTTTTCAGGATGGCCTCCTGCTGCAGCAGGTTGGTCCGGGCGGTAACCAGGTCCTGTTGGCTGGTGTACAACTGGGACTCCGCGCGCGTGATCTCGATGGGCGCGAGGGTCCCGATGTCCACCTGCCGTCTGGTGTTGTCCACTAATTCCTGCGACGCACCGAATTCACGGCTTCGGGCATTCACGTCGGCGTGGAAACTCACCAGGTCCCAATACAGATTCAGCGCCGCGGAGATCGTGGCAATCAACTGCTCCTGGAATTGCAGCATGCTCACCTTGACGTTGTTCCGCTGCACGCGAATGTTGCGCCCCGTAACCGCCCGCCCGAAGTTCTGCAGCAGGTTCTGCGTCACCTGCAAATCCAGGAACCCCTGCGTATAGGGGTTCAGATTGAACAACTGGCTGTTGAGCCCGATCCGTGTGCTCGAGTAGCTCAGTTGCGCGGTGAGGCCGAAATCGAAATTCTGGACGTACTGCGCCTGAAAACTCCGCGTACTGGTCACCAGAGCCGTGGTTCCGGTGAGCAGCGTGTTGCTCTGCACCGACGTGGTATGGGCGATGTTGCCGAAAATCGAAATGGTCGGATCGAAAGAAGGTATCGCCGGACCCAACTGGGTCACGATGCCGCCGCCTGAGCTGACCCCGGCGCCGGTGCTGAGAGGCGTGCCGGTCGCGTTGACATTGACCCCCAGCAGGCTCACGCTCTGCGGACCCGCCGCGACGCCCAGGCCGACGCTCCGCAAGGCTCCCCCTCCCTCGGCGCGAAGCAGGACTTGCCGGGCGAGCAGCGGCCCGTATCGCTGAATTTCCACGTCGATGTTGTTCTCAATCGCCAGCGCCACCACATCGCGGGCGGAGAGATAGAGGTTGTCCGCCCGTATGAGCGCAGCGAACCGGCCGGAATTCTCCAATCGGATGCCGGGCACGGTCCCAGCGCGATACGGATTGGCGAGAAAGCCCAGCGCGCCCGAGGGCGGCCGTAGATCAAGCGCTTGCTGAGCGGGCGCGCCGCCAGAGAAGCCCAGGAAGATTGCCAGGAATCGAAGCGATATAGAAAGTCGTTTCACTGGAAATACCCTTTCAGATTTGGCTGATTCGGGGGATAAGAGACGCACCTGCTACGCCACCAGCCTCCTCTCCAAGAGTGTATTAGGATGCGCAGCGGTTTTGGCTCTCGTGAAGACGCTTTCCAGGGAGCGACCGGCGTTTCAGTTGGACGCGGCGGATGGTCTTTCGGCGTGATCAACGACCTTTCCGGACGGTGACCGCCTACGAAAATGAACGCTGCAGAGTGGAACAGGTATGCCCCGCAAATCGACTGGCGTCCCGATGTTCAAGTCTGCAAAAGAAGAGGCAGATTGGTATGCAACACCGCAAGGCCGCTTGCAGACTCAGCGCGATGTCGTCGCCGGTCTTTCGCAGATCTTGAAACTCTGCGGACGTTACACCAGGCTGTTTGAGGATTAGGTGAAAGAGGGGTGGACCAATCTGGATGAATCCATCGTTCATGACTGCCAGCCTTGCGGGCTAACTGAAAGCCCGGCTTCGATGCCGCGGACGGAATTCGTCAGCGCGGCGCTAGGCATGGACGATTTAGGTGGAGTCGGCCGGCAACGCCAGGCCCTTACCGGCGTACTCCGCCGCGATCATCTCGAAGACGCCCGCCAACTCGGCGAGGGCCTCGTGACGAGTGGGCATGAGTGCGTAGCAGCCTTCGATGGCTGGGATCTCCGCGACCCAGCCGGAAGGCTGATTCCGGTAAAGAACCGCCTTATAGTCGTCGAAGCTCACGCTACGACCATTCTAGCTTACGCGCCCCTGCCCTTCACCCGGTCCATGTACTTCATGGTCTGCATGTCGAGCCGGATGGTATCGCCGGTCTTGATGAATTGAGGCACCATCACCTCGACCCCGTTGGCGGTGCGGGCCGGTTTCAGATTGGTGTTTTGCTGCTGGTGCAGAGGCGGCGCGGTGTCGGCGATGCCGACCTCGAGGAATCCGGGAAACACCACATTCACCGGGCGCTCGTCCAGGAACTCGACCGCGAGCCGCATCCCCGGTTCCAGAAATCCGGCCTGCGGACCCACCAGGTCGGCGGGGATCTCCGACTGCTCGAACGACTCGGGATTCATGAAGAAGCACACGCCGGCGTCCGAGTAGAGGAACTCGAGCGTCTGCTTCGCCAACGGCAGGTCTTCGAATCGCAGGTCCGAGCGGAAGCTGTGCTCCCAGAACGTGCGGGTGTCGAGGTTTTGCAGGCGGGCATGAGTGCAGCCGCCCATGCGGCCCTGGCCGGGGTGGTATTCGGCGGCGATCACGCGGTAGGTCTGGCCTTCATGCTTGATCACCATGCCGGAGCGCATTTGCGAGGAAACGACCATGGTTTCAGGGCCTCCGTTTGGGTTTGGGTGCCGGGGAACGGCGCGGGCGGGCCGGCTGCGGCGGCCGCCCGGGTAGCCGGGGCCGGGGGACAGTCCAGGTCCGGACGACGTTTGGATGGCGTGGTCGATCCATGAGGCGTCCGGCTATATTGTAGGCCGTTTTACGACCAGTTGCGCATGGCACCACACTTGGGTTAATATTTAAGAGTTTCGCGAGAGTTAAGCTTTCTGCCTTGAGGCTACCACCCGTCTGTCGGCGGGTCCGGCCGAGGGTGAGGCCCCGATGTCGGTTCGGTACACTCCGGAATCGATATGGGCCTGTCTAAAGCAGGTGAATCCTCGCTGTTTGGTTCGTTAATGGAATGGTCGGCTGGTGCGATTGTGCGCCGGCGGCTCTTACCGGAGAGAAGAGATCAGTGCCGACATTTAATCAATTAGTGCGCATCGGGCGTAGACCGCCGCGTTGGAAGACTTCGAGCCCCGCGCTGGATAGCTGTCCGCAGAAGCGCGGAGTTTGTACGCGTGTGTACACTTCGACCCCCAAGAAGCCGAATTCGGCGCTGCGCAAAGTGGCGCGCGTCCGGCTCACCAACGGAACCGAAGTGACTACGTACATCCCCGGGGTGGGTCACAATCTGCAGGAGCACTCCATCGTGCTCATCCGCGGCGGCCGCGTCAAGGATCTTCCCGGCGTGCGCTATCACGTGGTGCGCGGCGCCCTGGATACTGCCGGCGTCGCCAATCGCAAGCAGGGCCGCTCCAAGTATGGGGCCAAGAGACCGAAGTCATGAAGAAGCTGTCAGCGTTCAGCGGTCAGCTTTCAGCCAAACCGGCTGCGAGCTTAGCTGAGAGGCTGATGGCTGAGAGCTGAGAGCTTAGCAACTATGCCACGCAGAAGAAGAGCCGTTATTCGTGAAGTAGCGCCGGATCCGGTCTACAATTCCACTCTCGTCGAGAAGTTCGTCAATTCGATGATGTGGCAGGGCAAGAAGAACACCGCGCAGGGGATCTTCTACGACGCCATGGAGAAGCTCAAGGAGCGGACCAGCGACGATCCGCTCAAGGCATTCAAGAAGGCCGTGGAGAACGCCAAGCCGCTGTTGGAAGTGAAGACGCGGCGCGTGGGCGGCGCCAACTACCAAGTGCCGATCGAGGTGCCGCAGAATCGCCGGACCTCGCTGGCGATGCGCTGGATCATCACCAACGCCCGCACGCGTCCGGAAAAGGGCATGGCCGAGAAACTGGCCAACGAGTTGAACGACGCCGCGAATCTACGCGGCGGAGCGATCAAGAAGAGAGACGACGTCCACCGGATGGCGGAGGCGAACAAGGCCTTTGCCCACTATCGCTGGTAAGGGGAAGAAGACTTGACGCGGAGACGCAGAGACGCAGAGAAAACACAAAAGGGGGTTGCTCCGCGCCTCCGCGCCTCCGCGTCGAAGAAGTAGTTTTTATGCCAAGAACTGTACCGCTCGAAAGGATGAGAAACATCGGCATCGCCGCACATATCGATGCCGGTAAGACCACCACGACCGAGCGGATTTTGTATTACACAGGCCGCACCCACAAGCTGGGCGAAGTCCATGAGGGCACCGCCACCATGGATTGGATGGAGCAGGAGCAGGAGCGCGGCATCACCATCACTTCCGCCGCCACTACCTGCGAATGGCGCGACATCCAGATCAACATCATCGACACGCCCGGCCACGTGGACTTCACCGCCGAGGTGGAGCGCAGCCTGCGCGTGCTCGACGGCGCGGTCGCGGTGTTCGACGCCGTCGCCGGCGTGCAGCCGCAGAGCGAGACCGTGTGGCGGCAGGCGGACAAGTACCAGGTTCCCCGGATTTGCTTCATCAACAAGATGGACCGCGTGGGCGCGGACTTCTACCACTCGGTGGAGACCATCGTCAGCCGGCTGAAATGCCGCCCGGTGCCGATCCAGCTTCCCATCGGCGCCGAAGGCGATTTCGTGGGTATCGTCGACCTGGTTGAAATGAAGGCCGTGATCTGGCACGACGAGACCCTCGGCGCGGAGTTCGACACCACCGACATCCCCGCCGACCTGGTCGACAGGGCCAAGGAATACCGCGAAAAGATGATCGAGGCGATCAGCGAGTTCGACGACAAACTGTTCGAGAAGTTCATCGAAGGCCAGGCGGTATCGAACGACGAGATTCGCGCCGGCCTGCGCAAGGCGACCATCGCGCTGAAGATTTTCCCGGTCATCTGCGGCTCGGCATTCAAGAACAAAGGCGTCCAGACCATGCTGGACGCGGTGGTGGACTACCTCCCGTCGCCGGTGGACATCCCGCCGGTGGAAGGCGCCGATATCGACGACGCGGGCAAGATCCTCACCCGCAAGGCCCGCGATGAAGAGCCGTTCAGCGCGCTGGTGTTCAAGATCATGACCGACCCCTATGTCGGCCAGCTCGCGTTTTTCCGGGTGTACTCGGGCACGCTCAAGAGCGGCGACACGGTCTACAACGTGGCCAAGCGGCGCAAGGAGCGCATCGGGCGCCTGTTGCGCATGCACGCCAACAAGCGCGAGGAGATCCAGGAGATTCTGGCCGGCGACATCTGCGCCGCGGTGGGATTAAGGACTGTCTCCACCGGCGACACGATCTGCGACGACGATCACCCCATTGTGCTGGAGTCGATCGAGTTCCCGACCCCGGTGATCCAGCTCGCGGTCGAGCCCAAGACCAAGGCCGACCAGGAGAAGCTGGGCCTGGCGATCCAGAAGCTGGCCCAAGAAGACCCGACGTTCCGCGTGAATACCGATCCGGAAACCGGGCAGACCATTCTCTCCGGCATGGGCGAGCTGCACCTGGAGATCATTGTCGACCGCATGATGCGCGAGTTCGGCGTCGGCGCCAATGTCGGTAAGCCGCAGGTGGCTTATCGCGAGACCATTCGTAAGCCGGCCGAGGCGGAAGGCCGTCACGTGAAGCAGTCCGGCGGACGCGGCCAGTACGGCGTGGTCAAGCTGCGCATCGAGCCGCTGCCGGGCGGCGGATTCGAGTTCGTCAACGAGATTTTCGGCGGCTCGGTTCCCAAGGAATACATCGGGCCCGTGGAAGTCGGCGTGAAGGAGGCCCTGGAAGGCGGTGTCCTGGCGGGCTTCCCCATGTCGGATGTGAAGGTCACGCTGTACGACGGCAGCTATCACGATGTCGATTCCAGCGAAATGGCTTTCAAGATCGCCGGCTCGCTAGGTTTGAAAGAGGCTGCCAGGCGCGCCAGGCCGGTGCTGTTGGAGCCGATCATGGCGGTCGAAGTGGTGGTTCCCGAGGAGTACATGGGGGATGTGATCGGCGACCTGAATTCCCGCCGCGGCCGCATCGAAGGCATGGAGCTTCGCGGCACCACGCAGATTATCAAGAGCAGCGTGCCGCTCTCGGAAATGTTCGGGTACGCCACCGAGCTGCGCAGCCGCACGCAGGGCCGCGGCAGCTTCACCATGCATTTCGGAAAGTACGAAGAGGTCCCCGGCGCTCTCGCCGAAGAAATCGTCAGCAAGGTTCAGGGCAAGACTTCTAATTAAGGAAAGGTTCTTTTCTTATGGCAAAGGAAAAATTCGACCGCAGCAAGCCGCACGTGAACATCGGGACGATCGGCCACATCGATCACGGCAAGACGACCCTGACCGCGGCCATCACCCGCGTGCTGGCCAAGCACAATCCCAAGGTCAAGTTCCGGAG
>DATJYW010000006.1:0-46878 GCA_035499435.1 Candidatus Acidiferrales bacterium | reverse complement strand
GCGGTCAAACGCAGCAAACAGGTGGTGCAGGTGGGTACGCAGCGCCGCAGCGATCCGCAGTTCATCGGAGCCGCGCAAGCCATGCACAGCGGCGTCATCGGCAAGATCACCCGCGTCGAAATGGCGGTGAATTTTCAGGAGCAGCGCTGGCACAAGCCGCTGGACAACGTGCGCAAAGAGGATGTCGACTGGGAGGCATTCCAGTTCGGAGGCCGAATTAAAGAAGGATTCGATGCCCGGCGCCTGCGCGAGTGGCAGCTTTTCCGCGAGACCACCAACGGGATCGCGGGTCTGTGGATGTGCCACCTCATCGACCTCGCGCCCTGGTACCTGCGCGATCCGTTCCCGAAGGCCGCCATGGCCATGGGCGGTGTTTACCTCTGGAAGGACGGGCGCGAGACTTCCGACGTGTTTCAGGCGACCGTGGAGTACAACGAGTGCCTGGTCACCTTCGCCATGAGCTTGACCAACGCCGCCGGAAATCGGAACCTGTGGTACGGCACCAAAGGCACGATGGACCTGGATAACCTGAAAATCACCGGGGAAGGAAGCCGCGATCCCAACCGCGTGAAGGACACCATCGCCATCGAGCGGACGCCGGTGGAATCGCACATGGCGAACTTCCTGCGCTGCGTGCGCAGCCGTCAGACACCGCGTGCCAGCGTGGATAACGGATTCCAGCACGCGGTGGCAGGCTGCATGGCGGCGGTGTCGCTCGAGACGGGCAGGAGGGTGCGCTTCGATGCGGACAAGCTGGAACTTCTGTAACGCAGGCCTCCGGGCCTGCGTGCTGCTGTTAATTCCCCTGGCCGCGCATGCGCAGTTCACCTGGCAGGACCTCGGCGGACGTTTGGAGCTGCGCGAAAACGGCAGCCCGGTTCTCGTCTACAACTATGCGCCGCAACTGAAAGAGGGCGCGCCCGAGAATCGACGCCGCTGCTGTTACATCTTTCCCCTCTACACACCGGCGGGTGTCTCGATGCTCGACGACTTTCCCAAGGACCACTGGCACCATCGCGGCCTGTTCTGGGCCTGGCCCGTGGTGGAAACGGGTGGCAAGACCTACGACCTTTGGATGAACCTCACGGTGCAGCCGCGGAGTACGAGACCGCCGGTGACCAGCGGCGCTGCGCTCGAAGCGGCCAACGCCTGGCGCGCCGAAGGCTCCGACATCGTGCGCGAGAACCTACGATTGACCGCGCGCCCGGCTGGCGGCGGAGCGCGCGAAATCGACGTCGAGCTGACCTGGGAGGCGCTCGGCGCCGCGGTTACCCTGCGCGGATCACGCGAGGCCGGCAAGAGCTATGGCGGATTCAGCGCGCGTTTCGCAGAGCGCTCCGGTACGGTGCTGCGCGCCGATGGCGAGACGCTTTCGAAGGACGAGGACCTCACCCCGCGCCGCTGGGCCGAGCTCGAAGGCGTCTACGGCGGAAAACGCGCGATCCTGCGTATCACTCCCGATCCGAACGATACCGGCACGCCCTATCAATGGTGCCTGCGGAACTACGGATTTGCCGGGGCGTCGTTTCCGGGAAGGACCGCCAGCCAGGATGGCTACACGCTGCAGACCGGCAAACCGCTCACCTTGCGTTTCACCGTGCGGGTCGCGGATCTACAATAGGCCCGTGGCACTTTCCCGGCGTCATTTTCTGGCAACCCTCCCGGCGGCGGCGGCACTCGCCGAGACCCGGCCGCTCAAGATCTCCGCGATCGAAATCTGGGAGCTTCGCGGGCACCATCAGGCCCAGCGCGGCGTTGATCAGCAGTATCAGGTCAACCCGCTCTTCATCTATGACGAGTTGCGGCCGGCACCGTATCGCGACAGTCCCAATCCCACGGCGGCGAACGCGCCTGTCAGCGCTCTCTATCTGAAGATCAAGACCAGCGACGCCGAAGGACTCTACGGTCCGATCGACAAGGAGGTCGCGATCGTCGTGGACGAGCAGCTTCGCCCGTTCCTGATGGGCAAAGACGCGCTGGCGGGCGAGAAACTGTGGGACCAGATGTATCGCAGCAACCGGCATGCGCGGCGCGGCCACTACCTGATGGCCATCAGCGCGGTGGACAACACGCTGTGGGACCTCCGCGGACGCTACTTCAAAACGCCGGTCTACCGTTTGCTCGGCGGACCGACTCGTCCCAGCGTGGAAGCCTACGCCAGCGCGCTCGGATACTCGCTCGAGCCCGACAAAGTCCGTACGCGCACGGCGCAGCTCAAGGAAGACGGCTACCGCTACCAGAAGTGGTTCCTCGCCTACGGCCCCGGCGATGGCCCCGAAGGCATGCGAAAGAACGTGGAGATTGTGCGCCTCCTTCGCGAGACCCTCGGCGACGATACCGAGCTGATGTTCGATGTCTACAGCGGCTGGGACATGAGCTATGCCCTGTCGTGGGCGCGCCAGGTCGAGAAGTACCGGCCGCGTTGGATCGAGGAGGCCACGCAGGCGGAGAAGATCGACAGCTTCGCGGAGTTGCGAAAGGGCGCAGGCTTTCCGGTGGCGTCCGGCGAGCATATCCAGGGCCGGTGGGAAGTTTACGATTACCTCAAGGCCGGCGCGCTCGACGTAGTGCAATGCGACCCGGAGTGGTGCGGCGGGATCACGGAACTTCTCAAGATCTGCGCGTTGGCGTCCGTATTCGACGTGCCGGTAATTCCGCACGGTCACAGCATCCACGCGGCGCTGCACGTGATCGCCAGCCAGTCGCCCGCGGTCTGTCCGCTTGCCGAGTACCTCGTGCTGAAGATGCGCTCGTATTACCACTTTGAAAAGGTCGTGCCGACCCCGGTCCGGGCACATTTTGCGTTGCCGGAGACGCCGGGGTTCGGTATCGAATTCGACCCGGCGAAGGTGGAGTCGCAGGAAATGAAGCACTGGAGCTGAGGTCCTCGCCCGGCTTGCTATTCACGGATCACCCCGATATAGTTTGAATCGGAAACAATCCCGAAGATGACCGTGACTGCGAAGTGCCTCGCCGCCGCTGCCTTGCTCTCGGCAGCGGTGCTTCTCTCGATTGCGCCGGCGCAGCGGGCGCCTCTCTATCTGGATCCGACCGTCGCGCTGGACCGCCGCGTGGATGATCTCCTCGCCCGCATGACGATCGAGGAGAAGATCTCCCAGCTGACCAACGACTCGCCCGCGGTTCCGCGCCTGGATATTCCGGCCTACAACTGGTGGAACGAGTGCCTGCACGGCGTGGCGCGCGCCGGCCGCGCGACCGTCTTTCCCGAGACGATCGGGCTCGCCGCCACCTGGGACACCAGCCTCATCTTTCGCGTAGCTACCGTCATCAGCGACGAGGCACGAGCCAAACATCATGAGTTCGTCCGCCGCGGGAAGCGGAGAATTTATCAAGGCCTGACGTTCTGGACGCCGAACATCAACCTGTTCCGCGATCCCCGCTGGGGCCGCGGCATGGAAACCTATGGCGAAGATCCGCTGCTCACGGGCAGCATGGCAACGCAACTCATCAAGGGCCTGCAAGGCGACGATCCGAAATATCTGAAGACCATTGCCACCGCAAAACACTATGCGGTCCACAGCGGGCCGGAATCGCTGCGCCACACCTTCGACGCCGTCGTGGACGAGCAGGACCTTCGCGATTCTTACTTGCCGCAGTTCGAGATGGCGGTGAAAGACGGCCATGCAGAGTCGGTCATGTGCGTGTATAACCGGGTGGATGGCCTGCCTGGATGCGCCAATCCGCGCCTGCTGGACGAGATCCTGCGCAAAGAGTGGGGTTTTGCGGGCTATGTGGTCTCCGATTGCGGCGCGATTGGCGACATCTATCTCCACCACAAGACGTCTCCCGACGCCCAGGCCGGCGTCGCGGCGGCTGTCAAGGCAGGCACGGATCTGAATTGCGGCGTGGAATATACCAATCTGTTGCCGGCAGCGAAGGCCGGATTGGTGCAGGAATCCGAAATCAACCAGGCCGTGCGGCGTCTGCTGGCGGCCCGCTTCCGGCTGGGCATGTTCGACCCGCCCTCGATGGTGAAGTACGCGCAAATTCCATACGGCGTGAACGACAGCCAGGAACACCGCGCCCTGGCGCTCGAGACAGCGCGCAAGACGGTGGTTCTTCTCAAGAACGAGAATCACGTGCTGCCGCTGAGTAAGTCCATCAGGACGCTCGCGGTGATCGGGCCCGATGCGAATGACGCCGGGGTCCTCCTGGGCAACTACAACGGCGAGCCGACCGAGCCCATTACGCTGCTGGAAGGCCTGCGGCGCAAGACAGCCGGCCGCACGAGCATTCTCCACGCGCGAGGCAGCGATCTGGCGGCCAACATGCCGCTGATGGAGACGATCCCCGGTTCGGCGCTATTGACAAGCGATGGCGCCGACCGCACGAACGGCCTCACCGGCGAGTACTTCGCCTCCAGCAACTTCGACGGCAAGCGCCATCAGCCGCGGGAGCTTACTTACCCGAGTTCGGGGCAGCTCGTCGGCGACGTTCCGGCGAACCCAAAGCCTGCATTCACGCGCGTCGATCCGCAGGTCGATTTCAACTGGTGGGACGGCTCGCCCCGGCAGGATCTCAAGGACGACGATTTCGGCGTCCGCTGGACGGGCTTTCTGCGCGCGCCCGCCACCGGCCAATACCAGATTGGCGCGATCGGTATGAACGCCTTCGAACTCTACCTGGACGGCAAGCGCATCGCCGACTTCAGCGACATTCACGAAGCCAGCCATCGTTACGCCGCTGTCTTGCTGGAGGCCGGAAAGCTGTATCCCATCCGCCTGGAGTTCCACGAGTTCGTCAACGATGCGCGCATTCGCCTGGAGTGGTCGCGCCCCGATTCCGGCGCGGCCGCCGAAGATGCTCTGACCGCCGCGAAGCAGGCCGATGCCGTAGTACTGGCGCTGGGGCTCTCTCCGCGGCTCGAAGGCGAAGAGATGAGCGTTCCCGTCGAAGGCTTTTCAGGCGGCGACCGCGTCTCGCTCAACATGCCTCGCATTCAGGAAGACCTCATGCAGAAGGTCGTCGCGCTCGGCAAGCCCACCGTGCTGGTGCTCTTCAACGGCAGCGCGCTGGCGGTCAACTGGGCTCGTGACCATGTGCCCGCCATCGTCGAGGCCTGGTATCCCGGACAGGCGGGAGGCCAGGCCATCGCCGACGTCCTTTTCGGCGACTACAATCCCGCCGGCCGCTTGCCGGTCACCTTCTACAAGTCCGCCGACCAACTGCCGGCGTTCACCGACTACCGGATGCAGGGACGCACCTACCGGTATTTCACCGGCGAGCCGCTGTTTCCGTTCGGATACGGCCTGAGCTACACTACGTTTGCGTATCGCAACCTGAGGCTGCCGGCCCAGGCTGGCGCCGGGGATGAGGTGAGACTCAGCGTGGAAGTCGAGAATACAGGCAAATTGGCGGGAGAAGAAGTGGTACAGGTGTACGTCACTCCCCCTGCCGGCACTCGCGCGGCCCCGGTACGAGCGCTTGCCGCGTTCCAGCGGATATCGCTCGGGCCCGGCGAAAAGAAGACCGTTCCGTTCAATCTGCCACCGCGCCGGTTTGCCATGACCTCAGCCGACGGAAAGCGGCGTGTCAGCCCGGGCACGTTCGAAATCGCAGCGGGGGGCAAGCAGCCCGGATTCCGGGGGCTTGCCGACGCGTCCACCACGGGTGTCGTCACCGGCCGTCTGTCTATGACCGGTTCCGTGAAGGAGATTCCCTGAGCCGAATCATGCCGGATCATGATCCAACCCGGGCGCAGACCGCGTCCAGCGAAGTCGTCCGCGATATCAACCGCCGCATCGTCCTGAACCTGGTGCGCAAGCGGCACCCAATATCGCGAGCGGATTTGGCGCGGCTGTCCGGCTTGCAGCGCAGCACCATATCCCTGATCATCGAGCAATTGATCGAAGAAAACTGGGTGATCGAAGGCCCTACCGGGCGGCTGCCGCGCGGAAGGCGCCCCACGTTCCTGCGGCTCAACGACGAGCGGGTGATTATCGGCGTCGACATCCGGCCCACGCAGACTACGGTGGCGCTGGCCGATGCCAACGGCAAATTCACGTCACAGGAGGTCATTCCAACCCCGGGCGATCCAAAGACTGCTACCGACGGGCTGATTGAAGCCATTCAGCGCATCATCGCCGGATGCCGCCGTAAGAAGATTGAAGGCATCGGCATCAGCCTCCCGGGACGCTTCAACCAGGGCGCCGGCCGCCTGGTGTTTGCACCCAACCTGAATTGGCGCGAGTTCGATCTGGCCACGCCCATCGTGAAGGCGACCGGCCTCGAAGTGGAGCTGGAGAACGCTGCCAACGCCTGCGTGCTGGCTGCCATGTGGTTCGACCGCATGGAGGAGTGCCGCAATTTTGTGGTGGTTACGGTTTCCGAGGGAATCGGCACCGGCATCCTGGCCAATGGCCAGTTGGTGCGCGGGCTCACCGGGATGGCGGGCGAATTCGGCCATGTGCCGCTGGATCACGACGGGCCCGAGTGCGGCTGCGGCAGCCGCGGCTGCTGGGAGGTGTATGCCTCCAACCGGGCCGCGCTCCGCTACTATTTCGAATCCGGCCCCGCGGGAGACAACCTGTCGTTCGTCGATCTGCTCAGCCGGGCCGATCATGGCGACGCTCGTGCGGTGAAAGCGGTCGAGACCATGGCGCATTACCTGGGGCGCGGCATGCGGATGATTGTCGCCGGGCTTGCGCCCGAGCGCATCATCGTGGTCGGCGACTTGACGCGCGCGTGGCACCGTTTCGGCCCGGTGATCGAGGCAGAGGTTCAGGACCAGGTACTTCCCGGGGGTTGCGCCCCGCGCCTTGTGCCGGCGCACGAGGATGGGATGGCGCGCTTGCGCGGCACGATCGCGCTCGTGTTGCAGAAACACTTCAGCGTATAGCCGCGGCTACTGTTCGCTGTAGTTCCACAGCAGGCCGCCGTCGACGACGATGCTGGCGCCGGTGATGTAATCGGCGTCCGGCGAAGCCAGAAAGGCAACAACGCCGGCGACGTCTCCGGGTTGCCCGAGGCGGTTGAGCGGAATGTTGGCGAGTAGCGGATTCAGCAGCGCCGGGTTGCTCAGCAGCTTCTTGTTAATCGGTGTCTCGATGGCTCCAGGCGCTACATTGTTGACCGTGATGCCCAGCGGCGCCAGCTCGATGGCCAGGTTACGCATCAGCATCTTCAGGCCGCCCTTGGCGGCGCAATAAGCGGCAAAGTTGGGGAATGGAAGCTCTTCGTGAACCGAGCTGTTGTTGATCACCTTGCCCGGCAGCTTGCGGTCGCGGCGATGCCGGGCGAACGCCTGCGTGACAAAGAACGGTCCGGAGAGGTTCGTCTCCAGCACGGCATGGTAGTCCTCCTCGGTGACGTCCAGGAAAGCCGCGTTCTTCTCGATGCCGGCGTTGTTGACCAGGATATCGATTGAGCCGAGCGCGGCCAGGGCCTGCTCCACAAGAGCGCGCGCCTGCGCGGCGATACTGACATCGGCCTGAATCACGGCCGCGCGCCGGCCGAGCGACTCGATCCGCGCGCGCGTCTCTTCGGCGCCGTCGCGGCCCTTGCGATAATTGACGGCCACATCCGCGCCTTCCTCGGCGAGCCGGATGGCGATGGCCTGTCCAATTCCCTGGTTGCTTCCGGTGACGAGAGCGTTCTTCCCCTTGAGTCGCATTCTCCCAGCGTATACCGGGAGTCCGCCCTACTGTTCCAGGACGAGTACACTGGCGTACTCGCTGGTGGGTTTGGCGGGAAGCGTCACGGTGACCGTGTCGCCGCTTTGCTTCATCTTCAGGTTCTTGCGGTCGGCCAGCATGTAGGCTTTCTTCACCTTGCCCTGAACCTTGCTCAGCTCAAAGCTGGCGCCCGGCCACTTGAAAAGGGAAATATAGAGTTTGCCAGGCTTGGTAGTGCAGCGCCAGTCCTTGGCGATCTTGAATCCGGGATTGCCTCGCTTGTCGTGCGTGGTCGGGTCGGGCTCGCCCAGCTCGGGACCGAACGGGGTCGGGCCCGCGCCATAGATGGCCTCGCCATTCACTTTGAGCCATCGGCCCACGGCGCGCAGGTTGTCCTGGCTGGCCTGCGGGATGACGCCCTCGGAGGTTGGACCGACGTTCAGCAGGTAATTGCCGCCCTTGCTGACGATATCCACCAGTTTGAAGGTGAGGTCTTCCGGTGTCTTCCAGTTGGTGTCGTCTTTTTTGAAGCCCCAGGTATTGTTGAGGGTGGCGGGCACTTCCCAGTCCTCCTTCACCACCTGGTTAGGAATGGCGTTGTCGCCCATGGAGCGGTAGTCGCCGGGCGCGCCGAGGCGCCCGTCGATCAGGCAGGCGGGCTGGAGCGAATGCACGATGTCGATGAAGCGTGTGCCGCGGTCGCCAGTCATCATGCGCGCGGTGTCGAACCAGACGAGGCAGATGGGGCCGTAGTTGGAAAGGATCTCCTTCACCTGCGGCTCGGCCTTGCCGCGAAGATACTGGTCGTAGTCCTTCTTGTCGTCTGGGCCGAAGTCCCAGGTGTTGCCCGCGCCGTTAGGCTCGTGCCAATCCTGCGATTGCGAGTAATAGAAGCCGAACCGGATATGGCGCCTGGCACACGCCGCCGCCAGGTCCTTCATCGGATCGTGGTGCCAGGGCGTGGCGTCCACCACGTTATATGGGCTCACCTTCGACGCGAACATGGCGAAGCCGTCGTGGTGCTTGCTGGTGATCACCAGGTATTTCATGCCCGCGTCCTGTGCGAGCTGCGCCCAGGCTTCGGCATCGAACTTCACGGGGTTGAACTGCCTGGCGAGCTGTTCGTACTCGGCGACCGGAATCTTGGCGCGATTCATGATCCACTCGCCGATGCCCGGCACAAACTGGCCCTTCCACTCGCCGGCCGGGATGGCGTATAAGCCCCAGTGAATGAAGAGGCCGAATTTGGCTTCCCGGAACCACTGCATTTTTTCGTCCTGCGATTTTGGAGCCGGCAGCGGCTTGGCCCCCGGCTGCGCGGACAGAGCGCCGGCGCACGCCAGGGCGAGCGCGAGTTTTACCGATAAAACTTGGGCGTTTTTCATAGGGTATATTGTATATCCGCTATTGGCCGCCTGCTTTGACCCAGTCTTCATTGAAGCGAACGTGCTTGATCGATTTGCCTTCCGGCACGAAATAGCTGTACGTCACGTGGATGGCGCCGTCGCGGGTTTGGATCACGGACGGGTAGTGATACTGGCTGTTGATGCGTGTCTGCGGATTGCCGTCCAGGTGGCGCCGCCATTTCCAGGTGGCGCCTTCGTCGTCGGAGATCGCCGCCACCAGCGAGTAGCGGCTGTTCTCCAGGTCGTTGTAGACCATGATCCAATCGCCGTTGCGCAGGCGGATGTTCTCCAAACTGGTGCCGGGGTTGAGAATCTCGGTATCGCGCGCGGGCGTCCAACTCACGCCGTCGTCCTTCGACGTGCTGATGTGCGCCCGCTTCGGCGGGGGACCGTTGTCGCGCAGGTAGGCGACCAGCGTGCCGTCCTTCTTCCGAACTACCGAAGGCTGGATGCAGCCCGCGCCGACGATCGGCTCGCTCGCATTCCACGTGTAGCCGCCATCGTCGGTGATGGCCATGATGCCAAACGAGAAGCCGTCGGAGTACATCGGCACCAGGATGCGTCCCGAAGGCAGCTCCAGCGGATGCGTGCGTGTGAACCAGCCCATGCGCGAGAAATACTCGTCGCCGGCGTGCTCGATGTTCTTGGCGCGCGCCGGGTCGCTGCCCGCCCAGGCGCGGGTGAGGGCACCGATGTTTTTTGGGATGAGCACGATGTTGTCCTGGAACTGCCACTTCGGCGGGCCGTCCGGCTGCTGGTAGTCGGTGGAGATGCGGTATTTCATGAGCGCGGTCTCCCAGCGGTGCGCCACGATGAGCGGCCAGAAAAAGAAGAGCCGCTGGTGCGAATCGAGAAACAGGACCGGGTTGGTCTCCGGGAAGCCGGGAGTATCGGCCATCAGGAACGGGGCGGTCCATTTGCCGGTCGCGCGATTCCAGCGCGCGCCGCGGATCAGGACGTCGTCGGCCTCGCGCTCGCCGGAGCCGTGGAACCAGCAGACCAGCAGGTCGCCGTTGGGCAATTCGACCACGGAAGACGAGTGGTTGTGCCACTTCTCTAGCGGGAAGATGAGCTCACCGGAGTATTCGGGCGCGGCGGCCATGGCAGCGGTTGCAGCGAGCAGAGTCAGGAGGAGAGCACGCATTCGCCAACGAGTATATCGCCGGTCATCCACTCCGTGCCAAAATGTCCCAATGAGAGTTCCGCTATCGCAGATCGCTCACACCCGCTCGGGCGACAAGGGCGACACCTGCAACATCGGCGTGATCGCATTGGATGAGAAAGACTATCCGGTGCTGGTCCGCGAGGTCACGGCGGAGCGGGTAAAGCGCCACTTCGGCGACCTGGTCCGCGGCGAAGTCGAGCGGTTCGAGCTTCCCAACCTGGGCGCCCTGAACTTCCTGCTGCACGGAGCCCTCGGCGGCGGCGGTACCGTCTCCCTCCGTACCGACGCGCAAGGCAAGACGTTTGGCGCGGCTCTGCTCTCCATGGAGATCGATCTCTAACGATATGCTCCGCTGCACCCTTCTGTTCTGGGCACTGTCCTGCTTCGGACAGACATTCTCTTTCACCGTCTCCATGCCACAGCCCGCGAATCACACCTTCCACGTCGCGATGCAATGCGAAGGCCTCACCGGCGAGTTCCACGATTTCAAAATGCCGGTCTGGATGCCGGGCTACTACCGCATCCTCGACTACGCGAAAAACGTGACCGGCTTCCGTGCCGCCGATGCCGCGGGGCACGTCCTCCCCTGGGAAAAAATCGCCAAGAACGAGTGGCGTGTCGCAACCGGCGGCGCCGCGAGCGCGCTCGTGGAGTACGACGTCACCGGCACCATCCGCTTCGCCGCCCAGAACTACCTGGCGGACGATCGCGCCTACGTCGCACCGCCCGGAATGTTTCTGCACATCGCCGGCATGCTTGGGCGTCCGGCCACGGTCACCGTACAACTGCCCGCCGGATGGAAATCCGTGGCCACCGGCCTCGACCATGTACCCGGCCACGCCAATACCTATTCTGCCGCCAGTTTCGACCTGCTCTACGACTCGCCTATTCTGCTCGGCAACCAGGAACTGCTGCACTTCGACCTCGACGGCGCCACGCACGATGTCGCCGTCGAAAACGTCCCCGCGACGGTCGATCGCGACAAGATGCTTGCCGACCTCAAGCGGATGGTCCGGGCAGCCACCGATCTGATCGGCGACGTTCCTTACGAACACTACACGTTCCTTCTAATGGGTCAGGGCAACGGCGGCATCGAGCATCTCAATTCCGCTTCCATCCTCTTTAACGGCAACAATCTCACCACGACCGATGGCTATCGCGGATGGCTCAGCTATGTGGCCCACGAGTACTTCCACAACTTCAACGTGAAGCGTATCCGGCCGATTGCGCTGGGCCCCTTCGACTACGATCGGGAGAACCTCACTAACATGTTGTGGGTCAGCGAGGGACTCTCGGTCTACTATCAGGACATCGTCTGCCTGCGCGCCGGCCTTCAGACCCGCGAACAGTACCTGGAGAAACTGCGCAACTCGATCCAGCGCTTCGAGAACGCGCCCGGCCACCGCTACCAGTCGGCCGTGGAATCGAGCTGGAACACCTGGGGTAGCAGCGGTGTCGGCAACGACCGGAACACCACCATCTCCTACTATGACAACGGCGCCATGCTGGGCGCGCTACTCGACCTTTCCATTCGCCACGCGAGCGCCGGCACAAAATCGCTCGACGACGTGATGCGCGCTCTATACCGCACGTACTACCGTGAGAAACAGCGAGGCTTCACAGATGCGGAGTTCCGTGCCGAGTGCGAGTCCGCCGCCGGCGCTTCTTTGGCGGAGGTGTTCGAGTACGCCGCCACGGCCCGGGAAATGGACTACGCGAAATACTTCGCCTGGGCCGGCCTGGATCTGACCGCGACCAGCGGGGAAGGGAAGGGCGCATGGCTCGGCGCGAACCTTCAGGCGCGCGACGCCGCGTTGCTGGTGGTGGACGTCGTCCCTGGCTCACCCGCGGAAAAAGCCGGCCTGCGATCCGGTGATGCGATTACGGAAATCGAAGGCGCGCCAAAGCCGACCGTGAAACTGCTTAGCGATACGATTGCCGCGAAGAAGCCTGGCGAAGCTCTCCGGCTGAAGGTGGCGGACAAGGAGATCCAGGCCACTCTCGCGGTGACACCGCAATTCAGCTATACCCTGCGGCCCGTGGCATCTCCCACCGCGGAGCAGGTCAAGATGCTCGAGGCGTGGCTCGGGAAATGAGCCGGGATCAAGCATTCCGCCCACTTCGGCGACCTCAACATATCTTTGTAGCGCACTTTTAGAGCAACGTCGTGCCGGTAAGTGGAAGCGCGAGGGAGAGAGAGGGCCCCGCATGGCCTCACAGTATCCCGTGGCGCGGACGGTCGTTCTTGCCGTCCGCGCTCTCGGAAGAATGAGCCTACCTTACAGTGAAAGCAGCCGTTGGAAGAACGCGCGGTATTGCCGCAGCGCTTGTCTCAGGTCCTCGGTCGAAACGTCACTGCCGCTGGACCACTGCTGTTCGAGGCGGGCACGCTCGCCGGCGAATGTTTCGGCCAGCTTCTTGATCGCAGCCGCCACGAGCTCGTCGGCATCCTGCACCGCAACTCGCGGATCGTCCACGAAGGCCGCCTGCACGGTTTCCCAACGCGTGCGCATGCCATCGGAAATGTCGTGGGGCAAAAGGGGCCCGGTGTAGCTGTCGTTGCCGCGGTGCGCAGTGCCCTCCGTCTCGCGCGGGGCTGCCGGTCCGGTCACCTCGACGTCAGTCACACTTCGTTCCCTCGCGTTCGCCACGTCGGCCAGGTCGGCCGTGGTCAACTGGGTTGATTCGGTCACACGTCCCATCTTCATTTACCTCCTCTCCGGCGCTGTCGCCGGCTGAGTTTCGAGCAATTCTTCGAAAAGTTCGCGATAGTGAACCATTGCCTGCCGCATCTCCTCGGTCGAGGTCCGGCCGGCGCCGGCATCGCCAGCGATCCGGTGCGCTGCACGGTAATTCCTCACCACTCGCGGATGATCCACGGAAATATCTTCCGCACGGCGGTCGAACTCCGCCATCGGGTAACCCCGGGCCCGCATTACCTGGCAGACCAGGTCATCCGCCTCGCGAATCGCCAGGCCGGGGTCATCCACGAACCGGGCCTGTGTGCGCCGCCAATCTTCACTGAAACGGTGCTGCTCGTCGCGGCTCAACGTCCTGATGCGGTATTTTTCCGTCCGCTCGGCGCGCTGCTCCAGGGCTCGTTCCGCGTGCGACCGATCACCGTATTCCTGGACCGCATGATCGTACTCGGGGCCAAAGCGGCTGCGCAGCGCGGTACTGCGCCGTTTTCGAATGAAGACCCACGCCGCGATTCCCGCAACGACAATTACTGCAATCAAAATGATCGCCAACGCTGTATTCATTTCTCAGAGTCCTTTCCAGGTTGGAAAACTGCACTTGGTTTGCCATGGCAAAATGTGCGGTGCTGAGACGCACATGCATGAAGGGCCGCACCCCCGTGCTCCTGCTCCACTCCGAGGCGTGCAATCAGGATCTCAGGATGCCAAAATACTAAATACATGCATGTCGTCGGGATTTCCCTGGTTCTGGGGGCCATCGCCACGGCAGCCGAGCCGCAATGGCTGGTGGACCTGCCGCTCACCATGGAAAAGAACCTGCCCCTGGTGCAGATTACGGTCAACCACGGCAAGCCGCTGACCTTCATCCTGGACTCCGCCGCCGGCGGCTGCGTAATCGACAGCGAGCGTGCCCAAGCTATCGGGCTGGAACCATCAGCCACTGCGATGAGTTCGGGAAGCGGCGGGCTCCAGCCCGGCGAAATCATTACAGGCCTGGTTCTGAACCTGGGCGGACTCGAGATCCAACCGGCTCGATGCTTCACGTTCTCCATGAAATCGCTCACGTTCCGGAGCGCTGTGGACGGGATTCTCGGGATGCCCTTGTTCCGAAACTACGTCGTGGAAATCGATTACCCGGGTTCACACCTGCGGATCTTCAAGCCAGATTCTTTCCAGCCGGCGCCGTCCGCCGAGATATTCCCCTTGCGAATGAGGATCGGACCGATCGTGCGCGGCAGCATCCGTGTCCGGGGCAGAACATCGATTGACGCCGATTTTCAACTCGATACCGGCAGCGCGCACATTCTGACCCTGTGCACCGCATTTGTGGATCGTTTGAACCTGCTCGAGTCGGCGGATGGCCTTACGAAAGGCAGCACGCTCGGACTTGGGGGAGCCGCCGCGGACATGGTGGGACGTATCGAGGAGGTCCGGCTCGGGAGGTTCGCGATGGACAGGCCGACGGTCCGGCTCTCCCGGCAAACTACCGGTACGCTCAGTTCCGAGGAGCACTATGCCGCCAATCTCGGCGGCGAGTTCCTGAGAAGATATAAAGTTACTCTCGATGTGCCGGGCTTGCGACTATTTCTCGAACAGTGAACGGTCCGCTCCCAGGCTGCTCCTGCTGCTTCTGGCGGTAGTGTCCTGCGCGGGCCAGGCTCCGATTCGCCCCCAGATACTACGCCGTGCCGCTCCCGAGACCAAACGCGACCCGGAACTCGAACGGGCAATTCGAGAAGAGATTGGCAGCACCTCTTATTCCTACGCCTACAATCGCGTTCATCTGAGCACCAGCGCCGCACCAGAGGTGTTGGTTTACCTGCCGGGGTCTGATTTCTGCGGATCGGGCGGCTGTACCTCCCTGGTTTTCGCGGCAAACGGCGGAAGTTATCGGCTGGTGTCGAGAGTCAGCCTGACCAGAGCGCCGATTATCGTGAGCGAGCATCGCAGTCACGGGTGGAAGGATCTCATCTTGTTTGTGTCAGGCGGCGGGATCCAGCCGGGGTATTATGCGGTGATGTCTTTCGACGGCAAGCAATACCCCGAGAATCCGACCATCGAGCCGGCCGCACCGCTGCGGGAGAAAATCAAAGGCACTGCGTATTTGACTGGTGCAGACAAAGGCGAATCTGTTATCGTTGTCTCACCTTGAGGATGATATGGCAAACTGGACCGAAACTGACCTGACCAGGCAGTTGAAACACGCAACCGCGAGCGGCTGGATTCCGCACTTCGATGCCGCCGCCCAACAAAACAACTTCGATACCGAGTTCTTGCTGGCAATCGCCAGCCGGGAGACCAACCTCCTGAACATCAAGGGGGACTTTCACGACGGCGCCTATCACGGATTCGGGATCATGCAGGTGGATGTCGGCACGGACCCGGCTTTCTGCGCCAGTTGGACCCCGGATCAAGTCGAGGCGTCTGTCCAGCGCGGGACCCAAGTCCTCGCAGGGAAACGCGAGGCGCTGGCGGCCAAAGGCATCACAGACCCTAAGGCAATTGCAGCAGCCTACAACACGGGCCAAGGGAATGTGATTCGATCTCTCGCTAGCGGAGCGGATCCCGACCGGACCACGACCGGGCACGACTACGGATCCGATGTGATGGCGCGGAGGGACGTATTCGTGAAACTCCGTTCGATGGCTGCCCAGTCGGGAGCCTGAGGCTCTATTGGCCCCTACCGCCGCGTCCGCCGCGGCCGGCCGTGCCTTCTCCTTCGCCTTCGGGCGGAGCGCTGGTATCGGTGCGGCGCCCGCCGCGCGCCGGAGGCTGCCAGCCGTCGTTCGAAGGCCCGTTCTGGAAAAACTTTGCGTCCTTGCTCAGCGGGTGGCCTTTGGCGTACATGGCGTTTGCCTGCCCGAAGATCTTCCCCGCGCGCAGTGTATCGTCGTGGATCTTGGTGACCATTGCCTGGTAGCGGTCGTCGTTCTGCGGGAACCCGGAGAATGAACTCAGGTCGTTGTTGCCGATAATCACCACATCCACGCCCGGCACCGATGCGATGTCGAACGCGTTCGCAACGCCGGTTGGCGTCTCGATCATGATCACCACCAGCATGTTGTCGTTGAACGTCTGCCGGTAGTTGATGCCGTTGATGCCCCAGATGCCGGGCGCCTGCCCGGCGCCGGCGCTGCGCCGCGCCACCGGTGGGAACCGGGCCCATTTGACCGCTTCCCGCGCCCGGTCCACATCGTCTACCGTCGGGATGACGACGCCCAGCGCGCCGATGTCAGTCGCGTGCTGGATGTGCCACTCCTGCGCGTCGGGCAGGCGGATCATGGGAATCGCGCCGGCATGGGGGCAGGCCGCGATCATGGCCTCCACGTCCTTGAATTCAAGCGTGCTGTGCTGCATCTCGTACCACGTGTAGTCGTAATGCTTGGCCGCCTCGCAATTTGCCGCGATATCGAACTTCGACTGCGTGTAGCTGAAGACCTGCTTGCCCTCGAGCAGTTTCTGCTTCGTTGTGTTGTAGAGCTTGGGTTGCGCTTGCGCTGCTGCGATGCCGGATAGCATTGTGGCAAGAAACGCAGAGAAGATCGCCAATCTCATGAGCACGCCTCCAAGGAGGAATTCCGGCGGATACCGCCGCAGGCAGTATATCCTATCGAGGCCGCGATTTTCAGCCTCGGGCCGGCCTCGGCCGCCGCAGGGAAGAAATCACCCCCGTATTGAGGCCGATGGTGTTCAATCCGCCGAAAAACCGGGCGTGTTCGATCTTCATGCACCGGTCCATCACCACCTCCAGCCCCGCGTCGCGCGCGCGCTGCGCCGCCTCTTCATGCACCACTCCCAACTGCATCCAGATCACCTTCGCCCCTTTCGCGATCGCCTGTTCGACGATCTCGGGAACGGCGGCCGGCTCGCGGAAGATATCCACCACTTCGATCGGACCGGGCACGTCCGCCACGGACGGATAACACACGCGCCCCAGCACCTCCTTCTCCCGCGGATTCACCGGCGTCACGTCATAGCCTTCCGCCATCAGGTAAATCGCCGCAAAATGGCTGGGGCGGAACGGATTCGACGAGAGACCCACCATCGCGATCTTGCGGTAGCGCTCCAGAATCCGGCGGCGGTCCGCGGCCGTCTTCGCGAAGCGGCTGAGGTTTACCGGCGAGTTCCCGCCCACGCCGTCCTGAAAAATCTCGCAGTAGCTCATGCGCTTGCCTCCAGTGCCCGGTCCAGGTCCCACAGAATATCGTCGATCTCCTCCAGGCCCACCGACAACCGGATCAGGTCGTCGGTGATGCCGCCGGCCTCGCGTTCTTCACGCGTCAACTGCTGATGCGTGGTGGATGCCGGGTGGATCACCAGGCTCTTGGCATCGCCGATATTCGCCAGGTGCGAAAAGACCTCCAGCTTCTCGATGAACCGCCGCCCGGCATCCAGGCCGCCCTTGATGCCGAAGGTCAGCACGCCTCCCGCGCCGCGCGGCAGATAACGCTGCGCCAGGGCATGGTAACGGCTGCAAGCCAGGGCTGGAAAATTCACCCATGCCGCGCGCTCGTGTCCGGCGAGGAACTCGGCCACGCGCAGCGCATTCGCCGAGTGGCATTCCATGCGCAGCTTCAGCGTCTCCAGTCCCTGCAGAAACAGGAAGGAGTTGAATGGGCTCAAGGCTGGTCCGAAATCGCGCAGGCCTTCCACGCGCGCCTTCATGATATAGGCGAAATCGCCGAACGTTTCGTAGAAGCGGATGCCGTGATAGCCCTTGCTCGGCTCCAGCAACTGCGGGAATCGCCCGCGATCCCACGGAAAGCGCCCGCTGTCCACGATGATGCCGCCGATCGAGGTCCCGTGGCCGCCGATGAATTTGGTCGCCGAGTGGACCACGATGTCCGCGCCGTGCTCGATGGGCCGGCAGAGGTAGGGCGAAGCGAACGTGTTATCCACCACGAGCGGCAGATTGTGCTCGTGCGCGATGGCGGCTACCGCGGCGATATCGAGCACGTTCATCCGCGGATTGCCGATGGTCTCGCCGTACAGTACGCGCGTCTTTGGTGTGATCGCGCGGCGGAAGTTCTCGGGATCGTCAGGGTCCACGAAGGTGGTCTGAATGCCCAGGCGGCGGAAAGACACATCGAACTGGGTGTAGGTGCCGCCGTAGAGCGTGTTGGCCGAAACGATCTCGTCTCCGGCTTCCAGAAGACTGGCCAGCGCGATGAATTGCGCCGCCTGTCCGCTGCCCACCGCCAGGGCACCCACGCCGCGCTCGAGCGAGGCCATGCGCTCCTCGAACACGGCCGTGGTCGGATTCATGATCCGGGTGTAGATGTTGCCCAGCCGCTGCAGGTTGAACAACGCGGCTGCATGCGCCGTGTCCTCGAAGACGTACGAAGTGGTCTGATAAACCGGGACGGCGCGCGCTCCGGTATCGGAATCCGGCTGCTGGCCTGCATGGAGCGCACGGGTGGCGAAACCGAAACTATGGTCGGAATGAGAAGACATTAAGTACAAGGTAGCAGGGTCGCGACCCGCGGCCGCGTGGCATCATAGGGCGTAATGCAGGTCGAGGTCGATCATGTCTTCATTCTCACCTCGCGCGGCGCGCCGGCGGCGGACGAACTTGTAAAATTCGGTCTCACCGAGGGTTCGCCCAACGTCCATCCGGGGCAAGGAACGGCCTGCCGGCGATTCTTCTTCGAGAACGCCATGCTGGAACTGATCTGGATTGCGGAGGTGACGGAGGCGCAGAGTGCCGCTTCGCGTCCCACCCGGCTCTGGGAAAGATGGTCGGACCTTGGGCGCGGCGCGTCGCCGTTCGGCATCATCCTGCGTCCGAGGTCTGGGGCAGCGAAGGACTATCCGTTCGAAGGCTGGGACTACCGTCCCGAAACCATGCCCGGTCTGGAACTTCGGATCGCCGCGCCGACGAGTCTCGTCGAGCCGATGTGGTGCTTCACGGAAAACGTCCGTCGCCTGCCGCAGCCCCGCGCGCACTCGGCCGGATTCCGGGAACTCACCCGCGTGAGGGTTGTGTGTCCCACGCTTCACGCGAAGTCCGTCACGGCGGCGATGGCTCGGGCGGGCGTGATCGCGCTCGATTCGGGCGACGCGCACCTGATGGAAGTGGAGTTCGATCGCGGCGCGCAGGGTGGAGCGAAGGACCTCCGGCCCGCACTCCCGCTGATCCTGCGCTGGTAAAGCGGGCTAAAGTCTCCGGCCATTCGGCCGATAGATACACATGATGAGATATCTTTCCGTAGTCGGGCTGGCCCTCGCCGCCACGGCCTTTGGCGACACCATCCAGTTCCAGAGCTTGCCGGCAAACACCCAGTACGGCACCTACAACGGCTTCCTCACCGCGGCTGTCAATGGTGTCGATAGCGAACTCGTCTGCGACGACTACCTGCACACCACCTACGTACCCTCGGGTCCGTTCACCTACGAGGTCTCGACGCTCACCGGCGCGAATCCGCTCCAGTATGCCCGGTTCGTGAACCCCAATGATTGGTCGCAGTCGGTGACGCAATATGAAGAGGCGGCATATCTGGTACTGCAGTTGACTCAGCAGTCCGCGCCTCACGACTTGACCGCGGACTACCAGTACGCCCTGTGGAGCCTATTCACACCCTCGACTCCAATCCAAGGCACTTACGCGTCAGCGCTACTGAGCCAGGCGGCGGCAGCAGTTTCGACGGCCCAGATCGATCCCCTGCTCTACTCCCGGCTCCGCATCTACACTCCGATCACGCCCTACACGTCCAATCAGGAGTTCCTGGGGCTGTCCGACCCATCCTCGGAGTCGCCGGGCGATCTGGCATCGCAAGCGGCGCCGGAGCCGGCCACGTCCGTCCTGCTGTGCGCCGGGGCTGGTTTGGTGGTCACAGGCGTCCTGTTGAAGAAGCTGAGGCGTATTCTCCAGCAATACCGACTAAAACGATCTTAATATTCCAAGTGGCCCTTTGCGTGCTCCTCTCCCATCGGCCCCACCAAGGAGGACGCAATTGGCCAAAGGATTCGTTGCCATTACCGCCGAGCGCTGCAAGGGATGCGGGTTCTGTGTCGAGTTTTGTCCCACGCACGTCCTGTCGCTCTCATCTGCTTTCAATTCTAAGGGTTACCATCCGCCCCACGTGATCGCCGCCGACAAATGTTCGGGCTGCGATCTCTGTGGAATGTACTGCCCCGACTTCGCCATCTTCGGAGCTCGCAATGCACGCTGACCCCAAAGGTGTTCTCACCGGTGTCCATTTTCTCGACGGTGACCACGCCTGCTGTGAGGGAACCCTCGCAGCCGGTGCGCGATTTGCCGCAGGATATCCAATCACCCCTTCCACCGAGGTAGTTGAGCGCTTCGCCTGGCGTATACCCACCGTGGGCGGCATCTTCATTCAGATGGAGGACGAACTCGCCGCCTCCATCGCCATCTCGGGCGCTGTATGGGGAGGCGCCAAGGCGTTCACCGTCACCTCCGGCCCCGGCTTCTCCCTGATGATGGAGCATATCGGCTACGCCGCCATCACCGAAACACCCTGTGTCTTTGTCAACGTGCAGCGCGGCGGCCCCTCCACCGGACTTCCCACCCTGCCCGCGCAGGCCGACATGATGCAGGCCAAGTGGGGCTCGCACGGCGACTACGGCATCATCGCCCTCTGCCCCAACTCGCCGCAGGAATGTTTCGACCTCACCGTGACCGCGTTCAACCTGGCCGAAGAGTTCCGCGTGCCTGTGATGATGATGCTCGATGAATGTGTCGGCCACATGACGGAAAAGGTGGTGATCCCGGAGGCCGGCAAGATCGAAGTCCGGCCGCGCAACTTTACCAAGAAGCCCCCCGCCGAGTTCCGGCCCTTCTCCACCGACGAGAGCCTGGTCCCCGAGATGGTGAAGGCCGGCGACGGCTACCGCTTCCACGTCACCGGCCTGACCCACGATGAGCGCGGCTATCCCAGCATGACCGCAGATACGCAGGACCGCCTGGTGAACCGGCTCGTCGACAAACTCGAGCCCTTCACCAACGGCCGCGCGATCTTCGAGGCTGAGAATCTCGACGATGCCGAAGTCATCGTGGTCAGCTACGGCATCACTTCGCGAGTGGCCCAGCGCGCCCTCCAACTGGCGCGCGAACAGGGCGTGAAGGCCGGCAAGTTCCGCATCATCTCCGCCTGGCCCTTCCCCGAACAGCACATCCGCGATCTGGCGGGCCGGGTGAAGGCCTTCGTGGTGCCGGAGTTGAACCTCGGCCAGATGGTCCGCGAGGTGGAACGCTCGGCAGCCGGCAAAGCCAAAGTCATCTCCGTACCGCACGCCGGCGGAACCGTCCATCAGCCGGAAGTGATTCTCAAAGCCATTGTGGAGGCAGCCCGATGAACAGTTCCACCCTCGCACCAGAGCGCACCGCGATCCCCGACCCCAGACCCCCGGCCCCCGACCCCCAAGTCCAGAACCCGGTCGAGCAACTCCTGCGCATGGACCGCATGCCGCACATCTGGTGTCCCGGATGCGGCATCGGGACCACTGTCAACTGCTTCGCGCGCGCTCTCGAGGCATCGAAGCTGAATCTCGACAAGGTCGCCGTGGTGAGCGGCATCGGATGCACCGGTCGCGTGGCCGGATACGCCGCGCTCGACAGCTTCCACACCACCCACGGCCGTGCAATCCCGTTCGCCACCGGCCTCAAGCTCGCCAATCCCGAGCTCTCGGTGGTGGTGTACTCCGGCGATGGCGACCTGTTCGCCATCGGCGGCAACCATTTCATCCATGCGGCCCGCCGCAATATGGACCTGAAGGTCATCTGCGTCAACAATCTCACCTACGCCATGACCGGCGGCCAGACCGCGCCCACTACGCCCGGCCAAGTGATCTCCGCAACGTCTCCCTATGGTGTCTTCGAGCCCAGCTTCAATCTCGTCCAGCTAGCCGAAGCGGCGGGCGCGGCCTACGTAGCCCGCTGGACCACGTACCACGTCAAACAGCTCTCCCGCTCCATGGAAGACGTGCTCAAGAAGAAAGGCTTCTGCTTCATCGAAGTGATCTCGCCGTGCCCCACGCTCTACCAGCGTCGAAACAAAATGGGCGACGGCCTCGACACCATGAAGTTCTACAAGGAAGTGAGCAAGGTGCGCAACGGCGCGCCCACCAGCGAATGCACTCTCACCAAGAGCGGCGAAATCGTGGTCGGCAAATTCGTGGATCGCGAGCGGCCCGACTATTTCGAGCTGCTCAAAGCGCAGATGACGGCGTCGCTGGGCGACCGCTACGCCGAACCGGAGGTCTCATGTTGCAGCGAATGCTAACCGAAATCCGAATCGCCGGCTTCGGCGGCCAGGGCGTGATTCTGGCGGCCAGCGTGATCGGCAAGGCCGCGGCCATCTTCGAAGGCGGGTTCGCCACCATGACGCAGAGCTTCGGTCCCGAGGCCCGCGGCGGATCCTCGAGCGCCCAGGTCATTCTGTCACGCGATCCCATCCTCTATCCCTACGTGACGCGTCCGGACGTGCTCGTGGTCATGAGCCAGGAAGCCTACACTCGCTTTTCGCCGCAGCTCAAGCCAGGCGGAATCCTGATCACGGAGCAGGAACTGGTGCGCGTGGACCGCGTCCCGGAAAACATCCGGGTCTATGGAGTTCCCGCCACGCGTCTCGCGGAGGAGATCGGCCGCAAGGTAGTCCTGAACATCGTCATGGTCGGGTTCTTCGGGGCCGTGAGCAATCTCCTGGATGCCGATTCTCTTCGCAAGGCGGTGGAAGACTCGGTCCCTCCGGCGCTGGCGAAGCTGAATCTCCAAGCCTTCGACAAGGGCTTCGCGTTCGGCGCCGAGCTGGTACACAAGCTCGCGGAAAACGGCGATAGCGAGCTCGTCGGCGCCCTGGAATCAGTGTGAGCGTGGGGCAGGTTACGGACCTGCCGGTATTCAGAACTTCTTAGGCAGCGAGGAAATCGCGTGCGCGACAGAGACGGCGGAAAGTCACGTCGCCGGTCAGAGGCATTGAAGGCGAGTTTATAAGATCGCCGTTTCGTGAAGCAAGTTACCGACGGCGAAGCGATCAATCGAAAGAAGCGTGCTGTCGATGAGATCGGTGCGGCCCTTCAGGATCAGGTCGGCGGTGATGCGGCCGGTGGCGGGAGAGTGCATCACGCCGTGGCCGCTGAATCCATTGGCGAGGAAAAAGCCGGGGAGCGGTTTGACGGCGCCGAGAACCGGGTGGTGATCGGGCGTCATTTCGTAGAGTCCGGCCCACGCGCGCTTGGGATTGACTTCGGCCTCTTCCAGAACGGGGAGGCGGGTGACGCCGCGGGTGAGAATCTTCTCGATGAAAGCTGGATCGAAGTTGAGTTTGAAGCCCGCGGTTTCTTCGGGGTCGTTCCAGGCCATCAGGATGCCGCGGCCTTCGGGACGGTAGTGAAATCCGGTGGCCATGTCGACGACCATGGGCGAGCTCTGGGCAACCTTGTCGAACGGTTCGGTGGGGACGAGCATGCGGCGTAAGGGTTCGACCGGAAGATCGACTCCGGCCATGCGAGCGACCTGTCCCGCCCATGCGCCGGCGGCGTTCACCACGGTGCGCGAAGAAAACGTCCCGGCGGTGGTTACGACTCCGGCGACACCGCGAGAGTCGGTGAGGATGGCGGTCACCTCGGCATCGCGGAGGATCTGGACGCCCCGTTCCATCGCGCGCTGCGCAAAGCCGGTCATGACGCTGTGCGGGTCGACGAAGCCGTCGGTGGAGCAGAAGGCGCCGCCCAGAACATCGTCGCAGCGGATTTCGGGAGCGAAGTGTGCGACGTCCGCGGGCTTGAGAAGCTGGACGGTCTTGAGCCCCGCGGCCACCTGGCGCGTGTAGTTCTGGCACAGGTAATCGAGGTGGCGCTGGTTGGTGGCGACGAAGAGGTAGCCTTGCGCGCGGTAGCCGGAGGGATGGCCGATGACTTCTTCGAAGGAACTGAAGAAGGGGATGGAGTAGAGGGACATCCTGATCGATTCGGAGGTGGAGAACTGCGCGCGCACGCCGCCCATCGATTTTCCGGTCGAACCTTTGCCCTGGTGCGATTCTCGTTCCAGGATGAGGACATTGGTGCAGCCGGATTCGGTGAGGTGATACGCGATGCTGGAGCCGACGATGCCGCCGCCGATGATGATGACGTCGGGAGATTGCAAGGACAGTCCTCCTCGGAAAAGAAAGCGCTTGCACGATTTTACTATAGGCGCCGGCGCTACCATGGGAAGCGTGGCTGCTCTTACGTTTTCCGAGGCGCGGAACACCGTCATCGAGATTGTGCGACAAGCACGGCTGGTTCCCGCGACCGAGCCCGTCGCGCTCCGAAGCGCCGCCGGACGCGTCCTCGCGGAAGACGTCGCAGCGGACCGGGATGTGCCGGCGCTGGCGCGCTCGGTGAGAGACGGGTTCGCGATCAGGGCGGCGGATGTTCCAGGACGCTTGGCGGTGATCGGCGAAGTGCGCGCCGGAGACCGCTTCGAAGGCGCGGTGGGCGAGGGGCAGGCGGTGGAGATCATGACCGGCGCCCCGTTGCCCGCCGGCGCCGACGCGGTGGTAATGGTGGAGCACACGCAGCGGGACAACGGGCTGGTGATCGTGGACCGGCCGGCGGAGGCGCAGCAGTTCATCAATCCGCGGGGGTGCGAAGCGGCGGCCGGCGAGACCGTGCTGCACAAGGGCAAGCGGCTCGACTACACCGACGTTGCCATGCTGGCGGCGTTTGGACGGGCCGCGGCCGCAGTGTACCGCATGCCTGAAGTGGCGATCGTGCCGACCGGCGATGAGATAGTGGAGATCGAGGAGGCCCCGGCGGATTACCAGATTCGCAATTCCAACGCGTGGTCGCTGGCGGCGCAGGTGACGCGGGCGGGCGGCAGAGCGCAGGTGCTCGGGATCGCACGCGACACCGCGGCGCACACGCGAGAGTTGATTGCGCGGGGGTTGAAGGCGGATCTGCTCCTGCTTTCAGGCGGCGTATCGGCCGGCAAGTATGACGTAGTGGAGCCGGTTCTGGCGGAGCTCGGTGCGGAGTTCTATTTCGACCGCGTCCTGATTCAGCCGGGGCAGCCGCTGGTGTTCGGACGCGCGGGGGGCAGGTTCTTTTTCGGGCTTCCCGGGAATCCGTCGTCGACCATGGTGACGTTCGAAATCTTCGCGCGCGCGGCGCTGGAGCTGGTCGGCGGGCAGGACGAGACGCCGCTCCGGATGCCCTTGGCGCGGCTGACCCGAGAGTTCCGGCACCGCCCGGGACTTACGCGCTTTCTGCCGGCGCGACTGAGCGAAGGCGGCGACGAAGTCACGCCGGTGGAGTGGCACGGGTCGGGCGATGTCCCGGCCCTGACGCGAGCCAATGCCTTCCTGGTCGCCGACCCGGAGCGCCCGGTGTACGAGAGAGGCGAATTGATCCGGGTGCTGATGAAATGAAGAGACTCTCGCACTACGATGCGGCGGGCAACGCGCGGATGGTGGATGTTTCCGGGAAAGAGGAGACGCGGCGGTCTGCGCGCGCGCACGCGTTCGTGCGGATCGCCCCCCGCGTGCTGAGGGAACTCCCGCGGAATCCCAAGGGAAATCCGCTGGAAGTCGCGCGAATCGCCGGAATTGCGGCGGCCAAGCGTACCAGTGAGCTGATTCCCTTGTGCCATCCGCTGATGCTGACCCACGTGGATGTGGAGGCAACGGTCGAAAAAAATGGAATTAGGATCGTCTCCAGCGCATCTACTAATGCACAGACTGGTGTCGAAATGGAGGCGCTGACCGCTGCCGCCGCTGCTGCCCTGACTGTTTACGACATGACGAAAGCGCTGGACAAGGGAATCGAAATCCAGGATCTGTATCTGTTGGAGAAAACTGGCGGGAAGAGCGGCGAATACCGGCGTCCGCGGCGCGGAGGCAGATCGTGATCGGGGCCGCCGTACTTACCATCAGCGACAGCGTGAGCGCCGGGACGCGCGAGGACCTTTCCGGTCCGGCGGTGCGTGAAAGATTGGAACAACTGGGCTGGCAGGTCTCGGTTGCGGAAGTGGTGCCTGATGTTGCCGTGGACATTTCGCGGCGGCTAGCCGCGCTCGCCGACGGAGGCGCCGTGTCGGCCATCTTCACCACAGGCGGCACCGGGGTCGCGGCGCGGGACGTGACTCCGGAGGCGACGCGCGCGGTGTTGCATCGTGAAATTCCGGGATTCAGCGAGCTGATGCGGGCGCGCGGGCGCGAATCGACGCCGCTGGCAGCGCTGTCGCGGGCGGTGGCGGGGACGCGGGGGAAAGTGCTGATTGTGAATTTGCCGGGGTCGCCGAAGGGGGCGGTTCAATCCCTGGATGCTATCGTGGAATTGGTGCCCCACGTGCTAGAACTGTTGCGAGGGCGGACCGAACACGCTTGAAGAGGATCTGTATGCGACGACTGCCAAGTGTCATTCTTGTGTGCGGCCTGCTCGCCGCGCAACAGCCACAACAGACTCCTCCGCCGAAGCCGGCGGAGCCGGGCCAGCCGCCGGTCAAGATCACCACCACGGTTATCCACGTGACTGCGCCTGTGCTGGTGTACGATCGCGACGGCAGCTACGTGAACGGGCTCCAGCCCTTCCAGTTTCATGTTTACGACAATGGCAAAGAGCAGAACATCACGGTGGACGTGACGTACACACCGATTTCTGTCGTGATCTGCCTTCAAGCCAATGCCCACGTCGAGGGCATACTTCCCCAGGTACGGAAGATCGGGAACCTGATCTCGCCGCTGCTGATCGGGGATCAGGGGGAGGCGGCGCTGATCGCCTACGATTCGCGGATCCGCATGCTGCAGGACTTCACCTCCGACAGCGACAAGATCACCAAGGCGGTGAAGGACCTGTACGCCGGCAGCAACGCGAACCGCATGATCGACTCGGTGGTAGAGGCGACGCGGATGCTTTCGCACCGGCCGGAGAACCGGCGGCGCATCATCCTGCTGATCGGCGAGACGCGCGATCTTTCCAGCGAGAACCGGCTGCGGGAGGCCCTGATCAACCTGCAACTGGCGAACATCATGTTCTATTCGGTGGACATGTCGAGGCTGTTCTCCACGCTGACGGCGAAGCCGGATCCGGGCCGGCAGAACAATCTGCCGCCGGCGATGAGTCCCGCGGTTGGGCTGAATATGCCCGCCACGCCCACTACGGTGCAGCAGGCCACCGGATTCGGCAACGCGGGGCGGGCGGAGTTTGTTCCCTTGATGGTGGAGCTGTTCAAAGACGTGAAGGCGATCTTCAAGGACAACCCGGTGGAGGCTTTCACCAAAGGCACCGGCGGGACGGAGCTGAGCTTTTACAAGCAGCGCGGGCTGGAAGAGGCGATCCAGCGCATCGGCGCGGAGTTGCACAGCCAGTATTTTGTCAGCTATACCCCGAATAACTCGGACGAGGGCGGATTCCACGAGATCACCGTGGCGGTGGCAAGTCCGGAAGTAAAAAGGGTGCAGACGCGCCCCGGGTATTGGCTGAGCAACAAGTAAGGCTACCTTTTTGCTGTCTGCAGATTGTTGGTGACCTTGAAAACACCGGAAACCGTGTTGGCGCGCACACCCGCGAGGTCCTTGTCGGCCTGGGTATCGACGACACCTTCGAGAGTCACGTTGCCGTTGGCCACGATGATGTGTATCGGCGGAACGGCTTGCAGGGCGTAACGGTCGAGCCCGGTGAATCCATAGATGGCGCGGTAGACGGCAAGGCGGATACGGTCGTCCATCGACGAGAGCGGCAACACCTGGATCTCGTTGTCGACCTTTTCCACTCCCTCAATCCGCTTTACTACATTTTCGGCGTCGCTCTTCAGGGTGGGGCGGGTGACCTGGCCGAGCAAGGTCACGGTCGAGCCATCGACGCGGTACGCGAGATTGTCGAAGACGCCGTAGTAAGGCAGCATGACGAGCTCATGATGCACTTCTTTCACAAGGCGATCGTAAGCCGCCTGACTCCCCGGCTGCGCGAAAGTCATCGCGCACACGAACATACCAATAGCAAGATTCCGAATTTGCGTCATTGCACCCCTCCATCGATCCCCAGGGGCAATGCTAAGGCCAAATCTTCTAATCGATGTTCACGAGGGTCTGGGGTGCTGTGCCGTTAAGCACCGAGGCCGCGTCTTCCGCGGTGAAAGTTTCCACCTTGGCGGAGATGTTCATCGAACAAAACTTCGGCCCGCACATGGAGCAGAAGTGGGCGTCTTTAAAGCCCTCCTCGGGCAGCGTCTCGTCGTGCATCGACCGCGCGGTCTCGGGGTCGAGCGAGAGCTCGAACTGGCGGTTCCAGTCGAAACGGTACCGGGCGCGGGAGAGGTCGTCGTCGCGGTCGCGGGCGCCGGGGCGATGGCGAGCGATATCGGCGGCGTGCGCGGCGATCTTGTAGGCGATGATGCCGGCCTTGACGTCATCGCGATCGGGTAGGCCCAGGTGCTCCTTGGGAGTGACGTAGCAGAGCATCGACGCTCCGTGCCAGCCGATCATGGCGGCGCCGATGGCGCTGGTGATGTGGTCGTAGCCGGGGGCGAAATCGGTGACCAGCGGGCCGAGCGTGTAGAACGGCGCCTCGAAGCACATCTCGCGCTCCTTGACCACCTGCATTTCGATCTGGTCCATGGGGATGTGGCCGGGACCCTCGATCATCACCTGAACGTCGTATTCCCATGCCTTCCTGGTCAGCTCCCCGAGTGTTGCCAGCTCGGCGAACTGGGCTTCATCGCTGGCGTCGGCGAGGGAGCCAGGGCGGAGACCGTCGCCGAGCGAAAAGCTGACGTCGTGCTTCTGGAAGATCCTGCAAATCTCTTCGAAGCACTCGTAGAGCATGTTCTGCTTGTGATTCTTGACCATCCACTCGGCGAGGATGGATCCGCCCCGGCTGACGATCCCCGTGACGCGTTTCGTGGTAAGCGGGATGTGCTGCACCAGGATGCCGGCGTGGATGGTCATGTAGTCCACGCCCTGCTCGGCCTGTTCCTCGATCACGTCGAGCATGACGCGCGCCGTGAGGTCCTCGACGCGCCGCACGCGGGTGAGCGCTTCGTAGATGGGCACGGTGCCGATGGGGACGGGCGAAGCTTTGATGATGGCTTGCCGGATTCCCGGGATGTCGCCGCCGGTCGAGAGGTCCATGACCGTATCGGCGCCGTACTTGACGGACCAGGCGAGTTTCTCGAGTTCGCCCGCCGCATCGCTGGTGACCGAGGAGTTGCCGATGTTGGCGTTGATCTTGCACGTGGAGGCGACGCCGATGCACATGGGCTCGAGGTTGGTGTGGTGGATGTTAGCGGGAATGATCATGCGGCCGTGAGCTACTTCGGCGCGGACAGTCTCGGGAGAGAGCTTTTCGCGCTTGGCGATGTAGTGCATCTCCTCCGTAGTCACGCCCTGGCGGGCGTAGTGCATCTGCGTGCGAATTTTGTCGTTTTGGCGTTGGGCTACCCAGTTTGTGCGCATTTGATCTCTCCCTCGCCTCCGGCTGGAATGCCGGCGGCGGCTTCGGCGGACGCGAACGCCAGTGACGCGGCGCGCGCGCCCGCGATTCTGCTACGTGGTCCCGCTACTTCTTCTTTTTCGGTTTCTTGACTTCTTTCTTCGGGCTTTTGTCCTTGGCCACGTGATTGATCCTCCCTTACAAGAGGATTATAACCGCTCAGCGCCGAGGCGGCGGTTCAATCGATAGGTTCGGCCGCGCCAGCGGAACGTGGTTCCCCAAGCTGATGACAGGAGCGCGACGAGCCACACCCACGTCGCGAGCGGGACCCAGATGGCGTGGACCCAGATGTGGCGCTTGAACCAGGCTTCCTGCCCCGGCAGGGCGGCCTTGGCAAGCGTGGCGCGATTGAGGCCCTTCAACATGCCGGGTGCGAGTTGTGCGAGCAAGGCCCACTCCGCGAGACGCCCGCCGGCGATGGACGCAGCCAGCGACGCCGCCATGCCGGCGCAGTAAATGATGTGCGCGATGAGCGCGGGCCACCACAGGCGCGGCGCGAAGGCGCGCGTGATCAGCATCTGGCGGCGGATCCAGGGAAAGAAGCGGGCGGCGGTGGTGTGATCGAAGCACGGCGTGAGCGCGCCGGGAGCGTAGACGATGCGAAGGCCTGCGTCGCGCACGGCTTCGCTGAGCGCATAGTCGTCGGAGATCGCCCTTTCCCAGTACTCGGGGACGCGGACTTCGAAGAAGACCTGCTTGCGGAGAGCCATGGCTCCGCCCCAGGCGAAACGGTTGGGCCCCGGTCCCATCATGCCCGCGGCGACGGCGTCCCAAACGCTGCGCATGAGCGACCAGAAATCGGGTGGGACGGGAGTGAACCAGCGATAGCCGGTGCTTGCACCGACGCCTTCTTCGGCGAGTGGCGCGACCAGCGCCTTCAGCCAGCCGGAGTTCGGGCGGCCGTCGGAGTCGGCGAACGCAAGAATGTCGCTCTGCTTGCGGGCCACGCGAACCGCGACGTACAAGTTCTGGACCTTCTCGGAGACCTCCGTCTGCGGCTCATGGGTCAGCACAACCTTGGCCCGCGCGGGGAGTACGCCATCGGGGATGTCGGCCGCTTCGCGGGCGACGACCAGAAGCTCATAATCGGGGTAGTCGAGCGCGGCAAGGGCGGCCAGGTTCTCGCGCAGTCCCTCGTCGGGCCCTTTAACGGGGACGATGACGGTCACCGGCGGCAGGGACGACGGAGTCTCGGCGAGACGGCGGGCCACGTAATCGGCGCGCTTGCGTTCACCGCGGAGCGAGAGGAATGCGAGCAGGATAGCGGGGGCGGCGAACAGCCAATACCACATCAGGGGATGGCGGCCTCGCTGAATACCGAGAATTCGCTGAGGGCGGGGCTGGCCGAGGCCTGTTCGATGCGCAGCCGGAGACGGGATGCGATCACGGGCGCTTCGAGCCGGATCAGCCGGCGCGCGCCGATGCTGGTGGCAGTCGCGATCTTCTCCCAGCCGCCCGGCTGCCAGCGCTCGAGCGTCACGGCGCCGATGCGCTGGCCGAAACGGATGGCCTCGCGGAGCCGGATCACCTGGATTTTCGCCGGCCGGCCGAGATCGAGCGTGACGTCCGGGCTGGTGACTTTGTCGTCGGTGGTCCAATAGGTGTCTGGACGGCCATCTACCAGGTTGGCGGGGCCATACTGTTTGTCGTTGCCGCGGACATGTGTGGCGTCGGTTTTGGCCCTGGCGGCGAGATTCTGATTGAAAGTCCCGCGCAGGTACGCGCCGAAGCCCTGGAGCGAAGCGAGGTCCTCGGCGGAAAGCAGGCCGTCGCGATCGGGCGGCACGTTGAGCAGGAGAGTAGCGCCGCGGCCGACGCTCTGGAAGTAGAGACTGACGAGCTGCGAGGGCTTTTTGACGCGCGCGTTCTCGGTTTCGTGCCAGAACCATCCGGGGCGAATCGAAACGTCGCATTCGGCGGGGATCCACTGCTTTCCGTCGCGATCGCCGGAATTGGATGCCGCCGTGCGAACGTTGCCGGGCGAGGCGGGCCCGCCGTTTTCGCCGACGGGGTCGAACGTGGCCCAGCACGGGTCGCCGGCGATGCCGCGCTCGTTGCCTACCCAGCGAATATCGGGACCGACGTCGCTGAAGATGCAGGCATCGGGTTGCATGGCCCGGATCATATCCCAGGTTTTGGGCCAGTCGTAGTAGGTGTTGCGGTCGATAGCTCGCTTCTCGCGGGCGCCCCCATAGTAGCCGTCGCCGCCATTGGCGCCATCGTGCCAGACCTCGAAAATCGGGCCATAGCCCGTGAGGAGCTCGCTGAGTTGCGCGCGGTAGATCTTGATATATTCCGGCGTCCCGTAGGCCTTGTTATTGCGGTCCCAGGGGCTCAGATAGACGCCGAATTTGAGGCCGTGGCGGGCGGCCGCCTGGGAGATTTCACGGACGACGTCGCCCTTGCCGCCGCGCCACTTGCTGTAGAAGACGGAGTGGTCGGTAGTCTTGGTGGGCCAGAGGCAGAAGCCGTCGTGGTGCTTGGCGGTGAGGATCACGCCGTGCATGCCGGCGCCGGCGAGAGCCGAGACGATGGCGTCGGCATCGAAGTTGCCGGGGTTGAAAATGTCGGGGTCTTCGTCGCCGTAGCCCCACTCTTTATTGGTGAAGGTGTTGACGGTGAAGTGGAGGAACGCGGTGCATTCCAACTCGTGCCATGCGATCTGGCGGGAACTCGGGAGCGCGCCGTAGGGTTGGGGCGGAGGAGTGGATTTTGCGGCAAAGGCGGCGGTGGCGCCTGTCAGCAGAGCCCGTCTGGTGAGCATGCCTTACTTCTTGGGACGTCCGCGTCCGCGCTTCGGCTTGGGCGATTCCTCTTCGACGGGAGCGGCGGCTGCGGCAGTTTCGGTCTCTTCGAGTTCGGCCTCGGGTTCGGCGTCGGTTTCGAGTTCGAGCTCGGGGTCGGCTTCGGCCGGGGCGGCGTCGCCGGGGCTGACTTTCTTGAGAACTTCGTTAAAGAGAGCAGCCTTGCGGGGGTCGACCTTGGGCGGCGGCGCCTGCTCGTTGCGGTAATCGTGATCGCTGTGACACGTGCGGCAACGGACCTTGGCGGGCTTGCCGTTCAGAACCGACACCACGTTGTGGTTCATGATGCGCTTGCAGCGCACGCAATAATCGTCAATGTCATCGCCGAGGCGGATATCGCGCATACAATCTCCTAGCTGCTCACCGCGGTGGGGTTCGCCGGTTCGGATTCGGGCAGGGGCGAATGCTTGATTTCAGGGAGCACCCACTCGGCCGGCTCAAAGCCCACGTATTTGCAGATGCGCAAGCGGCCGTCTTCCGTCTCGAGCAGGTCGCCGACTTCGAGCGGAGCGCCGGAATCGCGCAGGAGTTTCCACGCGTCGTACTCGTTGAGGGCCTCGACCTGGCCGCGCGGCTCGAAATCGCGGGGCTTGGCGCTGGCGGTGCCGGATACGTGAGGTGCCCATCGAAACTGCTGCCGGGGCGAATCCTTCATGCGGAAGACCCGATAGAGCGGCATAGAGCTACATTCTAACTGAACTCACTCGGGCGAGAGCATCCCGCTCGCCGAGCGCGATCCAGCGCGCGATCTTTTTTGGGTTCCAGGCCACGGCATCGTAGAGGGAGCCGAGAGGCTCTGATGGCTCGATGCGATTCACCTTCAAGACTGCACTGGCACGGCGGCTCCAGGCAGTGGCTTGAAGCGTGCGAAATAATCGGGTGTTGAGCACGTTGAGCGCGATGGCGTCGGTGGCGCCGAGTTCTTCGGCCGCCCAGAGCGGAAGGCTGGCGCGAAAGCCGCCATCGACATAGCGGTGGCCGTCGATCTCCACCGGCGGGAACGCGCAAGGTATCGAACTGGAAGCCGCGAGATGCCGCCAGGTGATATCGCGGTCGCGCACGATGCGGCTGCGCAGCGAGGGCACTTCGACGATGGTGAGGGCGAACGGGACGCGAGGCTGGTAACGGCCCGAGAGAAGGCGGGCCTTCTGGTACATGGGTTCGGGACGTTCGCGCATGATGCGGGCCATACTGGGATCGAGCCACTCGCGCTCGAGGTCGTCGGGTGTGGCTCCCGCGGCGATGGCAAACCCGTTCCACGCGCCCGCGGACGCGCCGACGATCAGATCCGGCGCCAAGCGATCGCAGAGGACTCGCCAGGCGCCGACTTCCCAGGCCGCCCACATGCCGCCCGCGGAGAGCACCAAGGCCGTCATAATAGTAGGTTCGCATGTTCGATGCCGGAAAATACGGTGAAGAGGTGGAGCGGATCCTCGCGCTGGATGGCGGCGGCGAGAGGCTGATGCCCCTGACCACGGGGCCGTGCAGCTCCGCGGAAGCGCGGCGGTTGGTTCAGGCGTCAAGCCTGCCGGCGGTGGTGCGCGCCGGGCTCTTCTTCTACTTTTCGTGTTGGACGGAGGCACACGAGGTGGCGCAGAACATCGAGTCCGCCGAGGGGAGCTACTGGCATGCGATGGTGCACCGGCAGGAGCCCGACGCGGGGAACTCGGCCTATTGGTTCCGGCGCGCGGGCCGGCACGCGATTTTCCCCGCGCTGCAGGAATTCGCGGCGTCGCGTGGCGTGAGTCTCGGGCCGGAATGGAACCCGATCGCGTTCATCGATTATTGCGCTGCTGCGCGCCCGGGGTCGGAGGAGGAGCGGAGAGCGCTCGAAGTGCAGCGGACCGAATGGCAGTTGCTGTTCGACTATTGCGCGAGGTGAGGAAAGGGCTATTTGAGGAGAGAATCCAACGACTTCATCACCAGCGCCTCGACCTTGCGCGCACCGGCAGCGTTAGGGTGGAGCCGATCCTTCTGCATGAGCTCATCGTGCCCGCCCACGCCCTCGAGGAGGAACGGGATAAAGGCGAGTTTGTATTTTGCGGCGAGATCGCGGTAGATTTTCTCGAAGCGGGCGATGTACTGCGGTCCGTAATTGGGCGGGAGGGTCATGCCGGCGAGAACCACGCGGGCGCCGGCCGACTGAAATGCCTCGATCATCTGCGCGAGGTTGGATTGCGTAAGATCGGTGGGAATGCCGCGCAGGCCGTCGTTGCCGCCGAGCTCGAGAATGACGATGGCGGGCTTCTCGGCGAGCGCCAACGGAACGCGGGCGAGGCCGTCCTGGGTGGTATCGCCGCTGACGCCCATGTTCACGACGCGGTAGCCGAGTGCCCGGCGGTCAAGATCTTTTTGCAGGAGGTCGGGGAAACTCTGGCCCGGCTCGAGTCCGAAGCCTGCGGTGATGCTGTCGCCGAAGCACACGATCGCGGGACGCGTATCGGGGGACGGCGCGGGCGCGGACGCGGCGGGGGGAGGAGCCTCGGATGCTTCGGGCTTCGGCGGTGCCGGCTCTTTATTGCCGCAGCCGAAGGCGAACAGCAGGAGGAGCCAGAAAAAACGAGCTCTCGTCATCCCAATGCCATAATAAAGGTTTGATCGAAGTTCGCGGGCTCACCAAATCCATCGACACGGGAACGCACCGGGTCGAAATCCTCAAAGGCATCGATCTCCTCATTCCGCGCGGGCAATTTGCGGCTATTATGGGACCCTCGGGCAGCGGGAAAAGCACGCTGCTGGGGCTGCTCGCCGGGCTCGATTCGCCCACCAGCGGGAAGGTGATTCTGGACGGCGAAGATATCACCCGCCTGAGTGAGGACGAGATGGCGATGGTGCGCGGGCGCAAAATCGGGTTCGTTTTTCAGAGTTATCACCTGATTCCGACGCTGACCGCGGAAGAGAACGTGCTGCTGCCGATGGAACTGGCGGGAAACGGCGGCGGACGCGGGCGGGCGCGCGAACTGCTGGCGCGAGTAGGGCTGGAGGGACGGTACGATCATTACCCGGTGCAGCTATCGGGCGGGGAACAGCAGCGCGTGGCCCTGGCGCGAGCATTCGCGCTGCGTCCGCCCATCCTGCTGGCGGATGAGCCGACGGGCAACCTCGATAGCGCGACGGGCGGAGCGGTGCTCGAGCTGTTGCTTGCGATGAACCGCGAACAGGGAACCACGATGGTGATGGTGACTCACGAGCAGGCACTGGCGGAATCGGCCGACCGGCGGATTCTGCTCCGCGATGGGCGGGTGGTCAGCGGGTAGAATGGTGCTTCGGACGCCGTCTTAGCCCTTCAGGTCTTTGAAGGCCTCTTCGATTTCGCGCTTGGCTTCGGGGGTGGGGACCGAGAGCGGGAGGCGCGGCGGACCGCCGTAATAGCCGTTGAGATCCATCGCGTATTTCAGGCCGGGAACGCCGAACTTGGACGTCACCAGCGCGGCTGCCCGGCCGATGCGGTTTTGCCAGTCGAGGCCGGCCGCTTCCTCACGGGTGCGGTAGGCTTCCCAGATGGCGATGGTCGAGTAGGGCGCGGCATTCGCATAAGCCAGGATGGCTCCGCAGGCACCCATCAGCAGCGAGGGCCAGAGCGTGGGGGCGGAACCAACCAGGACCTGGAAGCCGTGCCTCACCTCGCGGATCATCTGCATCACTTTCTCGAGATTGCCGGAGCTTTCCTTGATGGCAATGATGTTGGGGTGCTCGCTGAGCGCGACCACGGCATCCACGGGGATATCCACTCCGGTTACCTGGGGCCAGTTGTAGATGATCAACGGGAGTTTGGCCTGGTCGGCGACGGCGCGGTAGTAGAGCATCTGGCCGGCGGCGGAGTTGATCAGGTTCTTGTAGTAGTGCGGCGTGCGCACCATCGCGGCTTTGTAGCCCATCTCGGCGGCGCGGTTGGTGAGCCAGACGGTTTCGCGGACGCTCTCGACCCCGGTGCCGGCAATCAGAAGCTTTTCGGGGGCCGCGTGTTTGGCGACGTGCTCCCAGATTTTGAACTTTTCCTCTGGTGTACAGTGGACGCTCTCACCGGTGGAGCCCATGACCACGTAGCCGGAGAGCGCGGTCAGGTTCCACTTGCAGACGTTGTGTTCGAGCTTGGACCAATAGATGTCGCCGTTGTGATCGAACGGTGTGGTGATTGGTGGGAAAATACCTTGTAGCTTCATGTGCCTCGTGAAATCTCAACATAGCAGTCTTGGGCTGATACTGGCGGTGATCGTGTGCACCTTGCCGGCCCAGGAGAGGCCTCAGCGTTTCAACGGCGAGGTGAAGGCCGGCCAGGATTTTCGGAAACCGATCGGCCGGGGTGTGGTTTTCGTACTGAAGGGAGACGAGGACGGCTGGGTCATCGAGGTGGAGCCGGAGGCGGCACGCGGCCAAGGGTGTAGGAACTACTCGACGGTGATCGCGACGCCGCTACGGGGTTACACGGCTAACGACCTGAACGTAAGCTACGGAGTCACAGCGGCTGAGGCGGTGAAGCGGTCCCCGCGGGAAGTCGAGTTCGTTCTCGACGGAGACGCGTGCAAGCGCGAATTCGAGCGGCTCAACCGGCTTTCCTGGCCGGGCTCCTACCCGGCGGCGGAGGTTCAGGAAGCGCAGGACAAATTCGGCTCGTCGGCGGGAGGCAAGGCGGTGTTGCGGATTCTGCAATCGAAGGTCAGCCCATCCGGTGAACTGGTGGAAGGCAAAGACCTCGGCAAGATCGACTGGATCAGGTTCGAGGTGGAGATCTCGTTTCCGCGGAAATAGTATGTTCTCGCTCGAAATCGATTGTGATGCCGAAGACCGGGACGTCCTGATCGCCGAGTTGTGGGAGCAAGGGTCGGAGGGGATCGTCGAGATCGATGCGTGGAGCGTGCGCGCCTTCTTCGAGGACACGGCAGACCGCAAGCGGCTGTTGGACCTGTTCCCCGGAGCCCGTGAGCGCGACGAGGAGCAGCGGGATTGGGTGCAGCATGCGCGCGACCTGCTCCAGCCGATGGAGGTCGGTCGCAGTTTCTTTCTGGCGCCGCATTGGCGGGACGATCCGACACCGCCGGGGCGGCTGCGGATCACGGTGAATCCGGGGATGGCCTTTGGCACGGGCGTGCACGAGACCACCCGGCTGTGCATCGAAGCCATGGAAGATTACCTGAAGCCGGGGATGACGGTGCTCGATGTGGGGACGGGGCAGGGGATTCTGGCGCGCGCGGCGCGGCTGCTGGGGGCCGGAAAAGTCATCGCCTGCGATATCGACCGCGTCGCTATCGAGATCGCAGGCGAGGGCTTTGTCGGGAGCGTGGACGCGGTGGCGCCGGAGACTGCGGACCTGGTGCTGGCCAATATCAGCCCCGAAGCGATCACCGCGATGGCGCGAGACCTGCTGAGCGCGCGCAGACCAGGCGGAGTCCTACTCGCGAGCGGATTCGAGGCTCACGAGGTGGAGATGGTCCGAGCCGCGCTCCCCGGAGTGCGGGAGGTCAGGCAGAAAGGTAACTGGTCGCTGGTCGTGATCTAAACCACGCCACTAGTGCACGGAGGCTTCGACAGGGGTCACTTTGCCCGCGGTATCGGTCAAGCGCGCGGCTCCGCTGGCTATGTACTGGGCGCGCTTCCGGATGGCGTCGAGCTTTTCAGGGTCGTCCAGCTTGTCGCGCGCGTAGAGCACGGATTCGGCGTTGAGCATTTGGGATAGCGCGTTTTCGAAGGTCGCGCGAGGAAGCAAGGCCGAGGCGTGTCCCAAAACCTCTTCCGTGCGTGCGGTATCGTTCGGAGCGCCGGAAGCGGCGCAGACGGCCAGCAGCACGTTACGTTGAATGGTCAGGGACTGTGCTGTCTCTTCGTCGCCGGCCGTCAGCGGAATGCCGCCGGCGATCTGGTGGATCAGCGCGGACTGCGCCGCCGTGCCCTTAGGGAGCGAAAAGGCAAGCTGGACACCGCCGCCCCCCACTCGAGCCATTTTTTCCACATTCTGGGCGAATCGGAGAACCAGGGGGCTGGCTATGGTGCGGTAGTCCGCGGCCTTGCGGCGGAAGGCGAGGGCATTGGCTCTATTGACGCGTGCTCCGGCGGTGTAGGCGTCGGCAAGTTCCATGTAGCCGGCGGCCATCCCGGAGGTCAGCACCAGGGACCACGGCACGGCGCGGGCCGTATATTCGTTCTGATTGTCGATCAAGTGATCCAGATGATCGGCAGTCTTGATGTAGTCGCCGGCGGCATAAGTCTCTTTGGCGGCGTACCAGTAAAATTCAGGCGTTCCCACGCGGGCCGTGTTGGGGCTCGAACAGGACGTCAAGCCGATCATCGCAAGCGCGACCATCAAGGCGGCCACGCGAACCGAATACACAGACATAGTGAACCTCCGTCCTGTAACTTACATGGGACTTATGCGGGCTACAAGCCTCGATAGGTACCAGAGATAAGGTACTGCTCGGGCTAGCCTCATGTTATCGAAGGTTATTGGGGAATGCCCGCTTTCAGCTTTCAGCCAATAGCTGAAAGCTGAAAGCTGCCGCCTAACCCTGAGCCAGCCGGTTGATACCATTGAACGCGGCCTGCTTGTAACATTCGGCCAGAGTGGGATAGTTGAAAACCGTATCGACGAAGTAATTAATGGTGCCCTTGAGCGCCATGGCTGCCTGGCCGATGTGTACCAGCTCAGAGGCCTCGTCGCCGATGATGTGTACGCCCAGTATTTCGCGCGTCTCGCGGTGAAAGATCAGCTTGAGCCGGCCGGTAGTGTCGTTGCGGATCTGGCCTCGGGCTGTTTCGCGATAGTAGGCCAAGCCTACTTCGTAGGGAACATCCTCCTCAGTGAGCTGTTCCTCGGTCTTGCCCACAAACGACATTTCGGGAATGGTGTAGATGCCGTAGGGGTAGCTGGCGGCGTGGGTGTGAACCTGAAGTCCAAAAGCCGCGGCTGCGGCCATCCGGCCCTGCTCCATGGAGACGGATGCGAGGCTGGGGAAACCGATTACGTCGCCGGCGGCGAAGATCCCGGGCACCTTGGTGCGGTATTCGGAGTCTACGGCGATGCGGCCGCGGCTGTCGGCCTCGAGTCCGGCAACCGCAAGGTCGAGGCTTTCTACGTTCCCCTGGCGTCCGACGGCGTAAAGCAGGGCATCCGCGCTCACCACCTTGTTGCTCTTGAGGCGGGCCACCACGCCGCCGGTAGCCTGCTCTTCGACGGAAACGACCTCTTCGTTGAGCCGCATGGTGACGCGCTGGTCGCGGAGGTGATAGGAGAGCGCTTCGACCATTTCGAGGTCCGCGAATTCCAGGAGCCTGGGTCGTTTCTCGATCAGCGTGACCCGAACACCCAATACCGAGAACATGCAGGCATACTCGACGCCGACTACGCCGCCGCCCACGACGATGAGTGTCCGGGGCATCTCCGGCATGTCGAGGATCTGGTCGCTATTAATGATATTGCGGCCGTTGATCTTGACCGTTGGAGACGCGGCGGGCCGCGTACCGGTGGCGATGATGATGTTGGGTGCCTCGAGGTCGCCCTGGCCGCGGGAGTTGACCACCCTCACGTGCGTCGGATCGAGAAAGCTGGCCACGCCCGTTTCCACCATGATGCCGTTGCGGTTGAGTTGATCGCGGATCACGTCGGCTTCGGTCTTGATCACCTGGTTTATCCGGAAGCCCAGGTCGGCCATTGTGATTTTTTCCTTGACGCGGTAGTTGATTCCGTAGATGCCCTGATACTGGTAGCCAGACAGGTATAGAACGGCCTCGCGCATGGTCTTGCTGGGAATGGTGCCCGTGGTGATGCAAACGCCGCCGACGATCTCACGCTGTTCGACGACCACGACCCGGCGTCCCGCTTTGCCTGCCTGGATGGCGGCGCGCTGGCCCGCCGGGCCGGAACCGATCACGATGAGATCGTATTTGTGCAAGTCTCGCCCGCCTTATTTCGCGTTGAAGCGGTCTTCGATTTCCTTCCAGTTGACCACATTCCACCAGGCGCCCAGGTAGTCTGCCCGGCGATTCTGGTACTTGAGGTAATAGGCGTGCTCCCAGACATCGCAGCCCATGACCGCGTTCTTGCCTTCCATGATGGGATTGTCCTGGTTGGCGGTGGAAATAATTTCGACGCCGCCGGAGGTCTTGATCAGCCAGGCCCAGCCGGAGCCGAAGCGTCCCATGCCGGCGGCATTGAACTTCTCCTTGAAGGTATCGAAGCTGCCGAAGGCCGCGTTGATAGCCTGGGCGACGTGGCCGACGGGAGGACCGCCCGCGCCCGGTCCCATGATTTTCCAGAACATGGAGTGATTCATGTGGCCGCCGCCGTTGTTTCGGACCGCGGTGCGAATGTTTTCGGGCACGATGGCGCAGTGGTTCGCCAGCAGCTCTTCGACGCTCTTGCCGGCCAGGGCCGGCGCCGATTCCAGGGCTTTGTTGAGATTGGTTACGTAGGCGCCGTGATGCTTGCCATGATGGATCTCCATGGTCATGGTGTCGATGGACGGCTCCAGGGCGTTGGGAGCATAGGGCAGCGGCGGTAGTGTGAATGGCATGGTCAAGTCTCTCCTTCTTCAGTTGCTCTGAGTGTGTTCGTAGGCGTCGGCGAGACGGAACATGGTGATCTCGTCGAAGTGCCTGGTGAGAATCTGCATTCCAACTGGTAGTCCCTCGCGGGTCTGGCCGCACGGAACGCTCATGCACGGAATCCCCGCCAGGTCGCCGGTTATGGTGTAGATGTCCGAAAGGTACATGGCCATCGGATCGTCTACCTTTTCCCCGAGTTTGAACGCGGGAAAAGGCGAGACGGGGGCCACGATGGCATCTACCTGCTGAAAGGCGTTGGCGAAATCGCGCGCGATCAGGGCGCGGACTTTCTGCGCTTTCAGGTAGTAGGCATCGTAATAGCCCGCGCTGAGAACATAAGTGCCCAGCATGATGCGGCGCTTGCACTCGGCTCCGAAGCCCTCGCTGCGTGTGCGGCGATACATTTCGGAGAGGGTACCCGCGCTCCTGGTACGCGAAGTGTAGCGGACGCCATCGTAGCGGGCCAGGTTGCTGCTTGCCTCGGCGGTCGCGATGACGTAATAGCATGCGATGGCGTAGTCGGTAGCCGGCAGGCTGATTTCGCTGACCTCGCAGCCAAGGGATTTCAGGGTCTCCACAGCGCGGGCGATCAGGTCCCCGGTTTCGCTCGTCAACTGCTTTAGATACTCACACGGGAGGCCAAGCTTCAAACCTTTTACGTTGCGGTCGAGAAGCGCCGTGTAATCCGGCACGGGCGCCGCCGCGGAAGTGGAATCGCGAGGATCGCGGCCGGCGATGACGCTTAGAACTGTGGCGGCATCGCGGACGGAGCGGCCGAACGGTCCGATGTGATCCAGCGAACTGGCGAAGGCGGTGAGGCCGTAGCGCGAAACGCGGCCATACGTAGGAGTGACGCCGGTAACGCCGCAGAAGGAGGCCGGCTGACGGATGGAGCCGCCGGTGTCGCTGCCGAGCGCCACGACGGCCGTGCCTTGTGCGACGGCGGCGGCGGACCCGCCGCTGGAGCCGCCGGGGACGCGGTCGAGGGCCGCGGGGTTGCGGACCGGCCCGAACGCTGAGTTTTCGTTGGACGAACCCATGGCGAACTCGTCGCAGTTGGTCTTGCCGAGAATGACACCTCCGGCCGCTTCGATACGCTCCACGGCGGTGGCGTCATACGGCGGGATGTAGTTGGCGAGCAGTCGCGATCCGCAGGTGCTGCGCACGCCGCGGGTGACAATCACGTCCTTGACGGCGATCGGAACTCCGGCCAGCGGGCCGGGAGTTTCGCCGCGCGCGATCTGCTCATCGACGCGCTCAGCGGAAGCGAGGGCGCGCTCGGGACAGAAATGGAGGTAGGCGTTGGTCCTGGGATTCTCCGTTTCGGCAAAATGCAGGGCTTCCGCGGTCAACTCGGCGGCGCTGAACCGGCGGGCCAGCAGGCCATCTCTCACGCTTGCTATGGTCAGCGAGGGAATGTGCATGGGTCAGCGTTCGATGACCTGGGGGACTTTGAAGTAGCCGGCGCCGGGTTCGGGGGCGTTGGCGAGGGCTGCCTGGTTGCCGAGCGGGGGGATGGGCACGTCGTCGCGAAGCGTGGCGGCGGGGTCGGCGTCGAAGAGGACCTGTGCCATCGGCTCAACCCCGGTGGTATCGATTTCGCTGAGGCGGTCCATATGTTCGAGGATGCCGTCGAGATCGGCGCGAAGCCGGGCCGCTTCGGCATCGCTGAGTTCGAGGTTGGCCAGCGCGGCCACGTAGCGGACTTCCTGTTCGGTGATCTTCACGCCTGGGCCTTTCGGCGCGAGACCTTGTACAGGTCGCGCAGGACGGGGTCCGCGATCGCGTCGGCGTCGTCGGAGATGCCGGGCGTGCTCACGCGCGCCACCAGCGGCTCGCGCCGGCGGGGCACGACACGGAATTCGAGGTCGTCGACGAGGCCGGGGCCGAGAGCTTTTTCGAGGTTATGTAAAATGTGCCGCGACAGGGAGAAGAGCTGGCGCTGCCACGTCGAATCCTCGACTTCGACGACCAGGCGGGTGCGGACCAGCTTGGTCACGCGGGTGTGGGAGGCGATCCGCTTGCCGACGGCGTCCGGCCATGCAGAACGTGCCATTTCTTCGGGAGTGATGATTTCGCCCGAGAGTCTCAATTGGCGAATGAGGCTGCTGGCGCGTTGCATTGGCCGTGGAATTCGATTCTACCATGGGCACCCGGAAACGACGCTGCGGAGTATTGATTGGGAGTTCCATGTATTAAAATGAGCGTCAATTGGGGTGATAGATTATGCTGCGACGCTTTTTCTTCGTGATGCTTTCATGCGCCTGTGGTTTGTTTGCGCAGGAATACCGTTCTACCCTAACCGGCCACATCACCGATCCCTCCGGATCGGGGGTGCCGAACGTCAAAGTGACGGCGGTCAAAGTCGACACCAACAGCAAGTTCCCGACCGTAACCGGTCCGGAAGGCTTCTACACGATTCCCCAACTGCCGCCGGGCGTTTACCAGGTGACAGCGGAAGTGGCCGGGTTCAAAACTTACGTCCAATCGGGGATCGAGCTGGCCAGCGATGTGCGGATAGCGGTGGACATCCAACTCGCCATCGGCAATACCAGCGACAGCGTGACCGTGACGGCGGACGCGCCACCACTCAATACCGTGAGCGCCTCGGCCGGACAGTCCATCACCACGCGCGAAGTGGAGAACCTGCCGATCAACGGACGAGCCCCGATGGACCTGGCGGTAATGGCGTACGGCGTGGTCAACACGGGCGTGCGGGATCAGAATCGGCCTTACGAGAATTCTGGGTTCTCGAACATGGGGATGGGCGGCGCGGCCGCCGGAGCCAACGAGGTCCTGCTGGACGGCGTGCCGAACCTCGGTACGCTGGGCAACGCCACCACGCAGAATGACCGGCGCGCCGGATTCAGCCCGCCGGTGGACGCTGTCAGCGAAGTGAAAGTCGACGTGCTCAACGTGGATGCCGCGTACGGCGGGTCCGGGGGAGGCACGGTGCAGGTGATTACCAAGGGCGGCGGCAACGGACTGCACGGGTCGCTGTCGGAGTTCAACCAGGTTTCCAACTTCACCGCCACCCCGTTCTTCACCAACGCTGCCGGAGGGCACAAGACCAATTTCCGGCAGAACCAGTGGGGCGTGACCGCGGGCGGTCCGGTGGTGATTCCCAAGATTTACAACGGCAAGGACAAGCTGTTCTGGTTCTTCACCTATGAAGGCCACAAGAACAGCGAGCCGGCGCCCACCTACACTACCGTGCCCACGGCCGCCGAGAGGAAGGGCGACTTCTCCGAGCTGCTGAAGATCAATTCCAGCTACGCGCTGTACGATCCCAACACCGCGGCGCTGTCCGGAAGCACGGTTACCCGCCAGGTATTTCCGGGCAACGTCATTCCCACCAACCGGCTGAATCCGATCGCTCAGAATTATCTGACCTACATCGGCCAGCCGAACATTCAGGGTAAGGCCGACGGCACCAACAATTACTTCGCCGGCCTGACTACCAACAACAGCTACTCGGCATTTTCCGGCCGAATGGACGCCAACCTGAGCAGCGTCAACAAACTGACGCTGAGCGGCCGCGAAAGCTTCTGGATCCAGAAATCCGGCAACATCTTTAACAATATTGCGCTGGGCGAAAACGGCATGCGAAGTATCTACGGCGCCATGATCGACGACGTGCATACGTTCTCGCCCACCACCGTCGCCAACCTGCGCGTCGGGTTCAACCGCTATCGCGCCTATTACGAGCAGAACAGTTTCGGCTACGATCCGACCCAGCTCGGATTCCCTTCCTACATCTCCGCCAACGCCACCCAGCTTCTGATGCCGCAATTCTCGTTTTCCGACGGTTTCCTGGTAGCCAACCCGGCGACCAATCTTCACATGTCCGACCAGCCCTACAACACCTACCAGTTATTTGGCAGCGTGACCCACATCGCGGGGCGGCACTCGCTGAAGTTCGGCGGCGAGTACCGCATTCTGGATTTCTCCAACTTCGCCTGGTCCGGATCCACCGGCAGCTACACCTTCGACAACACCTGGGTGAAAGCCAATTCGACGGCCGCCGGTGCTCCGTTGGGAGGCGCCATGGCGGCTTTCCTTCTGGGATTGCCCACCAGCGGAAGTTATACCATCAACAGCGCCTCCAAGAGCGATTCAAAGTACGAGGTCCTCTTCGTTCAGGACGACTGGCACCTGCGTCCAAACCTGGTCATCAACGCCGGACTGCGATGGGAGTACAACAGTCCGACGACCGAGCGCTGGAACCGGCAGACGGTGGGCTTCGACCCAGCGGCAACCAACCAGGCGACGGCACCGGCGCGCGCCGCCTACGCGAAGGCGCCGATTCCACAACTCCCCGCCAGCCAGTTCAACCCCGTGGGCGGCGTCATTTTCGCCACGCCGGACCACCGCCAACCGACATCCACGACCAAGACCGCGTTTAGTCCGCGGTTCGGCATCAGTTGGACGCCGGCAGCGCTGCACAACCGAACCGTCTTCCGCGCCGGAGTGGGCATCTTCGACTACGTGTACGGCGTGATCCAGCCGCAGCAGCCCGGCTTCAGCTACACCAATACCTTTGTGGCGACCAACAACAGCTATGTCTCACCGGCCGCGACCCTGAGCGATCCGTTTCCCAGCGGATTGCAACAGCCCCCGGGATCGTCACAGGGAATCAACACCAACCTGGGCCAAAGCATCACCTACTTGAATCCCGACCTGGGAAGGCAATATAGTCTGCGCTGGACGTTCGACATCCAGCACCAGTTAACCCGTGACACCACGGTGGAGCTGGGCTACATCGGCAACCACTCCGTGCATCTGGCGACCAACTACAACTTTGGCTCGCTGCCGGCCCAATACCTGAGCACGTCGCTGGTGCGCGACAACAATACCATCAATGCTCTCGGCGCGCTGGTGGCCAACCCGTTCTCAGGCCTGCTGCCGGGCACCAGCCTCAATGGTTCCACGACTGCGACGTCCAACCTGCTGCGCCCGTATCCCGAATTCACCGGGGTGACGATGCAGAACATGAGCAACGGCGGAAGCTATTTCCATCAGTTGGCGGCGAAGCTTTCGCGGCGCATGTCGCGGGGGCTGCTGCTGACGGTGGACTACAGCCACACCCGGCTGATGGAAGCGGTGAGCTACCTGAACAACGGCGACTTTGCGCTCGAAAAACGGGCCTCGACCTACGACCGGCCCAACAACTTCGCGGTGAGCGCGCTGTACCAGTTGCCGTTTGGCCGTGGCCGGCACTTCGGGAGCGGCGCCTCGGGCTTCGTCAATGTCCTGATCGGAGATTGGTCGGTTTCGAGCGGCTATACGTTCCACTCCGGCGCTCCCGTGGCCTGGGGCAACATGCTCTACTACGGCGGAGACTTGCACTATGACGCGCGCAACGTGAACCGCGCATTCGACACGACCCGCTTCAATACCGTGTCGGCGCAGCAGCTCTCGCAGAATTACCGCTACTTTCCTTCGCAATTCAACAACATTCGGGTGGATACCACGAACAACCTGAACCTGACGGTGCTTAAAGATTTCGTCCTGAGGGAAAAGATCAAGCTGCAGTTCCGCGCGGATTCGTTCAACCTGTGCAATCATGCGCTCTTCGCCGCGCCCAACGTGACGCCGACCAGTACCGCATTCGGAGTCATTTCGAGCACCACCAATACGCCGAGGATTATTCAGTTCGCGCTGCGGCTGACATTTTGAGGCCTGCGGCGCAGTTGCGCGGGGGGCTGCAACCTTGTAGACTTGTAGTTTCCCCGTCATTCTGCTCTCGCTTTGGGTGGGGTCAGTGCGGGTGAACGGTCCGGACGGGTGGCCGAGCGGCTAATGGCAACAGACTGTAAATCTGTCGCTCCTTGCGAGCTACGGAGGTTCGAATCCTCCCCCGTCCACCAGAGAATTTCGTAGACTGTGTTAAGGAACCGACGATTTTGCCGGTCTCCAGTAGTAGAAACGGGCCGTTGTAGCTCAGTTGGTAGAGCGCGTCCTTGGTAAGGACGAGGTCACCAGTTCAATCCTGGTCAACGGCTCCAGTTCTTAGCGCCCTCCTGTAGGAAATCCGTACAGAGCCGGCTGAGAGAAGTGAAGTATGGCAAAGGAAAAATTCGACCGCAGCAAGCCGCACGTGAACATCGGGACGATCGGCCACATCGATCACGGCAAGACGACCCTGACCGCGGCCATCACCCGCGTGCTGGCCAAGCACAATCCCAAGGTCAAGTTCCGGAG
>DATJYW010000005.1:0-8701 GCA_035499435.1 Candidatus Acidiferrales bacterium | reverse complement strand
TCCACGAAATGCACGGTGCATCCGGAGATGCGCACGCCATGCTCCAGGGCCTGGCGCTGGGCGTCGAGGCCGGGAAACGCCGGCAGCAGCGAGGGGTGGATGTTCAAAATGCGATTGGGGAATTCGCGGATGAACCCTGCGCTGAGCAGGCGCATGAAGCCCGCGAGGCAAACCAGGTCCACCTGATTGCGGTGGAGTTCCCCGATCACGGACCGGTCGTAAACCTCCCGGTCGAGGCCTTTGGAAGGCAGGCAGACGGCATTCAGGCCGCGCTGGCGGGCGATCTCCAGGCCGCGTGCTTCCGGTCGGTTGGAGATGACCACGGCGATGGCGGCATCGATCGAACCGGACGCCACGTTGTCCGCAATGGCCACGAAGTTCGAGCCGCGGCCAGAAAGGAGGATGCCGAGGCGTTTCATCGGTACTCTACTCTCGGGCGGCCCCGCCTCGCGTTGACCACCGTGCCGATGCGGAACGGCGATTCGCCCAGTTTGGCGAGGATGGCTTCCGCCCGCGCGGCGCCGCGTTGGGGAACAGCGAGGATCATGCCCACGCCGAGATTGAACGTGCGGCGGTAATCGTCCAGGGGGAGATTGCCGATCCGGCGCAAGTGCTCGAATAACGGCGGGATGCGCCAGGATTGCGTGTCGATGACCACGCCGAAAGCCTTGGACATCATGCGGGGTGTATTATCGGTGATGCCGCCCCCGGTGATGTGAGCTGCTCCGCGCAGCAATCCGGCGGCGATCAACGCGCGGATCGGCTTGAGATAGCTGCGGTGCACGGCGAGCAGGGCATCGGCGACGGTCGCACCCACTTCGGGCAGCAGCGTCTCGGGCCGATAGCCGGACGTTTCGAACAACAGCTTACGGGCCAGGGAATAACCGTTTGTGTGCAAACCGGTAGAGGGCAGCGCGAGCAGGACGTCCCCGGCGCGGATGGTTTTCCCGGTGAGGAGGGCGGTGCGCTCGGCGGCTCCAACGATAAAGCCCGCCAGGTCGTATTCGGACTCGGCGTACATGCCGGGCATTTCGGCGGTCTCGCCGCCGATTAGTGCGCAGGCGTTATTACGGCAGCCGCGCGCGATCCCGCTGATCACGGATTCGGCCACTTCGGCATCCAGCTTTCCGACGGCGAAATAATCGAGAAAGAAGAGGGGCACAGCGCCCTGGACGGCGATGTCGTTGACACAGTGGTTCACCAAATCTTCGCCCACGGTGTCGTGGCGGCCGGTGAGGAAGGCGACCTTCAGTTTCGTGCCCACGCCGTCGGCCGAGCTGATCAGCACGGGACGGCGGAGACCGGCGAGTTGAAAGCAGGCGCCGAAACTGCCGATGTCGGTAACGACACCGCGAGTGAAGGTGGGCTTGGCGAGCCTTTTGATGGCATCGACGGCGCGGTCGGCCTCGTCGATATCGACACCGGCATCGCGGTAACGGACGGGTTGGCGTGTAGACAAATCCCAGTATACGGCGTAAAATTCACGGATTACGCGCAGGCCGGAAACTGCGCCACGGTAACCAAGCGAGTGGCCCCGACGCCGTCATAAACTAACTTGCCATTATGAAGAGACTCATCACAGCGCTTTTTCTGTGTTGCGTGTGTGCTCTGGCCCAGCAACACCCGGCAGTGGCGGTCCGCAACGCCAGAATCGTTACCGTCAGTGGCCCGGTGATCGCCAAAGGCACCGTGGTGGTGCGCAACGGACTGATCGAGGCGGTAGGAGACAACGTGCAGGCGCCGGCCGACGCCCTGGTCATCGACGGCGAGGGCCTCACGGTCTATCCGGGCCTGATCGATGCCCTGAGCACGTGGGGACAGCCCGGCGCGGCACCCGCGACGACTACGGCTGCGGCCGGCCGGGGAGGACGTGGGACGGTCGCGGCCACGCCGACGCCGGCGGTGGCGGCGGTGTTTGCGGTCCCAGCGGCGCCGGCACGCGGTCCCGAAGACCGGCCCCAGACGACCAGTTGGGTCAGGATCGCGGACGAGATCAGCGGCACCGACCGCCGCATCGAAACCGCGAGAAGCGCGGGTTTCACGACCGCGGTGACATTCCCGACGCGCGGCATTTTCGCGGGACAGGGCGCTGTCATCGATCTGCTGAGCGGCGAAAAGACCGGCGAAATGGTCGTGGCGTCGCCGATGGGGCAGTACATTTCGATTGGCCGCGGTGGCTTCGGCGGCGGCATGGGCGGAGGCTTCCCGAGCGCGCTGATGGGATACATCGCCTACGTGCGGCAGATCTATCTTGACCTGGAGCACTACAAGCTCGTCAAGGAGGCCTACGCCAAGGATCCGCGAGGCATGCAGCGGCCGAACTACGATCGCGCGCTGGAAGGGTTGATGGACTCGCCGCGGATTCTGCTGCCGGCCAACCGGATGGTCGAGATGGATCGCATGCTGCGCCTGGCCGCGGATTTGAAGCAGCCGACGATTCTGTATGGCGGCCGCGAAGCGTACCGGCCGGAGGCGGCGGAGCTGCTGAAGAAATCGAACACTCCGCTGCTGCTCAGCATGCGATGGCCGGAGAAATCGCGCGATGCGGACCCGGACGAGGTCGACAGCATGCGCACCCTTGAGACGCGCGATAAGGCGGCGCAGGCGCCCGCCGTTCTGGCCAAGGCAGGCGCGCGATGGGCGTTCTACTCCGACGGGCTCGATCAGCCGCGCGATCTGCAGCGGGCCATCAAGAAGGCGCTCGACGCCGGGCTCTCACGCGAGGATGCGCTGCGCGCCCTGACCCTGTCGCCTGCCGAAATCTTCGGCGTGCAGGACCGGGTGGGCAGCATCGAGAAGGGCAAGATCGCAAATCTGGTGGTGACGCGGGGCGACCTATTCGACGATCGCACCAAGGTGGAAGCCATCATCGTGGATGGCCGGAAATACACGCCAGTGCCGGAGACCCCGCCGTTTGGCGGGCGCGGCGCCGCAACCGAAGAGCCGGGGAATCCGGGAGGAGCTCGATGAAGAAAATTCTGTTCGTGGTTTCAGTCGCAGTCCTGCCGGCGGCCTTCGCCGAGACCTATGTGCTTCAGAACGCGACGATCATGACGGTCGCCAAGGGGACCTTGAAGGGGTCGATCGTGGTGCGCGACGGGAAAATTGCCGAGGTCGGGGAAAAGGTCATGGTCCCGGCCGACGCCAAGATCATCGATGCGTCGAATCAGTACATCATTCCCGGAATTATCGACTGTCACTCGCACATCGCGGCCGATGGGGGCATCAACGAAGGCAGCGTGAGCGTGTCGTCGATGGTGGATATCAAAGACGTGATCAACCCGGAGGACATCGCGATCTACCGCGCGTTGGCGGGCGGGGTCACCACGGCCAACATTCTGCACGGGTCTGCCAATTCGATCGGCGGCAAGACGCTGCCGCTGAAGATGCGCTGGGGCAAGGACGCGCCGGGCATGATTTTCGAGGGCGCGACGCCGGGCATCAAGTTTGCACTTGGGGAGAATCCCAAGCGCGCGGGCAATCCGACGGGTCGCGCGATCAATGCCGGCGCGCAGCCGGCGCGGTATCCGGCGACGCGCATGGGCGTGGAGGACGTGATCCGGGAAGCGTTCGTCGAAGCCAAGGCGTACAAGGCGGAATGGGACGCTTGGGAGGCCAACAAAACAGGCATTCCGCCGCGCAAGGACCTGAAATTGGAGGCGCTGAAGGAAGTGCTGGAGGGCAGGCGCTACGTGCACGCGCACTGCTACCGCGCCGACGAGATCCTCATGCTCTTGCGGGTGGCCGATGAGTTCGGCTTCAAGATTCGCACGCTGCAGCACGTGCTCGAAGGGTACAAGGTGGCGAAGGAGATCGCGGCGCACGGCGCTGGCGCATCGACGTTCAGCGACTGGTGGTCCTACAAGATGGAGGCATTCGACGCGATTCCGTACAACGCGACCATCATGATGCGGAAGGGCGTGGTGGTCAGCATCAACAGCGACGACGCGGAGCAGATGCGGCACCTGAACATCGAGGCCGGCAAGGCGATGAAGTACGGCGGGGCGACCGAGACGGAGGCGCTGGCCATGGTAACGCTGAATCCGGCGAAGCAACTCGGGATCGACAACCGCGTGGGTTCGATCGAGGTAGGCAAGGATGCGGACCTGGTGATTTACGACAAGTTCCCGCTGTCGGACTATGCCAAAGTGCAGAAGGTGCTGATTGACGGGACGATCTACTTCGACCGGGACAACGAAGTCACCGGCCGGCCGCTCAAGCAGGCGGAGAAACAGAAGCTGATCGACAAAGAGAAGCAGAACCAGCAGCGCGGCCCGCAGACGCCGCCGACCAGGAGGCAGGGCTAGTGAGACCGATACTGAAGCTGATTGCGGGAGTGGTGGCGTGCGGCGCGGCGTTGGCCGGGGAGACGATCGTGATCCGCAATGCCGATGTCTACCCGGTGACGGCGCCGGTGATGAAGGGCGTTGCGGTGGTCATCCAGGACGGTAAGATCGCCGAGATCGGCGCCAAAGTGGTGCCGCCGAAGGGAGCCCGGATTGTCGATGCCAAGGGACTGCGGGTCTATCCGGGCCTGATCGATTCGGGCACGGAGTTGGGGCTTTCGGAGGTGTCTTCCACCCGCGAGACGGTGGACACGGGCGAATTGGGCGAATTCATGCCGCAGCTTCGCGCACTGAGCGCGGTGAACCCGGAGAGCGAGCACTTCGGCGTGGTGCGTGTGAATGGAATCACTTCCGCCATGGCCTTTCCGTCGTCGGGCGGCGGTGGGGGCGGCCGGTTCGGCGGCGGCGATCGGCAGTTCATCTCGGGTCAGGCGGCCTTGATTCATACCGACGGCTGGACGTGGGAAGACATGGCAATCGAGCGCACGGCGGCGGTGCATCTGATTTTTCCGAGTCTCGGCGGGCGTGGAGGCCGCGGCGGGCCGGTTCCCGATTCCGTCCTGGAGATCGCGCCGGGCACGGCCGCTGCGACCGGTTTCTCGGCGGCGAAGCGGCAGTACGACCAGCAACTCGCCAAAGTGAACGAATTCTTCGACCAGGCGAGGCAGTACCAGAAAGAGCGCGCGGCCAACGCGCCGGGTTTCAAGCGCGATCTGAAGCTGGACGCGATGATCCCGGTGCTGGAAGGCAAGGTGCCGGTAGCGGTTTCCGCGAGCCGGGCCAGCGTGATCCGCGACGCGATCGCGTTCGCCGATAAGCAGCACATCCGGATTGTTATCCTGCAGCCGCACGACATTTCTAAGATTGCGGCGGAGTTGAAGGCCAAGAATATTCCGGTGGTTTTCGGACGCGTATTGGCGCTGCCCGATCAGGAAGACGACTCGTATGACAGCGCATTCACCGCGCCCGCGGAGGCTTACAAAGCCGGGGTGAAATTCGCCTTTGGTACTTTCAGCAACGAATTCGTGCGCAACCTGCCATACCAGGCGGCCACTGCCGTGGCTTTCGGTCTGCCCTATGAGGAGGCCTTGAAGGCCATTACGATCAACCCCGCGCAGATCTGGGGGCATGGAAATGACCTGGGAAGCGTGGAAAACGGCAAGTTAGCCGACCTGCTGGTGACCGACGGAGATCCGCTCGAGATACAGACCCAGGTGAAGCACGTATTTATCAAGGGCAAAGAAGTGCCGCTGGTGAACAAACAGACGCGGCTGGAAGAAAAGTACATGAGCCGGCAGTAGCGGCCGCTGCACCGCTCATACGATTTTCGGCTTAATTACCGCGACTGCGATGGAGCGCATGGCTTGGGTAAGTCTGGCGAGAACATCCTCGTCCGGATAGGTTCCGACGATGGCTCCGCCCGAGCCCGCGAAGTTGGCCGTGGCGCCGGCCGCGCGCGCCGCATGCACCATTTCGAGATTGCCACGGTCGATCTGGTAGATCTTAGCGCGCAGGTCGAAATTGGCGTCAATCAATTGGTTGAGCCGGGCCTGATTTCCGGAGAGGAGGCAGGAGCGCCCCTCCTCGGCGTAACCGGCCCAGGTTTGCATGGCACCCACGACATCGGGATCGCCGCGTCGCCACCGCTCTCGCAAGTTGCTGTGGAACACCTCGGTGCCTTCGCTGAGTGACGTCCGGTAAGCCACATAGACGTTTCGGAGAAGACCGGGGTCCATGTGCTCATAATTGCCGTATCCACGCGATTCGAGCAGGTCGCGGGAAAAATCCATGTAGACCAAGCCCTGGTAAGCTTGTACCACCCGGTCCTGTAGTCCCGCGGGCACGTTGAGTTCCCCGGTCTCCGTTTCCAGCACAAGGTTAGCCTGGATTGGCAGTGGAATATCCAGTTTGTAGTATCGGCACAGGGCACGGAGGGCGGCAGTAATGATAGCCGACGACCCTCCAAGGCCGAGCCTCTGGGGCACGCTGGAATCGTATTCCAGGGTGAAGTTGCGGTCGGGCAAGTCAAGGCCCTGCTGGCGGCAGTAATCGATGAGGCGAACGATCAGCGCCTGAATGATGCGGATGCCACCGTAATAACCCCGCCAGCGGGTAATCCGGTAAAGGTCATCGAGGTTCTCGAAAACGGGGAGATCAACCTTCGATGGCTTGATCTCCAGGCGCCCGCTGGGATAGAGTAGCACCCTTGCCCGAAAATTAGACATGGCGAAGGCCAGCGTCTTGCCGAAATAACCGTCACTCGGGTTCCCGAGGAGTCCTGCGCGCGCGTAGCCGTAGGTTTCAATCATGGATTTGACCGGTCAGCGGAATCCAACAGTATAGTTACCGGGCCCTGATTGACCAGTTGGACCTCCATCATAGCCTGAAATATGCCGGTTTCGACCGGGACCGGACCACGTCGAAGCGTATCCACAAAGTAATTGTAAAGGGCCTGTGCGCGCTCCGGCGGTGCGGCCTGGTCGAAGCTTGGGCGGCGGCCCTTGCGGCAGTCGGCATATAGGGTGAATTGTGAGATTATCAGGAGTGCGCCTTGGGCTTGCGCGATATTCCGGTTCATTTTTCCGAAGTCATCAGGGAAGATCCGGAGCCCTAGAAGTTTGTCAGCGAGATAGTCTGCATCGGCAGTGTCGTCTGACTTCGCGATGCCGACAAGAACGACTAAGCCGGTACGTATAGCCCCGGCGGTACTATCACCGACTATTACCGATGCCTCAGAAACTCGTTGGATAATCAGCCTCATGGTTCTAGCCAGAATGGGACTTTGATTCGTTTCAATTGATCATTGCACATAAGATGAGGCGTCATGCTATAGTAACCATGGGTGAACACATGCCTAGAGGCAGAAACATAGACGACGCCACTACACTCCAAATGGCCTTGGTCGGCTACCAGATAGAGAAGGAGAAGATCGAGGACAAGATCCGCGCCATCCAATCTCAGTTAAAAGGCAAACGGATGCCTTTATCTTCAAATTCCGGCCCCGCTCCGGCGGCACCGAAGCGCGTTCTGAGCCCCGCGGCTCGGAGGCGAATCGCCCTGGCGCAGAAGAAGCGCTGGGCGGAGCATCGCAAGCGCGCCGCGGCTGCGGCGAAGGCGGCGAAGGCAGCCAAGCAGGATTAACACATACCCCGGAAGCCGCTATCTTCAGGGTCGCTGTAACGCGGCCCTGACTGTCGCTGTTATTGCCGCAGATTACCATTCCACCCAAAGCGCTCCACGAGTTCGCTTACTGTGCCTTCGCCGGCAATCTTGCCTTTCTCGAAAAAAACCGCGCGCGTACACAATGCTTGCGCGAAAGGCATATCATGCGTGATGAGAATCTTAGCCTGCGGGAGTCCGCCCAACACGGAGATCAAGGCTTGCTGAGCGGGAGGGTCGAGAAACGTGGTCGGCTCGTCCAATACCAGGATTGACGGCTGCATCGCCAGGACTCCTGCGATCGCGACGCGCTTCTTTTCGCCGGCACTGAGGTGATAAGGAGCTTTACCCGCGGCGGAGGCCATGCCCACGCGCTCCAGCGCGGCCAGTGCGCGTTCGGCTGCTTCTCGCGGATCCAGGCCCTGATTGAGTGGCCCGAAGGATACGTCGTCAATCACGGTCGGCATGAATAGCTGGCTATCGGAATCCTGGAAGACCAATCCGATCTTACGGCGGATCACAACAGCATTTTCCTTATTGACTTCGAGACCGCATACTTTCACACTTCCGCGGCCCCGGAGCAGGCCGTTGAGGTGCAATGCGAACGTGGTCTTACCGCTGCCATTAGGACCGAGTAATGCGACGGCCTCGCCCTCTGCCAACTGGAAGTCGATGCCGCCAAGCGCGGCGGTCCCGTCTTCGTAATGGTAATGAAGGTCGTGTACTTCGATCACGGGCGCCATCAGACAAACCTCTCCAAGGCGATACGCAGAATGACTGGCGCGGACGATGCGCAAACCAGAAAAGCCGCATCCGCGGCGTGAAAATGAGGCGCCGACAGAGGGCGGAAGCGGCCTTGAAACCCGCGGGCCAGCATGGCGTTGTGTATCTCACCGGCCTGTTTGTAGGATCTGGCGAAGAGCACGGCGAGAGCGCCTGCCGCGGCCCGGAAACTTCCGCCGCGCGAAACCGCAGCCTTGCGCATATGTTGGGCCTCCTCCGAAATCACAAAGAGGTACCGGTAGAGAAACTGGGTCACCATAAGCAGAAATCGCGGCGCGCCCAGCAGTTCGATTCCGCGCAGTAATAGCGGCATCGGCGTCGTAGAGACCACGAGCAAGACCGCAAGGGCAGAAAGGTAACTCTTCATGACCAGCGCTTCGGCGCGCGCGGGGTCTCCCGCGATCCAACTGACC
>DATJYW010000004.1:0-19960 GCA_035499435.1 Candidatus Acidiferrales bacterium | reverse complement strand
TGCGGGGCGCCGGCGATCTGCGATTCCAGCCATTGGGCCACGCGGTCGAAGGGGTCGAAGCCAAAGGCTTCTCCAACGGGCTTGCGGAGATTGGAATTGGCGTTGACGTCGTAGAATACGCGGCGGCCGTTCAACTCCAGGTATTCGATGCCGGCGACGTCGAGACCGCCGGCCGCGACGATACGACTGCCGGTTTCGACGGCCTCGGCGGGGACCTCGGGATACGGATCAAACTCGACCGGCTTGAGCGGAGCCGAGCCGGGGACTTCGCAATGCCCGGCGCCGCCGCCTTCGGGATTGCAGACTTCGGACGGGCACAAATTGAAAGCGCCGTGGGAGACCACACGCATGGCGTACAGGAGCTCGCCGCCCAGGAACTCCATGCGCACGATGCCGCGGGCGGGGTCGGCGGGGATGTATTCCTGCAATAAGAGGAGGTTGTCGGGCAGCCAGAGGTCCGGCCGGTCGCGCAACAATCGAAGAAATTCGTCCGGCGAGTGGAGCAGGTACATGCGCGCGCCGCTGCCTCCCTGTTCGGGTTTGAGGAGCGCGGGCCAACCGGCTTGCCAATATTCGAGAGCGACGGCCGGATCGTTGAAGGCGAGCGTGCGGGGGTGATCGATGCCGAGCTGGAGCATGAGGGCCGACTGAGCGCTTTTGCTCAACTCGAGAGCGAAGGCTCGCGAACCATTGAGGACGCGGGCTCCGGCGATTTCGAGGGACCGCATGAACGACAAGGCGAAGGGGACCGCGCGGGTATTGCCGCGGACGTACGCGCTGGGGCTCGCCTGGTTGAAGTAGAGCCGGGCGCGCGGCCGGCGCGCGGGGTCGAAGGCATTGCGCTTGAGGTCATACGCGGCGAACGACACACGGCGACGTTCGAGAGCGGCGAAGAGGGGCTTCTGCCATTCGGGATGTTCGTGAATTACGATGAGGTCGGGCATCATGTGGTCCGAGTGCTTTCTGCTTCCAGTTTAGTTGGGCAGCCGATTCGAGCGGGACCAGATGGGGACATTCCGATGAAGGCCGCGATCTATACGCAATACGGCCCGCCAGACGTGGTCGAGGTCCGAGAGGTCGAAGCGCCGGCGCCGAACGACGATGAGGTATTGGTCAAGGTGCGGGCGGCGTCGATCAATCCGCTGGATTGGCACTACATGAGGGGCAAGCCGAATTTCATGCGCCTGATGACCGGCCTGCGCAAACCGAAACGAACAGGGCTCGGGGTGGACGTGGCGGGCCAGGTGGAGTCGGCGGGCAAGAACGTGAAGGAGTTCGGCGCAGGGGACGAGGTGTTCGGCAATTGCCGGGGAGCGCTGGCGGAGTACGCCTGCGCGAAGGAATCGGCGCTGACCCGGAAGCCGAAGAACGTGACTTTCGAGCAGGCGGCAGCGACTCCGGTGGCGGCGCTGACGGCGTTGCAAGGCCTGCGCGACAGCGGACGAATTCAGGCGGGGCAGGCGGTGCTGATCAACGGCGCGTCGGGAGGGGTGGGCACGTTCGCGGTGCAGATTGCCAAGTGGTTCGGCGCGGAGGTGACCGGCGTGTGCAGCAGCAGGAACCTGGAGATGGTGCGAGGGCTCGGGGCAGACCGGGTGGTGGATTACATTCGGGAGGACTTTACTACGGGCGGGCAGCGCTTCCACTTGATTTTGGACCTGGTGGGGAACCATTCCCCGCGGGCTCTCCGGCGGGTGCTGGAGCCGCGGGGGATCTACGTGGGGAGCGGGGGAGGGGGTCCCGATACAAGTGGGCTGGCGATGCTGGCGGGCATGGCGCAGATGATGCTCTACTCGGTTTTTGTAAGGGAGAGGCTCGTGACGTTTTTGACGAGGCCGAACAAGAAGGACCTGGAGACGATCGGCGAGCTTGTCGGGAGCGGGAGCGTCAGGCCAGTGGTCGACCGGTGCTTTGGGTTGAGTGAGGCGGCGGAGGCGATCCGGTATCTGGAAGGGGGGCATGCGCGGGGGAAGGTGGTGGTGGGGGTGGGGTAGGGGCAATGGAGTGAGATGACCGCGTGGAAAATAACAATACGACGGACTTGATCCGCGGCGGGGCTCAAGGTTGCAAATCGAGGCAGAGTGGGACTGAAGTCCCGCGCAGGCTGAAGCGCTGCCCCACAGGCTGAAGCGCTGCCCCACAGGCTGAAGCAATTGCCCTTTACAGGGAGGGTCAAAGCACTGGGAGATCTCACCACTCTCGGACGGTGATGCGGACTCGAAATCAGGCCGATCAATGTATGCCGCGAAATGCCGTTCAGATGACCGAGCGGTGTGTAGGCAACCGGTTCGCTCGATGAATCCCCCGATTGATCTATTGTCTGGGAATCAGAGTGTCAGTATAATCACCGAACACTGGGTCACAGGGATGTTGGTCCGAACCAGTTAACAAGCATTTCATTTCAAGGAGGTCCGCTATGCTTCGTCGCATGCTGTTGGGGAGCGTGCTCCTATCGATTTCCTTCTCGTTGCGCCTCGCCAATGCCCAAGTCACGGCTGTGGCACAAGTGAGCGGCACAGTCTCGGACCCGAGCGGCGCCACGATCGCGAACGCCCACGTCTCCATGGTCGATATCGCCAAGCAAATCCCGCACACGACCCTGGCGGACGCCACCGGGAACTATGCGCTGCCGAACCTTCCGGTGGGTCAGTACCGGCTGGAGGTGCGGGCTCCGGGATTCAAAGACTACGCTCAAACCGGCATCGAGCTGGTGGTGAACAACAATATTCAGATCAACGTGACGATGCAAATCGGCTCCGCGACCGAAACGGTCGAAGTTACAGGCGCAGCCGGCATGGTGGAGACGAAGGAGAATTCGGTTGCCAACCTGGTGGACGAGAAGCGCATCAACGAGCTGCCGCTCAACGGGCGCCAGGTCACCGACTTGATCTACACGGTGGGAGCCGCGGTGCCCGCCGATGCCGGCGACACGGGCAGCAAAACGTTCTGGAACGCGACCCGGATTTCGATCGCGGGCGGGCAGGGCAACGGAACGGCGTATCTGCTGGACGGCGCCGACGCGACGGACGCCATGTCCAACGTCAACCTTCCGTTCCCGTTTCCGGACGCGCTGCAGGAGTTCAGCATCGAAACCAGCGCGGTTTCGTCGCAGTTCGGCACGCATCCCGGCGCCACCGTCAACGTGGTGACCAAGTCGGGCTCCAATTCGTTGCACGGCAACGCGTTCGAATATCTCCGGAACGGCGATACCAACGCGCGCAACTTCTTTTCCACCACCGGAGCGGACACGATCAAACGGAATACATTCGGCGGCACCATCGGCGGCCGCATCATCAAAGACAAGCTCTTCTTTTTCGGCGGCATTCAGGTGGTGGAAAACCGGCAGAATCCTCCGCAGTTGACGACTCACATTCCCACCAGCGCCATGCTCAACGGCGACTTCAGCGTAGTGGCTTCGGCTACCTGCGGCAAGGCTGTAGCGCTGACCAACCCCAGCGGCGGCGCGCCGTTTCCGGGGAACCAGATTCCCGTGAACCTGATGGATCCCGCAGCGTTGAAGCTGGCGTCGAGCTATCTGCCGACCGCGGCTGCCAACGGATGCGGCACCGTCACCTATGGAATCCCGCAAACGGGGGACGAACAGCAGTGGATCGAGCGCACGGACTGGGTGGTGAGCGCGAAGCAGAACTTATGGGGGCGGTATTTCTTCGATCATTGGACCAATCCGCCCGTGCTGGTCGGCAACAACCTGCTGACCACGACTTCGCCGGGGAATTACGAACTGGCGCAGGAAGTGACGATCGGCGACTCCTATACCTTCACGCCGACCCTGGTCAATACGGTTCACGTCGGCTTCAACCGCAGGCGCGATAATCGGGGGCCGACGGACTTTGCGATCAATTGGACCGGCCTGGGCTCCAATATGTACAGCGCGGTGCCGAATTTTCTCCTCATTTCGGGCATGACGGGCGGCTTCACCACTTACTGCGGCACCTGCGCGCCGGGACACTTCAATATCAACGACTACCAGGTTGCCGACGACGTCAACTGGATGAAGGGCCGCCACCAGATCGGTCTCGGCTTCAACGTGATCCGGGTGCAGAACAACACGATTTCGGGTTTCGACGAAAACGGCGCGCCTACCTGGAACGGCCAGTACACCGGTCTGGGAATGGCGGATTTCCTGATCGGCAAGATGAGCGATTTCCAGCAGACCAACGCCACGCCGGACGACCTGCGGACGTGGGTGATGAGCTTTTATGCGCAGGACAGCATCCGCGTCAACAATCGCTTCACGCTGAACTTAGGGCTGCGTTGGGAACCCACATTCGCGGACCCCGACAAATACAGGCGCGGGAATGCCTTCCTTCAGCCGGCATTTCTGGCGAATCAAGTAAGCAGCCTTCACCCCAGCGCCCCGGCGGGACTCTTCTTCCCCGGCGATCCCGGAATTCCGGCGGCCAACTGGAACGGGCAAAAAGCCAATTTCGCCCCGCGCGTGGGTATGGTCTGGAATCCCAGCGGTCAAGGGAAGGACACCCTACGCGTTGGCGCCGCCCTGCTCTACGATGCCACAGAGACTTGGTTCAACGAACGCGAGACCACCAACCCGCCTTACGGGAACGACATCGATGTAGGGGCGGGCAGCACGATCTCCAACCCCTGGTCTACGTACCCGGGTGGAAATCCATTCCCCCAGAACGGGAATCTCTTCTTTCCGACTTCGGGCACTTACATCAGCATGCCGATCAATCCCAAGTCCACTTACGTGGTGAATTGGAATGCTACTTACCAAAGGCAGATCGGAAAGGACTGGATGGTTTCCGCCAGTTACCTGGGCAATAAGACCAGCCACCTTTGGATCGCCCTGGAACGGGATCCGGCTATCTACGTTCCCGGCAACTGCACTGCCGGCCAATACGGACTGACGGCCGCGGGCCCCTGTTCGTCAACCGCCGGGGCCAACGTGCAAGCCCGGAGGCTCCTGACCCTGATGAATCCGGTCGCGGGTCCTTACTACGCGAGCGTGGACCTGATGGACGATGGCGCGGTGGCGCGATACCAGGGGCTGCTGCTTTCGGCACAGCACCGGGTGAGCCACAACTTCACCTTTCTGGCCAACTACACCTATTCATACTGTCTTTCCGACTATGATTTCGGCGCCGCGTTGGCCGGCTCCACGAACTCGCAGATCTTCAATCGCCATGCCGACTGGGGTCCGTGCATCTCGGACGCGCGCCACCTGTTTAACGTTTCCGGAGTGTTCACCAGTACCTGGAACAGCGACAGCAAAGTAATGAAGGCACTGCTCGGCGGCTGGGAACTTGCGCCCCTGTTCAAGGTACGCAGCGGCCAGCCCCTGAACGTGACCACCGGCACGGACAATTCACGCACCGCGCTGGGCACCGACCGGCCGGTCCAGGTGATGGCGGATTATCGAGCTACGAACCCGACCTGCTCCTCGAACGTCATTTGCGTGCAGTGGATCAACCCGGCGGCGTTCACTGCCAATGCGATCGGCTCCTATGGCGACGTCGGGAGAAACGCGCTGCGCGGTCCGGGCTTCTTCGGGTTCGACCTCCAGCTCAGCCGCACCTTCCAGGTTCGGGAGCGCCTCCGTCTCCAGGTCATCGCCAACGCGTTCAATATTCTGAACCACACGAACTTTGTCGGCGCTTTTGCCCCGGCAGGCTTAGCGGCCGGCTCGTCCTACGGCACCGTGAGTACGGGGCTGAATTCCTCGACGTTCGGCCAGGTCACGGGGGCATACGATCCCCGTATTTTTCAGTTCGCGATGAAACTGTCTTTCTGAGAGTGCCTCAGAGGGTAAGTTCGCCCTGGTACAGCATGTCCTTCAACGGGAACCTGATCGACAGGTGGAAGACGATGAACCGGCTTTCCAGCGTGACGATCCTATCCGCGAGGGTGATGGGGCCGGACACGCGCGAGAAGAACAGCAGCACCTCGGTGGATGCATTGCCCGATCCCGTGAAGAGGTGCGCACAGGGGATGGGGTCCTTGCCCGCGCGCTCCAATGTGGTTCCTGCCTGGATGGCCTGCAGCATGCCTTCGTTGGGATCGGGAGGCGCGGCTTGGCCGGGCTTGACCTTCGGAGGCGGCATCAAGGGAAGTCCCCGCAGACGGATGACGTAGAATTGCCCGGTCAGCTCCGGGACCTCGGGCCCACCCGCGAGGCGCACGGGTTTCGCGGTCTCCCAACGCGCCAGGACGCGGAACTGCACCGGCTCGCCACCGGGCTTGGGAGGGGGCGGTATCTTCTCGCCGATGGGCACGCTCTTGACGCCGCCGGGGATCGCGGGTGTCGCCGGGCGTGTGTCGGGCAACTGGGCGCCCTGCGTCCCGTCGCTGTTGTAGCCCGGGGCGGGGCGCTGCTTCTTGTCCTCGATGCGCGCGAAGCCGTCGCGCGCCCAGGGCGATTGGAACAGGAGGGTCTGTTTCTCGTCGGCAGTCCAACTGGCGGGGTCCTTGGATTCCCAGAAGTCTTTGCGCGCCGCCCGCAAGGAGGGGGAGGCCAGGGAAAGGGCGGCGGCGTGGAGCCATTGTCTTCGCGTGAGGACCACTTTCCTTCATGGTAGCGGGTCTGGGCGGAAGCGGAATTTACTTACGGGGCAGGTCGGGAACCTGTCTGACCGGCAAGCGGTATTTCTTTCAGCTTGCGTAGAGATTGCGCTCGCCGAAGCCGAGCGGATTCTGCCGCCTGGGGTCTCGATTACGCGGCTGAGGCCGGCCTCGTCGGGTGGTACTAGGAGGTCGCGCTCGATGCCGGCGCGATCCAGAAGTACCAGGCGGTCTACGCCGGATTTTTTGCAGAAGTTCTCCATTCATGCGGGCGATCGGGGTGCGGTCGTTTTCGATCATCTGGTGTTCGAGGGCGACGCGGATCAGGTCGCCTTCGGCCCAGGCGCCGGCGCGGGTGGTTTCGAGCAGGGATTGCATGTGGGTGCTGCGAATAGAGATAGGCGCCGCCCGCACACGCGAGCACTACGGCCGCGGCGACGCCGACCGCTAATCCTTCGGTCGTGGTGGCGATGGGCAGCCTGGAGCCGATGGCCACCGGATTGGCGCAATCAGGTCACAAAGCGCGAAACGGCAACAGCGGACATCAGCACAAGGATATGGTTCCCTGTGTCACATGATTGAAGCCGAATTGAAACCGATTTGTTGACAATGCACCTAAATTCTTATAGTGTCAAAGAGATACAGGTGGTCTTGCCAGGCTGGCCAAAACAATTTTTCGGCGTTCGAAGGGACAATATGCGTAACATGAACTTCCGCTCTTCTTTCGCGATCCGGGTTGCGGTTTTCGCGGTACTGATTAGTTTTGCAACCGAGCGCGAGGCGCGGGCATATACCGATCCTGGAACAGGCGCGTTGATCTGGCAGGCCTTGGTCGCCGGGTTCGTAGGACTTGCGTACTATTTCCGACGGTTCGCCACCAAGCTGAAAGGCAGGGGGGGAGAGAAGCGTTGAGCCCTGCCCAAACCGAAGGCTCGGCGGCAGATCGCGGTGCGTCGTTTCGCGATCCGGCGGGCTCGGTGCTGCGGGTGGGCGGACGGATCCTTCGGGTAGTCAATCCTTCGGGCCAGCAGAATCTCGCGACATTCCTGGAATCGGCGGCAGTGCGGGAGCGCGTCGAGGCCGGCGACATGGTAAAAACCACGCTGCTCTCCGACGGCGAGCGGTCCGCGGTACTGGCCGACCGGTCGTTGCGGGAATACTTCGAGCGGGCGTCGGGCGCGGTGCTGCTGGAGCACGAGCGCATCCCGTTTCCCAGTTTTCCCTATGAGTGGCCTCCGGAGATGCTGTACGCCGCGGCGGCTTTGACCCTGGACCTAGCGGAGTCCCTGCTGCGGGACGGCATCGGGTTGAAGGACGCGACGCCGTACAACGTGTTATTTCGCGGGCCGCGGCCGGTGTTCGTGGATATCCTTTCGATCGAGCGTCGGGAACCGGGGGATCCCACCTGGCTGCCTTATGCGCAGTTCGTGCGCACGTTCCTGCTTCCGCTATTGGCCAGCCGCGATTTCGGACTGCCCCCGGACCAGATCCTGGTGGCGCGCCGCGATGGGCTGGAGCCGGGGGACGTTTACCGCTGGTGCTCCCCGTGGCAGCGGGTGAGGCCGCCCTTTTTGTCGCTGGTGTCGCTGCCGGCATGGCTGGAGCGGCGGCACAATCCCGACGATCAGACGATTTATCGCAAGACGGCGCTGGCCGATCACGAGAAGGCGCGGTTCATCTTCGAGTCGCTGATTCGGAGGCTGCGGCGGCAGTTGGCCAAGGTTGCTCCGCGGGAGGGGGCAGTCTCGACCTGGTCGGATTACACGACGTCCAACAACAACTACACGGCGGAACACGCGGCTGCGAAGGAACGCTTTGTGGAAGAGGCGTTGCAGGAGTTTCGTCCAGCGCGGGTGCTGGATATCGGGTGCAACACGGGCGTGTTCAGCGTTCTTGCGGCGCGGGCCGGGGCGAGCGTAGTGGCCATCGATACCGATCCGGTGGTGCTGGGTACGCTGTGGCGGCGGGCGGGCGCGGAGAACCTGGATGTTCTTCCGCTGGCGGTCAATCTGGCGCGGCCTACGCCGGGGATGGGCTGGCGGAACCGGGAGTGTCCCAGTTTTCTGGAGCGCGCGGCGGGCGGGTTCGATGCCGTCATGATGCTGGCGGTGGTGCATCACCTGCTGGTTACCGAGCGGGTACCATTGCGCGAGATTCTGAGCATGGCAGCGGACCTGACCCGCGACCTGGCCCTCATCGAATTCGTTTCTCCCGAAGATTCCATGTTCCAGCGGCTGACCCGGGGGCGGGCCGAGCTGCATCGCGACCTCAACCACGAACTCTTCGAGACGCTATGCCGGGAGCGTTTCGAGATCCTCCGGGTGCAACACCTGGAGGGCGCCACCAGATGGGTTTATGTGCTACGCAAGCAGGCGTGACGCGCTCATCGCAGTCTCGCTGGCGAACCTCTGCTACCTGAGAGTCTGGACCGAGCTGCTCACCTATCGCCGGTGGGACACCTACCTGATGAAGCTGCCGCCGGGACCGCCGGCCATGTTGGCCGCGATGACGAACGTGCTTCTGCTGGCCGTCCTGTTTTGGGGCGCGGCGACGCTGGCTCGCAGGTCGGGCTCGAAGCGGATCTGGACGGTGGCGGAATGCGGGTTTCTGATTTTTCTGATCGTGCCGCTCAACGCTCTGCGCGCGGTGCTGTCGCGCATCTCCGATCTATTCAAATCGACGCTGTTCGAAGTCCTGGGAATCCGGGGCGTGCTGATCGCCGGAGTATCGCTCATTCTAGCCGGCGCCCTTGGCATCCTGTTCTTTCACCGCAGAATGGCAGCCGCGGCGGCGACGGCTCTGGCGATGCTTTCACCATTCTGCGCGGTGACGTTCGGCCAGGCAATCTGGAAGAGCATCCAATACGATGCGGCGGGGTTTGCGGCGCGCCCGGCGGCGACGCTGGTTCCCGGCGCGCCCGAGCGGCGCGTGGTCTGGATCGTGGCCGATGAATGGGACTACCGGCTGACGTTTGTGGATCGCGATGCGTCGCTGCGGCTACCGGAGATCGACGGGCTGCGCGGGCGGACTTTTTTTGCCGATCACGCGCGTCCGCCCGGTCCGGAGACGTCGATTTCGATCCCGGCGTATTTCACGGGCCGACCGGTGAAGGGCGTGGTATACGACGGCCCCAGCGAGCTTCAGGTGGAATTCAGTGGAACGGGCAAATTGGCGCCGTGGAGCAAAGAGCCGAATGTCTTTACCCGCGCTCACGATCTTGGATTCAATACGGCTGCCGTGGAATGGTTCCATCCGACCTGCCGGGTGCTGAGCGGCCTGGCCTCCTGCGAGTGGTGGCAGATCGCGCTGCAAGCCAACAGCATGGGGCACTCCTTCGGCGAACTGGTTCCCGACCAGGCACGCAGCCTGTTCGAGACCAGCCTGCTCTCGGTGTTCGGGCAATCGCTGGGTGTGGAGTCGCACATCGCGACCTATCGGGCGATCCTGCGGGACGGGATTCAGACCGCCAACAACGCGCGGTACGGGTTCACTTTCATTCACCTTCCGATTCCACACGCGCCGCACGGATACGACCGGCGCACCGGCCAGTTCGAGTTAAGGAACTCGCCGATCCGGGGATATGTGGACAGCCTGGCGCTGCTCGATGTCGCCGTGGGCGAGCTGCGCCGCGAAATGATCAAGGCCGGGACGTGGGATGGGACCACGGTGCTGATCACCTCCGACCATCCGTATCGCGAGGCCGAGGTGCTGGACGGCAAATCCGATCCGCGGATTCCGTGGATTTTGAAGATGGCGCACCAGCGGGAGGGGGTTGTGTATTCGCGGTCGTTCAACGCGGTGCTGACGCAAGATCTACTGCTCGGGGTGCTTCGGGGCGAATTGGCCAATGCGTCGGATGTGGGGCGCTGGCTGGACTGTCGCAACTGAGGACTCGGACCGGCTAAAGCCGGTCCACGATTCGCGCGACAATTGGGGGCGGAGGAAACTCACGGCATGCCGATATCCGCCCGCAATCAACTTACCGGCCGAATCAGCGACATTCAACTGGGCGAGGTCATGGCCCACGTTACAGTCCGCGTGGGGAAGAACGCGATCGAGAGCGTGATCACGCGAAGGAGCGCCGAGCAACTCGGGCTCAAGAAGGGCGACACGGTGACGGCGGTCATCAAGTCGACCGAAGTGATGCTGATGAAGGACTAACGCGGTACCCTACCTAGGGTGAAGCGGATTCTCTGGGTTTTTCTTTTTTCGGCGGTACTCGCCGGGCAGCCCGCGCCCATTCTCATTCGCGGCGCGCGCGTCATCGACGGGAGCGGAGCCCCGGCGCGAGCGGCGACGGTGGTGGTGATCGGGACGCGGATCGCGGCGGTGGGCCAGGAGACCGCTCCGCCGCCGGCGGGAACGCGGGTCATCGACGCCACGGGGCAGACGCTGCTACCGGGACTGTTCGATCTGCACACGCACCTCACCGCGTCCGCCGCCACGGGCGTATCGGGCGATTGGGGCAAGAACCTGAAAGCGTATCTGGCTTGCGGCGTGACCACGGTCAACGACTACGCCACCTACAGCGAGATGTTCTGGCCCATGCGGCAGCTTTTGGCAACCGGCGCGCTGATCGGTCCACGGATCCACATGGCCGCGCGCATGAGCACGACCAACGGTCACGGCACCGAAGGCGGGTGGGGCGACTTCATGACGCTCACGGCCAATACGCCGGAGCAGGCGCATGCACAGACGCGGCGCGCGCTGGCCGCCAAGCCGGACGTGATCAAAGTCTTCACGGACGGATGGCGCTACGGCAGCGCGCCCGACCTGACCAGCATGAATTACGAGACGCTGGCGGCGATTGTGGAGGAGGCGCACGCCGCCGGGGTCAAGATCTTCACGCACACGGTGACGCTCGGCGGGGCAAAGATCGCGGCGCGGGCGGGGATAGACGTGCTGGCGCACGGCGTGGGAGACGCGGAGGTCGATGACGAGTTGATCGCGATCATGAAGGCCAAGGGAACGGCTTATGTCTCGACTCTGGCGGTGTACGAGTTCAAGGGCGGCACAGAGCGTCCGGCGCGCCTGGCGGGGCTGCTGGAACCGGATGTGAGGGCCGCGCTGCGCCCGCCGGCGGGCCCGGCCGAGGCGTCAGCGGCACGGCAGCAGCGGTGGCAGCATCTCACGGGCAACGTGCGGAGGCTGTTCGAGGCGGGCATACCGATCGCGGTCGGCACCGACGCGGGGATGCCGGGCACGTTTCACGGATATGCGACGCTGCGCGAACTGGAACTGCTGGTGAAGTGCGGGCTCAGTCCGATGCAGGCCCTGACGGCCGGCACCAGCGTGAGCGCGCGCGCACTTGGCGTGCTGGCGGAGCGCGGCACGATCGCGCCCGGCAAACTCGCGGACCTGGCGCTGGTGGATGGCCGGCCGGACGAGCAGATCGCGGATCTTCAAAAGACGCGGCGGGTGTTTCTCGGGGGACTGGAGCTGACGGCGGAAGACCTGGAGAAGGCAATTCAGTCTCCCGAGATGACCGCATTGGCTTCGCACCCGATTCCGCCGCAGGTGGACGACATGGAGCGCGCCGACGGCCGGACGATGCTGAATACGCTGCGGGTCAACAGCACCGACCCGGGGATCGACCACTCGGCCATGCTGTTCCAGCCGGTGGTGCGCGCGGGAAACGATCACGCGCTGATGGTCCAGGCGGCCCTGGCGGACAAGGAGCATCCATGGGTGCGGGTGGAATTTCCGCTTACGCCGGGGGCGTTTGAACTGGCCGACGTGAGCCGCTACGCGGGCATCTCCTTCGACGTGCGGGGGGAAGCGGCGGCGCGGGTGATCGTGCAGACGTACGGTGTGCGCAATTCGGATGCGTGGACGTCGACGTTTACGCCCGGCGGCGAGTGGCAGACGGTAAAGATTCCGTTTGGGGCGTTGAAGCGGAAGGACGAGGGAGCGGTGGTGTGGAGCGGCAAGGATGCACGGGCGCTGTTGTTCGAGCTATCGGGGGGGGCGGGGGCGAGGGCGTGGATCGAGTTGGATAACGTGGGGTTTTATCAGTAGGCGCCTGGACAGGCTGAAGCCTGTCCCACAAACGCGTCACAGATCACTGCCGGTCAGGCGCAGGGACCATTTCAGGGCTTCCAGGTAGATCGTCTGCACCCGGGGATCGTCCCAAGTCTCGGCTGCGTGGCCGAATGTCGCGTAGAAGACGCGGCCCTTGCCGTACATTTTGGCCCAGGCAACGGCGAAATCCTTGTCCTCGCGGTGGATGTTGGGCTTGGTGAAGTCGAGCTTCGATGCATCCAAGCGCGCCAGGACGTGGACTTTATCGCGCGACCAGTTTTTGTGCTGGTAAATCTCGTCCTTGATGGTGAAGCGCTCGGGGAGATGTCTGGTCGCGGGAAAATTACGGTCCTCGACGATGATGGGGGCGTCGAACACGCCCCAGGGATGCTGGTCGAAGTACCCGCCGATCATTTCGCCGAACTCGGGCCATTGGAAATACGCATCGTCGCCGGTATGCGCGCCGACGAAGCCCTTGCCGTCCTCTTTGATGAACGAGAGAAGATCCCGGCGCTGCTGCTCGCTGAGGCCCTCGCCTGTGCCCATGAAGAAGATGGCGTCGAAGTAGTCGAGGTTGCGCGTGTTGCGCGCGGGCTGCGGAATGGGCTGTTTGGTGATGAGCTGCGAGTCGGTGCGGATGTACATGTCGTAGGCGCCGCTGTCGTGTCCGAGGCGCTCCATCACGGCGAGCGCGTGCGAGATGGAGTCGTGCTGGAAGCCCGTGGCGGTGTCGGCCCAGGCGAGGACCCGTTTGCGCGGCGGCTGCGAGTTGAGCGGAAGAAGGCAAAGCAGGAAGAAGGCGAGGAGGCGTGGCATGAGATCTCCACAATAACGCTATTGCCTGAAGGATCGCAGGCCATTATCCTGGTAGCCGTCTATGAAAAAGCTCTACCTTTGGCCTGCCGTTGCGTTGGCTCTGCTGACCGCGGCGGCGCAGCAGCAGAAGCAACTGCCGGACCAGGGTTTCACCGACACGCCGATCCTGCCCGGACTCAAATGGCACGTGCACGACCCGGCCCGTCCGCATCCACCGGTGGTCACGCCGGGCGCGACACCCGGCGCGCCACCTTCCGACGCCATCATTCTCTTCGACGGCAAGGATCTCTCCAAGTGGGCGCAGGACGGGCGCGGGGCCGAGAAGGGCAAGGTCGTCAATGCGCAGTGGCCGCTCAAGAGCGGCTACTTCGAGGTGGGCCCGGGCACCGGCGACCTGTTCACGCGAGAGAAGTTCGGCGACATCCAGCTTCACATCGAGTGGAGCGAGCCGCCCGACCAGAAGGGTATCAGCCAGGCGCACGGCAATAGCGGCGTGCTTTTCATGCACCGGTATGAGATCCAGGTGCTGGGCGCGTACAAGAATCCCACGTACGCGGACGGACAGGCGGGCGCGATCTACGGGCAGTGGCCGCCGCTGGCGAACCCGGCGCGTCCCGACGGCGAATGGCAGGTGTACGACATTGTCTTCGAGGCGCCGCGATTCGAGAACGGCAAGGCCGTCAAGCCGGCTTACCAGACGGTTTTCATGAACGGCGTGATGCTGCACAACCACAAAGAGGTGATGGGCGCGATGGTGTACCGGCAGGTGGCGACGTACTCGCCGCACGGCGCCGAAGAGCCGCTGGCACTTCAGGACCATCACAATCCGGTGCGCTTCCGCAACATCTGGGTGCGCCGCCTGCGCGGATACGATGAGCCGGAGAAGTAAGCTGGTCGTCGCGGAGCCCGGGCACTTTCACGCCACCCTGGTGCAGAAGGAAATGTACGAGTGGCTGGAGCCGCGGGCTGCCGTCTACGCGCCGCTGGGCGCGGAGCTGCTGGACTACCTGAGCCGCGTCGCGCGCTTCAATTCACGCCCGGAGCATCCGACGCGGTGGGAGCTGGATATTCACGCCACCTGCGAGCCGATGCGTGAAATGATCCGCGACCGGGCCGGCGACGTCGTGGTGTTCGCGGGCCGCAACCGGAGCAAGATCGACAAAATCCTGGAGTCGCTGCGCGCGGGATTCCACGTGCTGGCCGACAAGCCTTGGATCATCACGCCGGCCGACCTGCCCAAGGTGGAAGAAGCGCTGTCGATTGCGAAGGAGAAGGGCCTGGCTGCCTACGACATCATGACCGAGCGCTACGAGGTGACGAGCCAGGTGCAGAGGGAGTTCGTCAATGCGCCCGGCGTGTTGGGGACCGTGCAAGGGGTCCGGGCGCGCAGCGTGCATAACGTCATGAAGGTGGTGGCGGGGGTGCCGCTGCGGCGACCGGCGTGGTTCTTCGACGTCGTCGATTACGGCGAAGGCCTGGCGGATGTGGGCACGCACGTGGTCGACCTGGTGCAGTGGACGGCTTTTCCCGACCAGCCGATCGACTACCGCAAGGACATCACCCTCTGCCGCGCGCGCCGCTGGCCGCTGGCGCTTACGCGGGAACAGTTCCAGCGCGTCACCGGCGAAGACTCCGGCACAGAGCGTGTGGACTACTACTGCAACAATTCGGTCGAGTACACGCTGCGCGGCGTTCCGGTGGCGATGGAGATTACCTGGGAATGGGAAGCGCCGCCGGGGGCGGGCGACGTGTACGAGGCCAGTTTCCGGGGGACGCTTTCGACGATCGAAGTCCGGCAGGAGCGGCGGCCCGAAGTGTACATCGTGCCGGCGGCAGCGGGGGTGACGGAGGCAGTGGACGCGCATGTTGCCACGCTGCAATCGCGATGGCCGGGGCTCGCGGTGGAACGGATTGGGGACGAACTGCGGCTGATCATCCCGGAGCGGTTCCGGGTGGGACACGAAGAGCACTTTGCGCAGGTGGCGAATCACTTTTCGCGCTATGTGGCCGCGCCGGAATCGATGCCGGCATGGGAGACTCCCTACATGCTGGCCAAGTACTACGTATCGACCGCGGGAGTGGAAATGGGGAAGACACAATGAAAAGCCTGCCGCTGTTCGTGGCGCTGGCGATGGGCCTGGCCGCGCAGGAGACGCGGCACGAGGTGACCAACGCTTCGCCGAATCCCGCCGACGATGCCAGGGGGCTCAGTTCCCAGGTGCCCGATGTCTACGCGATTCGCACACAGTTCGACCGCGTGGTGGTGCTGCGCTTCAAGTTCGATACGGACCTGCTGGCGGGCCTGGAGAAGATGGTCAAGCAGGAGAAGATCAAGAACGCCGTGATCCTATCGGCCTTCGGCAGCGTGCGCGGCTACCAGGTGCACCAGGTGAGCAATCGCGACTTTCCCTCGAAGAACATGTTTGTGAAGGACCCGACCATGCCGGCGGATATCATCGGCATGAGCGGCTTCGTGATGGACGGCAAACTGCATCCTCACATTTCGCTGGCGATTCCAGAGAAATCGTTCGGAGGCCACCTGGAGCCGGGCACGAAGGTGTTCACGTTTGCGGTGGTGACGCTGGGGGTGCTGCCGGACCAGATGGACTTCACCAAGCTGGACGACAAGAATTACCGCTGAGACGCCGGCTCCAGGAACTGCTGCAGCCCTTCGCGGAGTACCCACAGCTCCGGCCGGCGCTGCAGCCAGCCAAGCCGCTGGAAGCCACGCATGAAGTGAGCCACGCGCCACCGGGTCGATCCAATGGTGCGCGCCAGATCCGAATTGCTGGGACTGAAAACCAGCCGGACCCAACCCGAAGCGGGCCGGTCCGGCAGGAAACTGCGCAGGACCAAGGACAGTCTTCGTTCCGCGCGCTCGAGCACAGCGTTCTGGATTGTCTGTTCGTACAGGTCGAGGCGACGCGCCAGACTCTTGAGGAGTGCCGCCGCGAGACGCCGATCCTCCTGCAGGTAGCCCAGAAGTTCGGATTTGCGGAAGCTCGTGAGCTCCACGGCGGACAGGCTCTTGGCAATCAGACCTCCCGAGCCTGCACCGAGCAGTGATTTCAACCCGAAAACGTCCCCCTCACCGAGATAGGCTACAATTGCTCCCCGGTCTCCCGTCAGGCGCACCTGACCCGAGCGGAGCAGGTATACCCGGCGGCACGGATTTTGAAGATCGAAGAGCGTTGCTCCGGCTGGAAACCTGACTGGTTTTCCCCTCTCCATTCGCCCGGGCTGATTGCGGCGATGAACGAGGTCCGGCATCGCGCCTCATCTCAGCAGATGTCATCAAATGATAATCAAGTCTGCTTATCTGTTAAATAGGATACCTCTCTGGGCAGCGCTTGAACAGGGTGCAAAATTGCACCACTTGACGAAGAGCGAGCGGCCCTTTTATAAAGGGGTTACCGATACGAAAATTGGCCGCCTTGCCGATCAGATCTCGATGAGGCGGCGCGGTCTTGTGGAGGCCGCAGAATAGGTGCGCCAGGGGCGGAGAGACGCTGCCGGCGTGCTGAGTAGTCATCCGTGGACGGCTCGAGGCCAGAGGGCGATGCCGAGCCACGAAAACCCCGGGACATGTCCGGGCTCTGCGCAGAGGTATAGTGTGACAGACACCGGCATCTCAAATCCCCTCGTTTTAGCGGTGCTTCCCCCCGAGGAAGATGAACAAGCGCTGAAGGAAATCCTGGCAAGTCCGTCCTGGAGCCTCCATATCGCCACAACATTCGCGGAAGCGCGTCTGAAGCTGGACGCATCTTTCGTGGTGATCACCGAATCGTCGTTCCCGGACGGCCGCGGCTGGAGGGATCTTCTCTGTGTGATTCAAGACATGATCTATCCGCCGCCACTGATTGTCGCGGACCGCCTTGCGGATGAGCGACTGTGGGCGGAGGTTCTCAACCTGGGTGCTTTCGACCTTCTGGCGAAGCCCTACGAGGCGCGGGAAGTCTTGCATGCGGTGACTGTCGCCTGCAGCAGGCGGCAACACCAGGAGTCGATCGCGGCACGGAAGGATTCGAAATCCGTGAAGCCAGGCCCCGCACCCGCGGCGCGGGCTCGTGCCGCCGGGGGCGGCTACTGACCATAGGAGGAATGAGAACGTGGCAAAAAATCATATCCAGAAGATGAAGTCGAGGGCAGCCGCTGCCGCGGCAGCTTCTGACATTGAACCAACACTGGATCCGGAAATTCAGTCGGCGTCGCTTGCCAACCAAGACGAAGTGGCCAGCCTGGCATACGCGTACTGGCAGGAGCGCGGCTGCCCGGAGGGATCGCCGGAAGAAGACTGGTTCCGGGCCGAGGCCGATTTGCGACGGCAAGTTCAGGCAGCCGCCGCTGTCTGACGCGTTACCACACTCTGCACGCCGAGTTCTTCACCATCGGCTGGCCGGCTTTGCACGAGAACGCCTTTTGGAACTCGGGCATGTTCTGGACGACGCCGTTGACGCGGAACTTCGGCGGCGAGTGCGGATCGGTCTGCACCTGAAGGCGCAGGGCTTCCTCGCGCTCGTTGGAGCACCAGACCTGGCCGAACGACAGGAAGAAACGCTGCTCCGGAGTGAAACCATCGGTCTTTTTCGTGTCGGAGCCGATGGTGTTCAGCAGGGCCATCAGGGCGATGCGCGCGCCACCGTTGTCGGCGGTGTTTTCGCCCAGGGTCAGCTTGCCGTTGATGTGCACTCCGGGGGCCACCGTGAAGGAGGAGTATTCGTCGGCGATGCACGCCGCGCGCTCCTGGAATTCCTTGGCATCCACCGGCGTCCACCAGTCCTTCAGATTGCCTTCGGCATCGAACTGGCGGCCTTCGTCGTCGAAGCCGTGCGTCAGCTCGTGTCCGATCACCACGCCGATTCCGCCGTAATTCACGGCGTCGTCCATGCCGTTGTCGAAGAAGGGCGGCTGCAGGATTCCGGCCGGGAAGTTGATGTTGTTCATCTGCGGATCGTAGTAGGCGTTGACGGTCGGAGGCGTCATGCTCCATTCCTTGCGATCCACGGGCTTGCCGATTTTGTCGAGCTGGCGCTGAAATTCGAACGTGTCGGCGCGGAAGCCGTTGCCGATGGCATCGCCGCGCTTGATCTCGACGCTGGAATAGTCGCGCCACTGGTCCGGATAGCCGATCTTGTTGGTGATGGCGTGCAGCTTGACCATGGCTTCCTTTTTCGTGGCGGGAGTCATCCAGGTCAGCTTTTCGATGTCCTGGCCCATGGCGGTCTCGAGGGCGCGCACCATTTTCAACGTGCGCTCCTTGGCATCGCCGCCGAAGGTTTTCTCGACGTACTTTTTACCGAGGGCTTCTCCCAACTGGTTATCGGTGAAATCCACGCAGCGCTTCCAGCGCGGCCGCATTTGTTCGATGCCATTCAAGGTCTTGCCGTAGAAATCGAAATTCTCCTTGAGGAAGGTGGTAGGCAGGAGCGGCGCTTCGCTGTGCAGGGTGTGCCATTTCAGGTAGATTTTCCAGTCTTCGAGGGGCGCGTTCTGGATCTCGGAATTCACGGCTGTGAAAAAGTCCGGCCACGAGACGATCAGGTTGTTGAAGGCCGGCGCCCTGGTTCCGGTGAAGTACTGCGCCCATTGGAAGGCGGGCGTGAGTTTGGCCAGCTCGGCCTTGTCCATCGGATGGTAGATTTTCTCCGGGTCACGCCGCGAGACGCGATCCAGCGAGCCTTTGGCGAGCGCGGTCTCCAGGCGCATCACGGTTTCGGCGTGCGCTTTCGCCAAGTCGGGCTTGTCGCCGGCGAGCTCGAACATGCGCTGGACGTGCGCGAGATACTTTTGGCGCAGCTCGACGCTCTTGGCGTCGGTATTGAAGTAGTAGTCGCGATCGGGCAGGCCGAGGCCGGATTGGTCGAGCTGGGCGACCACTTGGGTGGAATCCTTGAAGTCCTGGCCGCTGGAGAAATCGAAGAGGGAAGGGATGCCGATGCGGTGCAGGTGGGCGATCTCTTCGGCGAGCTGACCTTTGTCCTTCAGGTTAGCGATGCGATCGAGCTCCGGCTGGAGCGGGGCGAGCCCCTTGGCGTCGATGGCCTTCTCGTCCATGCACGAGGCGTAGTAGTCGCCGATCTTTTGGGTGTCGGCGTCGCGCCCGGGGGCAGGCTTGGCGGCTTCCTCGAGAATCTCGTGGAGGGTATCGCGATTGCGTTCGGCAAGCTCGTCGAAGCGACCCCAGCGCGGCTGGTCGGGCGGGATCGGATTGGCTTTCAGCCAGGCGCCGCAGGCGTACTGGTAGAAGTCCCGGCAGGGGTCGGCGGTCTTGTCCATGGCTTTGACGTCGAAGCGGATCATGGAAGCATTGGGCGGCGCGGTTTGGGCGCACAACGCGCAGGCGCCGAGAAGGACGAAGGAAACGGTCTTCAGCAAGGCGAGGCTCCTCTCTTCACTGTACCCCTGGAAAGACGCGCTTTCGGCGGATCGGTTTGAGGGAGTTGGGGGATGTGGGCGGGATTTGACAATCCCGTGTCAAACCCCGTAAGCTAAGTATTTTGCAGACTGAGAGCATAGCTGGAGAAGTGTGTGTCAATGAAGACTGAGTTCCCTTCCAAGAACGGGATTGCGCGCCAGTGGCATG
>DATJYW010000003.1:0-10328 GCA_035499435.1 Candidatus Acidiferrales bacterium | reverse complement strand
GAGAGCGGCGGCCTGCAGGAAGCTCCGCTCCGCCTCGCGCGCCCAGAACGAATGCATCTGCGCCACGCCCTGATCGAAGAACTGCTGGGCCTCCGGACTTACGGTGGTAATGGGCAGATGCACGGTCCCCATGCCCGGCAGGAGCTTCGCGGGAAGAGTGGGAGCGAGGGCGCTCGGCGGCGGCGCGCAATCATCGCCTTTAGGCGCCTGGGCGGCAGCGGACAGGGCGAGCAGGAAAACGAGAGCAGGCTTCATGGGTGGTCCTCCAGTTGGCGGGCAATCAGATCGGAAAGTTGGTCCGGCCGATATCCGGCGCCTTCCACGACGGCGGCAAGGCGACCGTCGCGGCCGAGTATCGAAGTCATCGAGTTGTGGCCGATGGAGCCTTCGTCGAACCAGTAGACCTCGCCGAGGGCGGCGGCGAGCGCCGCAACGTCTCCGGTCAGGAAGCGCCAGGTGCGAGGGTCGGCGCCCCATCGGCGTGCGTAGGCGGCGAGCACGGGAGGTGTGTCGTAGTCGGGATCCACGGTCACCGACAGCAGCAGGACGCGGCCGGCAAAGCGGCGCGCGATCGCCGCGAAATTGGCGGAGAGGCGCGGGCAGACGTCGGGCAGGGGGCAGCGGGTGTAGATGAAGTCGATGGCGACGACTTTGCCGTGTAAGTCGTCATTCGAGACCGGGCGGCCATCCTGATCGGCGAGGTGGAACGCGGGGAGAGGCTTGCCGATGGCGAGCGGCGGCGCGGCAGGGCGGATCTCGCTTTGGCCCGTGACGCGCACGTTTCGGGCTACGGAGCGATCGCGATCGACGGTCAGATCGAACTGAACGCGCGAGCCGGGGCGTAGCGGGGCGAGATCGGATTCGGCTGCCACGTGGAAGGGCATGGTCATGGCGGGCATGTAGTGCTCGATGGGGCGATGAGAGACGAGCATGGTGCGAGCTACCGGGTCGACAGCGACCACGATGCCGTCGACGGAATACGTCCGAGCGAGCAGCGGAACGGCGAAAAGCACCCAGCCCAGACAGCGCATTGGATACAGTGTATGCCAAGACCGCCGCTCACGGTAAAATGGAAGTTCCCACCTCCCCAAGGAAGCGGTAGCACGGATGTCCTTTGTCCACCTGCATTGCCACACCGATTATTCACTGCTCGACGGCGCGTGCGAAATCAAGCAATTGATGAACATCGTCGCGGAGCAGAAGATGCCGGCGGTGGCGATGACCGATCACGGCAATCTTTTCGGGGCGGTCGAATTCTATAATGCCGCCAAGGACAAGGGCGTGCATCCGGTGATCGGCTGTGAGGTGTACGTTTCGCAGCAGGGACACAAGACGCGCAGCGAGACCGACCGCTACAACCACCTGGTGCTGCTCTGCGAAAACCAGGAAGGCTACCGTAACCTGATCAAGCTGGTATCAACGGCTTACCTGGACGGCTTCTATTACAAGCCGCGCATCGATCTCGACCTGCTCTCGCAACACTCTGCCGGCCTGATCGGCATGTCGGCGTGCCTGCGGGGGCACATTCCGGAAACGATCCTTTCGGAGAAGTACGACGACGCGCGGCGGCTTGCGCACCAGTACGGCGACATCTTCGGAAAGAACAACTTCTTCCTTGAAGTACAGGACCACCACCTGGAGCAGGACCGTAGGCTCACGCCGCAGTTGGTGCGGCTCTCCAGCGAGACGGGCTTCCCGCTGGTGGCGACCAACGATTCGCACTATCTGCGAAAAGACGACGCGCGCGCTCACGAGATTCTGCTGTGCATCCAGACCGGAAAGAGCATGAACGACCCGAACCGGATGCGCTGGAACACGCCCGATTTCTACCTGAAGTCGCGCGCGGAGATGATGGAGTTGTTCGGCGAGATCGAAGAGGCGCTGGATCGCACGTGGGAGATCGCGCAGCGCTGCCTGGTGAAGCTGGAGAAGGTGAAGGACCCGTTCCCGCGCTTCGAGATTCCGGCCGAGCACACCACCGACACCTACTTCGAATACGTCGCGCGGCAGGGATTCGAAAAGCGGCGCGGGCGGCTGGAGGCGATGCGCGCCAAGGGTATGCTCAAGCACGACCTGGCCGAGTATGCCGAACGCCTGGATCGCGAAATCAAGATGATCCAGTCGATGAAGTTCTCGGGGTACTTCCTCATCGTCTGGGACTTCATCCGCTACGCGAAGGAGCAGGGCATCCCGGTGGGGCCGGGCCGCGGCAGCGCCGCCGGAAGCCTGGTCAGCTACGCGATGCAGATCACCGACATCGACCCGCTGCAATACGGGCTGCTGTTCGAGCGCTTCCTCAACCCCGAGCGCGTCAGCTTCCCCGACGTCGACGTGGACTTCTGCATGAACCGGCGCGGCGAGGTGATCCAGTACGTCACGCAGAAGTACGGCCGGGAGCAGGTGGCGCAGATCATCACGTTCAACACGCTGGGCGCGCGGGCGGCGATCAAGGACGTGGGGCGTGTGCTGGAGATGCCGTTCGCCGACGTGGAGCGGATCACCAAGATGGTGCCCGGAGTCCTCAACATCACGCTGCAGGAGGCCATCAACCAGGAGCCCGGGTTCAACGAGGCGGCGAAAAAGGACTCGCGCGTGGACGAGGTGCTGAAGGTGGCGCTCCGCCTGGAAGGCCTGGCGCGCAACTGCTCGGTGCATGCCGCGGGCGTGGTGATCTCGCCCGAGCCGCTGAAAGACCTGGTCCCGCTATACAAGACCAACCGCGACGAAATCGTGACGCAGTTCGACATGGGCGGGTTGGAGAAACTCCAGCTTCTGAAGATGGACTTTCTCGGGCTGACGACGCTGACCCTGATCCAGGACGCGCTGCGGCTGATTTCGAAGCGGCACGGCGTCGACCTAGTGCCGGAGGATTTGCCGCTGGACGACAAGGCCACGTACGAAATCTTCTGCAAGGGCCTCACCAGCGGCGTGTTCCAGTTCGAATCCGGCGGGATGTGCGATATTCTGCGGCGCTATCAGCCGAGCCGGCTGGAGGATCTGACCGCGTTGAACGCGCTGTACCGGCCCGGTCCGATCCAGGGCGGGATGGTCGACGACTTCATCGAGCGCAAGTGGGGCCGGCGCGCGGTGCAGTACGATCTGCCGGAGCTGAAGGAGCTGCTGGAAGAGACCTACGGCGTGATCGTGTACCAGGAACAGGTGATGCAGATTTCGAATCGCCTGGCCGGGTACTCGTTGGGCGATGCCGACCTGCTGCGGCGCGCCATGGGCAAGAAGAAGCCCGAGGAGATGGCCAAGCAGCGCGAGCGGTTCGTCAAAGGGGCGCTGGAGCGCGGGTTCCCGCAGAAGAAGATCGAGAAGATTTTCGACCTGATGGAGCAGTTCGCCGGCTACGGGTTCAACAAGTCGCACTCGGCGGCGTATGCCTACCTGGCGTTCGTCACGGCGTATTTGAAAGCGCACTATCCGGTGGACTTCATGGCCGCGCTGCTGACATCGGAGACGGGCAACACGGCGAAGGTGGTGAAGTACATCAACGAGTGCCGCGAAATGGGCATCCGCATCTTGCCGCCCGACGTGAACCACTCGGAGTGGAGTTTCACGCCCGATGGCGAGGCGTCGGGAGGCGACCGAGGGATCCGATTCGGTTTGGGCGCGGTGAAGAACCTGGGGCAGAGCGCGGTGGAGGCGATCCGCACGGCTCGCGAGCAGGAGGGCCGGTTCATCTCGATCTACCAGTTCTGCGAGAAGGTGGACCTGGGCGCGGTCAACCGGCGCATGATCGAGAGCCTGATCAAGGCCGGGGCGATGGACGAGCTGGAAGGAACGCGCAGCCAGAAATTCGCGGCCATCGAGAGCGCCATGGACGCGGGCGCGCGGGTGCAGCGCGACCGGGAGTGCGGGCAGGTGGGCCTGTTCGGCGAGGTGATGGGCGGCGAGGAACAGCATTCCGCGCCGCTGCCCAACGTGCCGGATTGGATCGAGAAAGACAAGCTGGCCGCGGAAAAGGAGATGCTCGGGTTCTGGGTGACGGGACACCCATTGGATCGGTACGCCGATAAAGTCAGCGAGCTGGCTACGTACGATAGCGGCACGCTGGAGGGGCTGACGAAGAATGCCGAGGTCGTGCTGTGCGGCGTGCTGACCGGGATCACGCGGAAGCGCAACAAGGAAGGCAAGCCGTGGGCGGCGATGACCATCGAGGACCGTAGCGGCTCGATCGACGCGATGTGTTTCGCGACCAGCTACGAGCGGCTGGCCGCGCAGATCGTCGAGGACCAGGCGGTGATGGTGCGCGGGCTGGTGCTGCCCGAGGAGAACGCGGCGCCGAAGATTTCGGTGCAGGATGTGGTGGCGCTGGACAATGCGCGGGTGGATCTGCCGGAAGTGATCTCGATCCGCGTGTGGATTCGCAATGGGCTGACGGAACGGGCCAGCGCGTTGGACGAGCTGTTCAGGCGCAAGCCGGGTCAGACGAGCGTGAGGCTGCGGCTCGAGGCGCCGCGGGATTTTGCAGTGCTGCTGGACGTGCCGGCGAAGGTGCGTCCGGACCGGGAGTTCCGGAAAGCGCTGGAGCAGATCTGCGGGCCGGAGTGCATCGAGCCGGTGGCGGGATAGGCGACTACACCAGGTGCACGATCTCCACGCCCCCCCACTTTTCGTTCAGGTATTCGGCGACCAGGCGGCGGTGGCAATGCTCGGGTGTCTCTTCGCTGCAAAGCAGGCAGGCGCCGTCGAGTAGCTTCTTCTCCACGGTGTCCTCGATGCGCCGCTCCACCATCAGCGATCGGAACTGCTGTTCGTACAGCTTCCAATCGCCTTTCTTCTTTTTGAACGCATCGAGAATGGCCTCGGTCGGCGCGAGCTCGGGGAGGTGGACATAGTCCATGCCGCAGATGGCCTTCACGAAGTAACGCAGATCGTCGCGCTTGCTAAATCCGGCGAGCTGCGAGCTGTTGTTCAGGCGGACATCGGCCAGGCGGCGGGCGCCGGAGTTCTTCAGCAGCGTGAAGAACTGCTCGGCGGATTTTTTGGTGAAGCCGATGGTGAAGAGTTTCATGCCGTCTCGTAGGCGATCCGCTCACCTTGCATGCGGTACGCGTCCTCCAAAACTTCTTCGGGAGTCCGGAACAGGTCGCTCTCGGGGAGCTTGAGCTGCGCGCGCAGGCGCTGCATGGCATTGTCATGCGATTCGAGCGAGCCGTCGGCGAGGATGTGGCACACCGGGATCCCGGCAGCTTCGAGATGGCGCGACACCAGAATTCCACGGTGGCACTCGAGCGGCTCTTTTTCGGCGCACATCAAGGCCAGGCGATAGCGAGCCATGGCCTCGCGCACACGCTCCAGCCCCGCGTGGAACGGCGCCGTACGCGCCAGGCGATCATACTGCACTTTGCCGGCGAGGTAGCAGGCCGGGTCGTCGCTGCGCGCGCCCAATTCCTGACCGAGAAAGACGTATGCGATTCCGGCGGCAGTCAGGACTGCCCGCAGCGGCTCGCGATTGAACTGGGGATTCATGCGGCTGTAGGGATTGGAGCGCACGTCGCCGACGGCGGTAATCTGATGAGCGCGCAGCAGCTCGATGAAGCGCTCCAGCTCGTGCGTGGAATGGCCGATGGTGAAGACGCAGTCGCTCATGGCTGGGGGATGGATGGCGGCGTGAGGACCGTTGCGACCAGTTTATAGCAATAGCCGTCGGTGAATGGCTCGCCGAGGCTAACGCACAGCACGGCGTCCTGCACGGGATACTCGCCGTCGGGCTGCTTGAGCCAGGCCCATTCGACGAAGGGGTCGGTGACGCCGAAGATGTAGGGCACGCCGCGATATTGGAAGCGGGCACGCACGCGGGGTTTGCCGCCTTCGATGCGCACCCTCATCCTGAGAGTCTCGGGGCGAATCAGGGCGAGCGACCAGGTGAGCCCGGCCGCCTGCGCGGCGGCGACGCGGTCGTTGCAGCCGAATCGGGACGAGCTCTCGTTCGTCCAGAGAGTCTCAGGCTCATCCAGGAGTGCGCCGATGCGATCCCAAGGAAGCTCGCCAACCTTGCGGTAGCCGCGGACCGCATCGACGAGGTGGTTCTCGGTCTGGTAGAGGTGCGGGGCAGGCTCGCGCAGGGCAACGTCCATGATGTCGAGGATCTTCGGGTCCTTGCCGTCCCGGTAGCGGCGCTCGTCGCGGGCGAGCTCGGTGGTGGTGCGGGCGCTCACCGGGCGCACCCATGCGCCGGATCCATCCGGGCGGATTTCTTTGCCCGCGATGCACCGCCCGGCGTACTTACGCGAGTTCGCCAGGCAGACGATTCGTTTGACGTAGCCCACGGCTGCTGGAAGAGGTCCGGTCGCGCGCATGCATCATCGCTCATGGTATCTTGGCTCGGAGTATCGAGGGGTCATGCGAAAGTCTATCCTTGTCTTGTTTGGGGCCGCCGCCCTCATGGCCGCCGATTTCGTGGCCGAAGGCGACCTGTGGTGGGCGCACATCCAGTTTCTTGCCGATGACAAGCTGCAGGGGCGCGAAGCCGGAAGCGACGGCTATCGGGAGGCGGCGAAATATGTCTCGGGCAAAATGGAGACCTACGGGCTCAAACCCGCGGGCACGGACGGCTATCTGCAGCCGGTGAAGTTCGAGACGCGGCAGCTTGTGGAAGATCAATCCAGCCTGACGCTGGTACGCGGCGGCGCCGAGATCGCCCTGGAGCGCGCGGACGCCGCGCTCAGCACGCGGGCGGATCTCGCTCCGGCGCTCGAGGCCCCGATGGTCTTCGTGGGCTACGGCCTGCGGATTCCCGAGGCCAAATACGATGAGCTCGCGGGGTTTGACCTGCACGGCAAGATCGCCGTGTACGTCAACGCCCCCGGACCGGTGGAGGCGTCCGGGCCGGTGAAATCGCATTTCGGCAGCGCGGTGGAGCGGTGGAACACGCTCAAGGCCGCGGGCGCGATCGGCAGCGCCACCATCATGAATCCGCGATCACCCACGGGCGCGAATCCGGAGAACGCGAACGGCGCACCGGGGGGACGCGGAGGAGGCGGAGGACGCGGAGCACAGCGAACGTTCCTGCTGGCCGATCCGAATCTGCAGGAGTCCACGGGACAGAAGCTCGCGGTCACGATCACGCGCCGCGGCGGAGAGAAGTTCTTCGAGGGGTCCGGACACACGTTCGAGGAGATTTTGAAGCTGGCGCAGGAGAACCGGCCATTGCCGAAATTCCCGCTTGTGGGCACGCTGCGCTCGAAGGCGGCGGTGCGGCGCGATACGGTGGAGGCGCCGAATGTCGCGGGCGTGCTGCCCGGCTCGGACCCCAAGCTGAAGACCGAGTACGTCATCATGTCCGCGCACCTGGACCATCTCGGTACCGGGCGGCCGATCGAGGGCGACAACATCTACAACGGCGCGATGGATGACGCGTCGGGCATCGCGTCGATTCTGGAGATCGCGCGGCTGCTGCATGAGTCCGGGGCGAAGCCGAAGCGGTCGATCCTTTTTCTCGCGGTGGCCGCGGAAGAGAAGGGCGAACTCGGCTCACGATATTTCGCCATGCACCCCACGATCGATAAGAAGCAGATCGTGGCGGATATCAATCTTGACATGTTCATGCCGCTGTTCCCGCTTAAGTTTCTCGAAGTGCAGGGGCTCGCCGAATCGACGCTGGGAGACGCGATTCGCGAGGCCGCGAAAGCCGCCGGGGTCGAGGTGCAGGCCGACAAGGAGCCCGATCAAAACCGGTTTATCCGCAGCGACCAATACAGCTTCATCCGCAACGGTGTGCCCTCGCTGGCCTTCAAGTTCGGCTACGAGTTCGGCACGCCGGAAGACAAGATTTTCCACGACTGGATCCGCGACCGGTATCACAAGCCCAACGACGACCTGAACCAGCCTGTGGATAAAGCCGCAGCCGCGCAGTTCAACCACATCATCGCCAACCTGCTGGAGCGGGTTGCCGACGATTCCGCGCGCCCGCGATGGAAGGACGATTCTTTCTTCAAGAGATTCGCACACTGATATGCGTCGATTTGTTCTTTGCCTGCTTCCGGTGCTGGCTGCCGCTCAGCATCACGAAATGGCGCCGCCTTCCGAGAAGCCGGTGGCACTGTACAAAGGCCTGGGCGCGTGGCGACACACGATCACCACTTCCAACGCGGACGCTCAGAAATACTTCGACCAGGGGCTGGCGCTGTTGTACGGATTCAACCGCTACGAATCGCTGCGCTCGTTCCGCAAGGCCAGCGAGCTCGATCCCTCGGCGACCATGGCCTATTGGGGGATGGCGATGGCGCAGGGTCCGTATATCAATATGGATGGCGACCCTTCGGTGGACCTGAAGTCTTCGTGCGAGGCGGTCGCGGCCGGCCGGAAGACGTTCGGCGTCGCGCCGCCCCGCGAGCGCGCATATGTGGAAGCCGCGGGCGCGTGGTGTCCGGAATACAAGCCCGAGCTTTACACAGCGGCGACGAAAAAGCTGTCGGCCGATTATCCGGACGACCTCGATGCTCAGACTCTTTATGCCGAGAGCCTCATGATTCCGGTGCGCTGGCACTGGTACGGGCCGGACGGCACGCCCGCAGCGGGCATGCCGGAGGCCGAGCACGTGCTGGAAGAGGTGATGCGCCGCTGGCCCGAGCATCCCGGCGCGAATCATTACTACATCCACGCGGTGGAATCGTCGCGCACGCCGGAGCGGGCGATTCCCAGCGCGCAGCGGTTGATGGGCGCGGTGCCGTGGGCGGGCCACATGGTTCACATGCCGGCGCACATCTGGCTGCGCACCGGCGATTACGAGCTGGCGGCGTCGCTCAACGAGCGAGCGTCCGGGGTGGATCGCGAATACATGGCGGCCAGCAACGTGACCGCGGGCACGTACACTCCGTACTATGTGCACAACCTGCATTTCGTGGCCTACGCGCGCTGGATGCAGGGGCGCCAGGCGGAAGCCATCAAGGCCGCGGACACGGTGGCCGCCGCGATGACTCCGATGGTCGAGATGCTGGGCGAGATGGCAGACGCGTTCATATCCCAAGCCATCTTCGCGCGCGTGCGCACGCAGGCATGGGACGAGATGCTCCGGATGAAGCAGCCTCCGGAAAAGCTCTTGTGCACGGAGGTGCTCTGGCACTACGGGCGCACGCTGGCCCTGGCGGCACGCGGCGACGGGAAGGGCGCCGCAAGGGAGCTGGAAGCGTTCGAAGCCGCGCGGGCCAAGGTGCCGGCTGACCGCGGGTGGGGCTTCAGCAAGGCGCGCGACGTGCTGACGATCGCCGCCGAGATTCTCGCGGCACGAACATCCGCCGACAGCGGCAAGGAAGTGGAACACTGGCGGAAAGCGGTCGAGATTCAGGACGCGCTCACCTACGACGAGCCGCCGGAATGGTATTACCCGGTCCGCGAGTCGCTGGGCGCGGCGCTGGTGCGCGCGGGACGGGCCGCCGAGGGCGAGCAGGTCTTTCGGGAGGCTCTCATTCGGAGCCCGCGCAACGGGTTTGTGCTCTTCGGGCTGATGGAGTCGCTGAAAGCACAGAATAAAAGCGATGGCATGGAAGAGCTGCAACGCGAGTTCGATCGGGTGTGGTCGAAGCAGGCGATCAAGCTGACGCTGGGGGCGCTCTAGCGGGTTATAGTAGCTCACATATGCGACATCTGCTCACCCTGTTATTGGCCCTTCCTTTGTTGGGCGCCGACTCGGATTTCAACGGGCGGTGGGACATCACGAACAACACCCAGCCGCGGCCCAAGGCATGGTGGCTGGAGCTCACCGGGATGGGCACGGCCAATCCATCGGGCTTCTTCGTCAGCGACCACGGGGGCGATCGCAATGTGGTCGACCACATCGCGGTGGAAAACGGCGAGCTGCGGTTCAGCTTCAATCGTCCGGGTCGCGGAGGCGGGGCCGGCACGCAGTCGCCCGAGTACCACGCGCGGCTGGTCAACGGGAAGCTGGAGGGCACGTTCAACAACACCACCTGGACCGGCGTCCGCGCGCCGGTGATCAAGGACAAAGACGATGGCTCGTGGAAGGAAGGCAAGCCCATCCAGCTGTTCAACGGCAAGGACCTTACCGGGTGGACGGCGCTCAATCCCAGCGTCGAAATGAAGTGGACCGTGCAGGACGGCGTGCTGCGCAACGCGCCGCCGACAACCGACATCATCTCCACACAGAAATTCTGGAATTTCAAACTGCACGTGGATTTTAGGATCGTGGAGCACTCGAACAGCGGAATCGGCCTGCGGGGGCGGTACGAGATTCAAATCATCGACGACTACGGCAAGCCGCCGAATTCGCACGGCGCGGCGGCCCTGTATAGCCGCGTCCAGCCGAGCGTAAATGCGAGCAAGCCCGCCGGGGAGTGGCAGAGCTACGATATCCGGTTGGT
>DATJYW010000002.1:0-3489 GCA_035499435.1 Candidatus Acidiferrales bacterium | reverse complement strand
AGGCACAGAAGAGCAGCAGTTGCCGCCATTTGCAGCCGAATGCCGTGTCTTGCCGCCCCCTGGGGCGGACATTACAATCCGGGTTGCTCCCGACGGACCGCGGACCAATAAGGAGAGCGCATGGAGGACTCATCCCCTGGCACGTCGCCATCCGCAAAGCCTGGCGAAGACCGTCTGGATTCGTGGAAGGAAATCGCGGCCTACCTCAATCGCGACGTGACGACAGTGCAACGGTGGGAGAAGCGGGAGGGTATGCCGGTTCACCGGCATCTGCATGACAAGATGGGCTCGATCTACGCTTTCCGGGCGGAGTTGGATGCATGGGCGCGTGGTCGGAATCTTCGAGCCGAGCAGGAGCAGGGAAGCGACATTCCCTCGCCCAATCCTTCTGAAGCGCCGCCACGCCCGGCGATAGCGACCTTGGTGAGGAAATGGAAGTTTGTTTTGTCGGTGGCAGTGGCCGGAGTCGTTCTGGCGATTGGCACAGGCCTCTGGCTTCAGAAGAGGGAGTATTTCTGGCGAAACCCGATCGCTGACGCGCGATTTCATGCCGTCACGGACTTCGAAGGAGTGGGGGAGGCCGCTGCGATATCACGCGACGGTCAGTTTGTGGCGTTTCTCTCGGACCATGACGGACAGATGGACGTCTGGGTTACCCAGGTCGATTCCGGACAGTTCCACAACCTGACCCGCGGGAGCGTGCCGGAACTCGTCAACCCTTCGATCCGCACCGTGGGGTTCACGCCCGACGGCGCCTTCGTCACTTTTTGGGTTCGCAAAAAGAACGGAGAGACCGGCAGCGACATTAGCATCTGGGCGGTGCCGACTCTTGGCGGACAACCGAAACCCTACCTCGAAGGAGCTGCCGAATACGACTGGTCGAAGGATGGCTCCCGGCTCGCCTACCACACGGCCGGATCCGGAGACCCGCTTTTCATCTCAGAAGGCGCCCCGCGACCGGGCGGCCGGCCCATCTATACCGCGCCCGCCGGGCTCCACTCACACTTTCCATTGTGGTCGCCCGACATGTCGTTTCTCTATTTCGTTCAGGGCGCCCTGCCGGACAGACTGGACGTCTGGCGCATCACACCCACCGGCGGAGCCCCGGAACGGATCACCGCGCACAACGGGCGCGTGATCTACCCCGTCCTCCTGGATCGGCGCACGCTGATGTACCTCGCCAGCGACGCCGACGGCTCAGGGCCGTGGCTTTATAGCATGGATGTAGAGCGCCGTGTTTCCCACCGGCTGAGCTCGAGCCTTGACCATTACACCTCGCTGGCAGCGAGCGCTGACGCCCGCCGCCTGGTGGCCACGCTCGCAAGTCCGAAGAAAACCCTGTGGCGCCTGCCGATTGCTGATCCTCCCGCCGGACTATCGGCGGCCGCTCAGGTCTCGCTGACAACCAGCACGGGGTTCTCGCCCCGGCTGGGTCCTGGTTATCTCTTGTATGTTTCCGCTACCGGCGCCCGCGAGAGTATCTGGAAGCTCGCCAACGGAACCAGTACGGAGCTGTGGAGTGCTCCGGAAGCCCAAGTCTTTGGCGGCCCGGCAATCTCGTCCGATGGATCGTCCGTCGCATTTTCGGTCCGGCTGCACGGGCAGACACTTTTGTGCATTATGCGGGCCGACGGCACGAACGCGAGGGTCGTGGCCGATTCGCTGGAATTGCAGGGCGATCCCGCATGGGCGCCGGACGGCCGTTCCATCCTCTCGGCCGTTGTGGATCACGGCGTTCCACATCTCTTCCGTGTGCCGGTCGACAATCGCTCCCCCGCTGTTTTTCTTCGGGAATACTCGGTCGATCCCGTGTGGGCGCCCGACGGCCGCTTCATTCTCTACTCGGGGCCGGACATTGGCACTACATTTTCGGTGAAAGCCGTCACGAACGAGGCCGCGGCGCATCCCCTGCCGCCCCTCACTCTGACCCGCGGGGCCCGGCATCTGGCCTTTCTGCCTGGAGGACACGCGCTCGTGTTCCTGCGAGGACAGATTCAACATAAGAATCTTTGGCTCATCGACCTCGAAACGGGTGCCGAACGGCAACTCACCGACTTCACTCCGGACTTCGAGATTTCCGACTTCGACATCTCCCCAGACGCCCGTGAAGTTGTCCTCGAACGAGTGCAGGAGCACTCGGACGTGGTGCTGCTGGATCTCCCCCGGCCGTAATCTGGCGGCATCGTTCCCCACCTCACCCGCCAGTTCCAGGGACGCATCGCCCAGATGCGCGCCGCCCGCGCCAGATCGAGTGTAGCTCAGATCCCGCCGTTGTCCGGCGTTGTGCGCCGGAGAACGGCGGACCTGAGGTCCTTTCTCGCACATCAAACCGCAAAAAAAGGCCCACCCGCGCGGGTGGGCCTCGTTATTCCCCGGGTTGTTTCGCGTGTCTAGCTGCAGCCGGAGGTTTCGCCGCAGTTGCCGCACTTGTAGCAGCTTCCGTTGCGGGTCATGAGGCTGCCGCAGTTGGAGCAGGTGGGCGCCTCCTCGGCGGTGGCAACCGAGCCCGGAGAGGAAACGCCTTCCAGCTTTGCGCCCTGCGGAGCCGCGGCCGTGGCGGTGCCGTTCTCGCCGTTTTCCACTGGAGCGACAGACGAGAGGTAATCGCGCGAAATGAATTTCCCGCCAAGCCAGCGTCCGATGTAGTCCAGCACGGACTTTGCGTAGCGGATATCCGGATTCGAGGTGAAGCCGGAAGGATCGAAGCGGGTGTTGATGAATTTGTCCACCAGCGACTTGAGCGGCACGCCGTATTGCAGGCCGATGGAAACGGACATGGCGAAGCCGTCCATGAAGCCGGAAAGGGTGGAACCTTCCTTGGACATCTTGATGAAGATCTCGCCGGGAGCGCCGTCCTCGTACATGCCGACGGTGATGTAGCCGTCGTGGCCGCCGACGTTGAATTTGTGGGTGACGGAATTGCGCGTCTCGGGGAGCCTGCGGCGGCGCGTTCCGGCGAACAATTCCTGCTGAGCGGAAGGAGCCGCGGCAGCGGGGGCGGCGGATTTTTCGTCCTTCTTGCCCTGGCTGGCGGAAAGAGGCTGTGCGCGCTTGGAATTGTCGCGGTAGATGGCGACGGCTTTGAGCCCCAGCTTCCAGGACTCGGTGTAGGCCTGCATGATGTCTTCGACGGTGGAGCTTTCCGGCATGTTGATGGTCTTGCTGATGGCGCCGGAAAGGAACGGCTGAGCCGCGGCCATCATGCGCACGTGGCCGGTCCAGGAAATGGAACGCGAGGCGGCGGACGGCGCGAGCGAACAATCGAAGATGGGCAGATGCTCGGTCTTGAGACCGGGGGCGCCCTCGATGGTGCCGTTGCGGTCGATGAAATCCACGATGGCGTGCGCTTCCTCGGGCTGATAGCCGAGGCGGTTGAGAGCGAGGGGCACGGTGTTGTTCACGATCTTGATCATGCCGCCGCCGACGAGCTTCTTGTACTTCACGAGAGCGAGGTCGGGCTCGATGCCGGTGGTGTCGCAATCCATCATG
>DATJYW010000001.1:0-4589 GCA_035499435.1 Candidatus Acidiferrales bacterium | reverse complement strand
GACAGCGCAACGCGCCGGCTGTTCATTTCGCGCGGGACGCGGGTGATGGTGGTGGACGTGGATTCGGATAAGGTCGTCGGCGAGATTGCGGACACGCCCGGTGTCCATGGCATCGCGCTGGCGCAGGAATTCAACCGCGGCTTCGTCTCCAACGGCCGCACCAACAATGTGACCATTTTCGATCTGAAGACCCTCGCCACCATTGGCCACGCCGCGGCCGGGCAGAATCCGGACGCCATCATTTACGACCCTGGCTCAAAGCGCGTCCTGGCCATGAACGGCCGCAGTGGAGACATCACGGCAATCAATGCAGCGACTGGCGAGGTCGCCGGCACCGTGGCCATCGGCGGAAAACTCGAGTTCGCCGCGGCCGACGGGAAGGGCCGCGTGTACGTCAACGTGGAAGACAAGGCCGAGATGGCGGTAATCGATGCAACAAAACTGACCGTCGTGTCCCGCTGGCCGATGGCGCCCTGCGAGGAGCCCTCCGGACTGGCGATGGACACCGAAAACCGGCGGCTGTTCGCGGGGTGCGGCAATAAGCTGATGGCCGTGATCGATGCGGACAGCGGCAAGGTGATTGCCACGCCGGCGATCGGCGATGGCGTGGACGCCAACGGATTCGATCCCGGTACGGGGTTCGCGTTCGCCTCGTGCGGCGAAGGCATGTTGACGGTGGTGCACGAGGACACCGCGGACAAATTCAGCGTGATCGAAAACGTGCCGACTCAACGGAGCGCGAGGACCATGGCGCTCGACCCCAAAACTCATGAGGTGTATCTGGTCGCGGCGGATTTCGGCCCGCGCCCGGAGCCGACCAAAGACAATCCGCGCCCCCGCCCGCCGATGCTGCCCGACAGCTTTACCGTTCTCGTATTCACGCGCTGAAGTTTCAGCCCAACACCCGCCTCGATTTCGTGCCGGAAGATCGGCTCGGAATCGGGGTGTCTTCGGCAGAGAAGGCTCGACCCAGGCCAGCCTGCGGTTGGGCCTGGGGAGGGAGGGCAGGCTGCCCTGGGTCGAGTTATGAGGTGTACTGCAAACTCTGGTTACGTCACGCGGACGGCGCAGCGCCTTCCGCCGGTTTGCGGAGTGGGATCACCCCGGGTACAAGCCAGTTGTTCCACATGTCGTCCACCTGGTTCTGGAAGTAAGCCAGGTCCTCATTGGTGAAGTGCGCGAAGCGCGCCTGCTTCAGCAGGTAGTCTCCCACCGGCAACCGCTTGAATCTGCCTTCCGCGATTTCCCGGGTCTTGCCATACAGCTTCAACTCGCCCTTTTCCACTTCGTAGAGCGGCCAGATCCCGGTGTTCACGGCCAGATTGCCGAGCTCATGCGAGAGCGCGGGATCGAAGTCCCACCCCTTGGGGCACGGGTTCAGGCAATGGATGAAGGTGGGTCCGCCGATCGAAAGCGCGCGGCGCACGGAATTCATGGCCTGGAGCGCGTACGAGGTGGAAACCGTGGCCACGTATTTGCACGTCGGATGTCCGGCAATCATCAGGCCGGCCACGTTCTTCTTCCAGCGGTTGTTCATGATCCGCTTCACCTTGCCCGGGGTGCTGAACGAAGTGTTGGCGCCATAGGGCGAGGTTCCGGAAACCTGGATGTCCGTGTTCGCATAGGTCTCGTTGTCGTACATCACGATCAGCAGGTTGTAGTCCGGATGGGTCAGCGTCGCGGAAATTGCGGCGAGTCCCATGTCCGCTCCGCCACCGTCGCCGCAGAAGGCGATGACGTTGATGGGCTCATCCTTGAACACGCCTTTGCGCATCAGCGCGCGGAAGGCCGCCGCTGCGCCGAGGGCGCTCGATCCCGCGGCGCCGAGCTGCGTATGCATCCAGGGCACGCCCCACACCGTGCTGTAGTAGGACGTGTTCGCCACGTACATGCACCCCGTGGCCCCCAGGACGATGGTGCGCGGTCCGGCGGCCTTTGCCAGCAGGCGCATGAACTGCGCGGATTCGCAGCCTTCACAGGTGCGGTGACCGGTGGTGAAGTATTCTTCAAAGGGAACTTTTTTGACTCCCTTGAAGGGCGCCAGCTCCTGCGTGGGATTGGTTTCTAGCAATGTGCTCATGGGTTGGTGTCCTTTCGCCTTTTCGGAGGGCGCCTGAGGCGCTTATCCCCGCAGTCCGATCCATTGCGTGGGCGGTTGGGGCTTCCCGCTGGCCGCCTGGAAAGTAAGTTCGGTGATCTTCTCGACGTCTTCCACGCGAACCTCGCGGCCACCGAGGCCACACAGGAAGTCCAGCACGGGAGGCCGCGAGGTCGCGTTGGTGTACAGCGCGGAACGAAGTTCCGTGGCCACCACGCCGCTGAGGTCCGGCGACCCCAGCGAGAGGTCGCGTTCGATCACGCCGATGGCCTTGAACCGTTCCAGGGCCTTGGCGATTTCCTTGCCGGCAAACGGGCGGAACCAGCGAAGGCGGACGAAGCCCACCTTCTTGCCCTGTTGCCGCAGTTTCTGGATGGCCACTTTCACGGGCGTGGAGAGCGTGCCCATGCCGAGCAGCACAACCTCCGCATCCTCCGTCAGGTATTCCTCAAAGAACGGGTTGCCGTATTTGCGGCCGAAGATGCCCTCGAACTCCGCGTAGACTTCGCGGATCACGCTGGTGGCCCGCTCGGTGACCGCGTAGTTCTGCCGTCGAATCTCCATCACCCAGTCCTCGTTGGCCTGAGGCGCCACGGAGATTACGTTGTCGGGATGGAGCAGCAGATCGCCGCGGTCGTAGCGGGGCAGGAATTTCTTTACCTGCTCCGTCGCGGGGATCTTCACCAGCGACTGGGAGTGCGTAAGGAAAGCGCCGTCGCAACTGATCGCGAGCGGCACGAACATGCGGCGGTCTTCCGCCACGCGATAGGCGATCAGCGCGGTGTCCAGCGCTTCCTGCGCGCTGTCCACCCACACGAGCATCCAGCCCAGGTCGCGAACGGACAGCGCGTCGTTGTGCTCCACGCCGAATGCTCCCGGATCGTCCAGTGTGCGGTTGCCCACCAGCGCGACCATCGGGATGCGCAGCGCCGGCGTGACCGTGAGCGCTTCCATCGCGTACATCCAGCCCACGCCGCTCGAGCCGCAGAACACGCGCGCGCCGCATGCCGAGGCGTGCTTGACGATCTCGAACTGGGAGTGTTCGCCTTCCGCCACGATGAATTCGCAATCCATTTCGCCATCCGCCACAAGCTGGCTCATGTATTGCATCACCGTGTCGTACGGGCGAATCGGGTAGGCCGTGACCACGTCCACGTTGGCCAGCTTGCAAGCGACCGCAATGGCTTCCGCGCCGGTGATCAGAGCTTCCTGCTCTTCGAACTTCCTGGTTTCCTTGACGGGTACCGTGAGAGTTGCCATTTCCGTCTCCTTTAACGAGCCTCAGCTCTTCTCGGCGATCTCGAGCGCTTGCGGGATCTGGTGTTCGTACTGGCCGCGGAAGCGGTAGCCGTGCGACCGCTCCTTGGGTGCCGTTTCGATGGTCGCGTGCAGCCATTCGAGGTAGCCGCACTTGTCCTTCTTGAATGCCGCCCACTGGCTGTCGTTCGTGGTGAAGGCGGTTTCGCTCACCATGGTGATGCAGTTCTCCACCGGGCAGACCTCTTCGCAGATTCCGCACCCGCAGCAAGCCGCGAGGTTCGCGTCGTAGGTCCCGTCCGGCGTCACGTCGAAGGAGGCGTCGGGACAATTCAGCCAGCACAGCGTGCACTTGGTGCAGGTCTCGAAGTTGACTACCGGCCGCATCGAGCGCGCCGAATACTTGAAGTACTTGTCGTTGCGCACCGGCCGGAAGCCGCCCAGCTTTTTCGTCACCGGGTCTTCATACGGCCCGCCCTGCGGCTGGCCCTGGATGCTTGCGCCCTGGCGCATCTCGCTCCACTTTGGCAGTTCGAACTGGAGCAGCGGCTCGGGGTTTCCCTGTCCGGGAAGGACCTCGACGGTCGAGAAGCGGTCGTAGGCCCTGCGGGCCGATTGGACCTTTACAGGATTCTTCAGCTTGTTGGTGATGTAGGTCTCCACCGCGGCGATATTCATCAGCTCCGGAGCCGCCTTGGCAATGGCGCCAAGCACGCGCACGTCGGTGTGGTCGTCCTTGAATACCCACATGCCGGAAAAGCTGGCGATACCCGGCAGTATGGCAAGTTTGTATTCCTGATCTCTGCGATGGATAAGTTTCAGCAGGGCGCTCGCGTCCTGCGTGGAAATGACGATTAGCGTCCCGCCGCGCTTTACCCTTGCGTTCACGGCGTGCTGCCCGTCCCAGGCCCAGGACTCGATGCCCTTGGCGAGCGAGTCGTCCAGAACGATTGAGACGTCCACCTGGCCCGCTTCGTAGTGGGCCATTCCGAGCTTCAGGGTTTCGTCGTCGCTGGCCACGATCGCAAAACTCTTGGCCGGGATCCCGTTGCGTTCCGGCGAATCTCCGTAACGCCCGAAGGAGATGCCCGGCTTGCCCTCCTGGTGCGCGGCCAGCACGATCCCGCGCGTGATGTTCTTGGCCAGGGTCTTTTGGAACACTCCGCGATAAATCAGTTCGACTGCGAATAGCTGGCCCATTTCTTCCCTCCAGACCAAAATTGGTTTAGACAAA